>JBKEDN010000339.1:0-33243 GCA_047975435.1 Draconibacterium sp. | reverse complement strand
CATGATAAATCGACAGGAATTTTTGAGCATTGAGCATCTCTGTTTCATTTTTGGTTCACAGCAAACTTAATGACTCATTGGCAGGAAAAATAGACGGGGTTTAGCGAATGCTTACGTTGCAACAACGGTAATAAATCCGCCAAGCATGGTATATATAGTTACCAGCGATGAACCGATTACCATTCCCCAAAAAGGATCGATATTGAAAGTATCGTTAAAAATTTTACCTGCCCCACTGAATTGAGCTGCTATGTACAAAACAAAAAAGAAGATGATAATAAGCGACGATAAAATTCCAAAACTACGCTGTGTCCCTTTAAATTTAGCAGAGAACAATCCCGGAACTGTCAACGCACCATTTTTTTCGGTGAGTTGCTGAAGCGGTTCTGCCAAAAATACCCAAAGAAAAATAATGCCCGAAACACAGCCTAATGCCACCCAGATTGCTGCCATTCCTTCGGAGTAGGCAAGTCCTGTAAGCCCGAGCAACAACCAGGCAGATTCGCCTGTTGCCCGTTCTGAAAGAGCGAGCGAAAAACCGGAAATTTTCTTTCCTCCAAGTACAAAGTCATTATTGGTTTTTGAGCGACGGGCAGAATATGCAACAATTCCTATCAATATAATTATGTAGGCAACAAAAACGGTAATCATATAAAAGGCTTTTTATGAAAGCTTTTAAAGATAAAAAGAAAATATTGCGATACAATTTCACTACCTTACTTTTGGTTCAGGTTCTGAAAGCCTTCACCCAGAATCTCCTTGGTATCCATGATGGTGATAAATGCATCGGGGTCAATATTGCTTATGTATTCTTTAAGTATGGCTACTTCGCGGCGGCTTACTACCGTGTAGATTATCCGTTTTTCTTCTCCGGTGTACATTCCCTCACCATTTAAGTAGGTACCTCCCCGGTCGAGGTCCATGAGGAGTTTATTTCTGATCAGCTCGTGTTGTTTTGAAATAATCATCAGTGCTTTGTTGTAATCTGCCCCTTCAAGGGTTATATCGATTACTTTTCCGGTAATGTAGATCACGATCCATGAATACAGGGGAATCGCCCAGTCGCCAAATGCAAGAAGGCCAAACAAAACGATTACCGAATCCACATAAATCATTAAGCGCCCGATCTGAATGTGTGTATATTTGGCAATAATCATGGCAATAATATCCGAGCCACCGGAAGTAGCCCTTGATTTAAAAATCAACCCCAAGCCAAAACCGGCTAAAACCCCTGCAAATACGCACGATAAAAGAACATCGTCAACCAATGGGACATCGGCGGCAACCGGACGTAACCAGGTAATCAGATCGGTGAATGTGGCGGTGAGTACCGAACCGGTAATTGTTTTAACCCCGAAACGCGGCCCCAGTATTTTTATCCCGGCAATAATCAGCGGAATATCCAGCATCAGGGCAAACAATCCAATCGGAACCCCATCGGGCCAAAACGAAAAAACACCTTTTGTGAGGTAATGAACCACAATGGAAATACCGTAAACACCCCCCGGCACAATTTTGTGCGGCGTAATAAAAAACACAAAGGATGAGGCCAGGATAAACGAACCAACCACAATAAACAAATAATGTTTAAACCAGCGTTTACTAAAAACTTTGTCTTTTGTAAGGAATGCCATGATCTGAATTTTTTGCAAATGACTAAAAAAGTACCCGTATAAACATTGATAACTATCAGAAATTGTGCTTCGTGTTATTTGTAGTGGTATGTTTTATCGTTGTTGCCCGGGAAAAAAAATGGACTTCAAACAGATTCTCCTCTCTATCTTATTTTTCCTTGAATAACAGATGGTTATGATTCAGGATTGTTCGGCTGAAAGTAGCCGGTAAAAATGGAAAAGATGCTTAATCGAGCACGAAACGATAGGAGATGGTTCCCTGTTGAACCGGTGTGTTTTCCTTCACGTCGAACCGAGCTTTTAAAGCTGCTTGTTTCGCTGCATTCCAGAATGTTTTGTCCATAATAGTGGTTCCTCTAACACCGGGTTCGGCGTTAGTCACACGTCCACTGCCGTCAACCGTAATTCGTACGACAACCAGCCCCGCGTCGTTGCCAGTGTAATTAGGTTTAGGCCATCTCCCAACCGCTTTTCTATCTCCGAGACTAAACGAAATACCATCACCCTGATTTCCTGAGCCACTACCTCCCTGTCCGTAATTACCGGCATTGGGGTCACCGGTAGGTACACCCTGGTTGCCACCAGGGAAGGTTACACCCTGGCTTTTCCCGTCGCCGCTTCCGGTTCCTCCGGTTCCGTTTCCGCTTTTTAAGAAAGCTCCCTGAGTACGCGAGTTTATTTCGTTTATTTTTTTCTGTTCTTCTTCCAGGCGTTTTCTTTCTGCTTCCTCTCTGGCTTTTCGTTCAGCCTCTGCCTTTGCTTTTGCCTGGGCTTCGGCTTTTGCTTTAGCATCTGCCTCTGCTTTTCTCTTTGCTTCTGCGTCTGCCAGTGCCTTTTTTTCTGCTTCTTCGGCTTGTTGTTTACGGCGTTCTTCTGCCAGCTGCTCCTGCCTTTTCCTTTCTTCTTCTTTTTTCTTTTTTTCCGCAGCATCAATGGCAACGGTTTTTTCATAATCCTGGGTCATTGCCGTTTCTTTGGCAGGCTGCGGATTTGTCTTAGGTGTAGGAGGTGGAGTTGTTGCAGGTTGTGGCGCGGCTTTGGCCTCTTCACGTTTTGGCGGAGCAGGAGTGGGAGTGGGTTGTTTCTGGCGGGCAGGAGCCGGTTCACGGTCACCCAAACCATTTTCAGAATTACCAAAGTTTACCAGAATACCTTCTTCTCCCGGCAGTGGTAGCGGGGTAAAGAATCCAAGGAATATTAACAGTAGCAGCACTATCACATGGAAGATGATGGTGCCGATTAATCCTTTTTTTCGTTCGCTATATTCCTCTCTTGTGTCCATTAAAAGACTCTGTTTATTCCGGTGCGGTTGCCAGTATCATTTTATACTTGTTTCGGCGGGCAATGTTCATAATTTTTACCACTTCGTTTACCGGAACACTTTGGTCGGCATGAAGCGAAATAAAAATATCGTCGTTTCCAACACCAAATTTATTGCGTAAAAAAGGTTCAATCTCGTTGAATGATACTCTGTTCAGTTTATTATCGTCGTTGATGTAATATTTCAGGTCTTTTGTGATCGAAATGGTCGTGATTGGCTTTGCGGCTGTTTGATTACTGCTTTGCGGCAGCAATAATTTTAAAGCATTTGGTGCAATCAATGTAGAAGTGACCATAAAGAATATCAGCAAAAGAAACACAATGTCGGTCATCGACGACATGCTGAATGCTGCATTTACTTTATTTCGTTTTTTTAATGCCATTGAAATTGAATTAGGCAGGTTCGTTCAACAAATCCATAAATTCAGAAGTGGTAGCTTCCATTTTAAACACCACTTTTTCAACATTCGAAACCAGAATATTGTACGCAAAATAGGCAATGATACCTACGATAAGCCCTGCAACAGTAGTTACCATGGCCTGATAAATACCGGTTGAAAGCAGGGTAACATCAATGTTGTTACCTGCATTCGACATGTCGTAAAATGCCTGGATCATCCCCATTACGGTTCCCAGGAATCCGATCATGGGAGCTCCCCCCGCTACAGAAGCCAAAACCGGAAGACCTTTTTCAAGCTTTTGGATTTCGAGGTTACCAATGTTCTCAATGGCAGCATTTACGTCGGTTAATGGCCGCCCAATACGGCTGATCCCTTTTTCCAGCATGCGCGATGCGGGATTTGCATTGCTGCGGCATAGCGCAACGGCAGCATCAATTTTACCGGTTGAAATATAAACCTTTATCTTGTCCAGTAATCCGGAATCAAATTTCCCGGCTTTTTTGATGGCAAAATAGCGGTCGAAGAAAATATAAACGGCCACAACTGAGAGTGCCAGAATCGGTATCATAATCCAGCCGCCTTTTAACGCCAGATCAATAAACTTAGTGGAAATTCCTTCCGGTTCGGTAACCGCGGCTTCCACTCCTTGTGGAAGATCAGCTTGGATCATTAATAGATTAAACATATTTTTTTACTAGTGTTTTACAATTCTTATCAATAAAAACGGGGTATAATCTTAATTATTATACCCCGCAAAAGTACGTAATATTTTAAATGCTTTCCGGATCACAATTGCCCACACGAACGGAGTTATGAACAATCGGATATTGAAAGCAGTTTTTTGCTTTTCTGGCCGTTTGTTACATTTTGAAAATCAACATTTCCTGTAACCAATAGATTAGAATACCTCCGAAGTAACCAATCAGTGCCAGCCAGCTTATCTTTTTCATGTACCAGATGAAATCAATTTTTTCGAGTCCCATTGCGGCTACACCGGCATCCGAACCAATGATTAAGATACTACCACCTGTCCCTGCGGCATAGGCAAGTAATTCCCAGAAAGCACCATCCTGAACAAAATGATGCATGTACGCTGGCTCTGCCGATGCATGTACCATGGCTTCAGTCATTACCGGGTACATTCCCATGGCTCCGGCTGTAAGCGGTACGTTGTCAACAATTGCCGATAAAACACCAATGGTGGCATTAATACCATAAATATCGTGTACGTTTTTATCCAGAAAACCGGCCAGCAAATGCAAGTGTCCGGCGGTTTCGAGCGCTGCAACTGCCGATAAAATACCTAAAAAGAAAAAGATAGTAGGTACATCTACTTTCTTTAACACACCCACAACGGTAAGTTTTCGTTTGTCTTCGTATTTTTTATTCCGGTGCATCAGTTCAGTTGTAACCCAAATAACTCCCAGCCCGAGTAACATTCCCATATAAGGTGGAAGATGTGTGGTTGTTTTGAAAACCGGAACAAATAAAAGCGCTCCAATACCCATAAACAGGATTAACCTTTGCTCGAAAGGAGAAGTGAAGTTTGCATTTTCATTTGTATCCAGTTGTGGTTTTTCAACATGTCCTTTCATGTATATCGAAACCACCAGCAAGGGGAAAAGCATATTAAAAAGACTGGGCAGGAATACCATGGCAATAATATTACCGGCAGTTACCTGTTTCCCAATCCAAAGCATAATGGTAGTTACATCCCCGATCGGAGACCAGGCTCCACCGGCATTTGCAGCAATAACAATCATACTGGCAAAGAACCACCTCGATTTTTTATCTTCAATTAATTTTCGAAGTAAAGCTACCATCACAATGGTGGTGGTTAGGTTATCAAGTAATGCCGACATGAAGAAAGTCAGGACGCTCAATATCCATAGCAACTTTACTTTGTTTGTTGTTGTGATTTTATTTGTAATTATATTGAAGCCCTGGTGCTGGTCAATGGTTTCAACAATTGTCATAGCTCCAAGCAGAAAGAAAAGTATCTCCGAAATGTCGCCAAGATGCTCCAGTATCTGATTGTCAACGATAAAGTACTTCATTTGCTCGATTAGGCTGGCTTCCGGATTCTTATCCAGAAAATCAGTGAGCATGGTACTGTGCTTGAAATGTTCCCAAGCCTGGCTAAAACCAAGGTTTAAAATTCCCGAGACATCAAGGATTAAAATTACCCAGACCAACACTCCGGTAATGAGCGCGGGTGCTGCTTTGTCCACTTTTAGAGGATGTTCCAGCGCTATTGCCATATAGCCCAGAACAAAGATCACAACCATTAATACAAACATAGTATTGATTTTAAAAGATTAAGTTTTGTCTGCTAAAACGACCACAAAATTATTTTTTGCTTTGGATATATAAACAAATTTTATCAGGATTTTACGAAGTTTAAGTAAATAATCAGGAATGCAGGTGTTTTACCCTAAGCTGGTTAGTCTTTTTTTCGAAAAATACTGGTTAATTTTCGGTATAACTCCTCAATGGTATTGTACTCTTCAGTAAACGAAAGGCCAATTCCCTGCGTGTAAGGTGCTGTTTCGTAGTAAAGGTTGTTGTTGGAGCGGCTGTAGGCCTTAAGTTGAATTTTACCACTGGGAACCAGTTTTACATTAATTTCAAAATCGCCGACAATTTGTGAGTTGTTGGTACTGTACTGATTGGCATTATTCCCAATGTTTCCGTTCAGTGTTACCCGGTCGTTAAAAATCTGGGTACTTAGTGCCAGTTCTATTTCGTCATCACTGACTTCGGTGCCCGGGCGGTAGTTAACGCCCACATCCCAATGGTCGTTAATTTGCGATAACCAGTTACTCAGCTGGTTTGAGAACAGTTCGCTGGCGGTAGAACCCAGCATGTTGTTATTTTGGGCTTCGTATGTTCCACGCAGGTATTCAGGCGTATAAAATTTCCCCATTACAATGAGCGAAAGTATTTGTTTGTTCATCTCTTCTTCAGTATTGAAGAACTGTTGCAGGTCGTCTTTTATTCTTTCTTCAGCATTTGGAAATTCAATCTCAAAACTGATCGTCGGGTTTGCCAGTTCATCTTCCAGGTGAATAATACATTCTACCTGAATTCTTTGTGATTGGGCTGTGTTTGTAATATCAGATACAAAGAGGTCGTACAGAGAGGCTTTTAACTTGTAAATAGCTTTCAGGTCGATGTCGGCATTGTAAGGATCTCCCGACCAGGCAATAGAACCTCCGGGTTCGATTGTAAAACGCTTGTTAATAACATTTTGAAGGGTGAAAAGGTAATCTCCCTTGGTAGGTTTATAGTTTCCTGATAGGAAAATATCTCCGTCTTCGTTCATTTCAAATACCAAAAGACCTTCTCCCTGCGCCTTTATAATGTCGCCGATTTGTGAGTTGTATATTAACTGAACTTTTGCGTCGGGTGTTGCTTCTACCGATAAGCTTAAGCTCAGTTTGCTTTCTTCGCCGGGTTGTTGTTTGTAGAAATCTGACTCTTCGGTTTGATTTGGCACAACAAACTCAATAAAATCATATTTCTCCACCACACTTTCGCCTTCCATCGAAATGTTTAGTTCGGTGCCCGCCAAAGACCTCATCGATCCGGTTAATCGAACCGATTGGCCTTTCCCTGTAATGTCCAGTCGCCCGGCGGCAACCGCTACACCATAAAATTTCTCATAGTCACGTGGTGTGGTGTTTAGTGCTCTTATTCCCGGAGTTGTGGCATGAAGGTCGTAAATCATGTCTCCGAAATTATGATGCACCAGTGTGCCAAAGAATTTCCCCTTATTGTTTCGGTTGTCAGAAATGGTAATGTTATCAAAAAGAATGGTGTCGTTTTTAAAGTAAACACTGTCGTTAAACGAATAGGGAACCTGCGTGGCAACTATTGTAAGACCGGCATTGCTACCCATTAACGCTCCATTTAGCAGTACCTTGTCAACCGTTCCTCCAATGTTTACTTTTCCGGAACCATTGCCTTTGAAATTAGAAAAGCTTTCGCCCATAAACGTTTCCAACACTACAAGTGAAACACTGTCGAAGCGGGCGTCGAAATTAAGCCCTTTTGTTACGGGCAGGTAACTCCCGGATGCATCAAGGCTTAAACGGCCTCTGCGCATTATTTTTAAGTGCGTGTCTATTTTCGACTGCGTACTGTTCCACTGGGTTACGAGCGATACATCGCCCATCAGCTGGTCTTTGTAGTAAAAATCATCGATTGACAGATCGGATAAAACCACGGGTTCGTCCAAAAGGTTGGCAACACCAAAAGTTCCGTTTACCATTCCGCTTATTTGCAGATCTTGTTTGGCATAAACATTTAGTTCTTTCAGGTTTATATTCTGGAGTTGAAGATTTAGCAGGTCCGGTTTTCCCTTGTTGGTTCGCCCGTTTAATGCAATTTGTTGGTTTTTGTTGTAAATCAATAAGTTATTTACTGATATTGAAGTAGAGTCGAACGATACAGAAAATGGGGAAATATTCCAGACTGTATCAGCAATAAAAATTTTTGATGCCTGGCCTTTTACAAGTGCGCGGAAATTATTTGTACTGTCGGATCTTGAGAAAAAGGTTTGTGTTTTTATGGATCCGCGGTAGGTTCGTTCATCATAATTACTCCACGAAACGGTATTGTTCAGTACATCGGCGGCAACTTCCGAATCGATTCTGAAATTATAGAGTTGTACATCGTTGTTTACACGAAGTTCCCCAAAGCGGAATTTAGAATAGTAAGCATTGTCAATTGCTTTGTTCCCGATAAAAATATCTCTTGCCAGAATATTGTTGTAGCGAATACCGGGGATACTCCCTTCCAATTGGACATCTTTGTCAACCGAGTTAAATTTTCCGTATAAAAGAAACGGGGCGTCCATTTCAAGGCCTGGGGCAAATATTTTTGTCAGCGAATTAATGTCTTCTTTTACATTGATGTTAAAATCAAATTTATTGGTTAATCCGTTGTCTTCACCTTTTAAGTCATACGAAGGGATAAACCGCTGTAGGGTTTGCCGGGCAGCATATACAATACTTCTGAAATAGTAATTTCCACCTATTTCAATATCCATAAAATCAGAATTGAAAACAAGCGAGTCGATCCCGTTCTTTTTGTTTGTTTTCAGTTTCATGCCACCCAAATCAAGCAAGCCATTTCGGTTTTTGTAATAACCTTCGTTTAAGGCAATCATTCCATCGAGGTTATCCAGGGTTGCGCCTTTAAAATTGGCATTCATATTAAATGCAATTTCTGCATTTGGAAACTGCTGAAATAAATTCAGATGTGCGGGCCGTGCTTTGTTTAATTGTAAGGTGAAATCAAATTCAGGTATTTTATGGTTCAGATCAACCTGCCCCAAAAACGAAAATTGGAGGTTTGAATCGTTCATAACCAGCAATCCATCAAACATTTTATCTACCAAAATACCATCAAACTCAATGTCGTTGTACGGATAGTCGTTGATTTCGATTGTTTTAATATCGCCTTTAAAAACCCCCGATACCGATTCGTCGTGTTGATTGTATTTGCCATCAACCGAGGCACTAAAGGTTAATTTTCCAAGGTTATTTTCCCTGAATAATTTTTCAAGTTGAAAATTACGGGTAGCAATGTTGCCCCGGTAATACACCGATCCTTCTTTTTCGGGTGCAACCAAAATATCAGTTGTTAATGTCCCCATTTGGCTTTGCAGGGTTCCAAATGTTACAAAGTCGTCGAGAAAGCCGCTAAAGTTTCCTTTAAAATTCAGGATTCCTGCCTCGTAAAAACTATTCGGAAATTGCAGGTAATCAATGTTGGCTGAATTGGGTAAATGAATATTTGATAAGTCGTTAAAACTGGTTGACGATTCTTTTACGTCAACAAAAAGATACATGTTTTCAGTATTGAGCAGGTCGTTTACGTAGAAATCAATGTTTCCCCGGGTGTTTTGCCCGGTACTGAAACGTATGTTTTTTCCTTTGAGGTCGTTTATATCTCCATAGATTTGCCCAGATAGCTGAACCACCTGGTCCATTCCTTTTAGCGCCGGAATAATTTGTCCCAGCTCCAGAAAGTTGATTCGGGATTCAGGAATCTGAAGATCGATCTTTAAAGGTGTGGCCAGCGAGTCGGTAACCGACGGTAATTCCAGGATTAAAGTGGAGTTGCTTATTTGAGAGCTCCGGCTTTCCACACTCCAGTTATCCAGTTCTATTTTCTGAGGAGTAATATCGATCCCGGCACTCAGGTTTTTTATTTGAATATTGTTGTTGGCACTCATTGACAGCTGTTTAAGCTGAAGATAAGTGTGTTCGCCGTTATTCATGAAATTTGCCACATCCATGCTCAGGTCGTCAACAAACAGCTTATTTTGCTTTTTTGCAGCATTATCGGCATACTGAACATGAAGCGTACTAAAATGAAAAGTTTTGCATTTTATCTCCCAGTTTTCTCTGGTGTTTTTTGTCGAGTCGCCAAAAGCCTCCAAAATAAAACTGAAGTTGTAGATATCAGACGAATCGCGCGAAATATTAAGTTTATTACCGTCAAAACTGAGCTCGTCAATACTCAAAAAATGTTTGCGAAAGCGGAGTGTATCTATTTTTGCCGATATTTCATTGGCAAAAAGCAATGTGTCGCCTTTTTGGTCTTCAATTAAAATATCTTCGAGTTGAATAGAACGAAAAAATCGAATATCAACGTGCCCAACCGTAATATGGGTGTTTAGCCGTTTTGATAAAATTGCTGCAATGCGCTGTGTAATAGTTGTCTGTATCCTGCTGTTTTGAATAGCAAGATAACCGGTTATAGGTACGGCAAGGAGCACCAAAACCACTACAATGAATATTTTCCAGCCTTTTTTAATAGTTTTGCAATTTTTAAACGAACATACCCTTTTTCAGAAATAAAATCGTTGCGAATCCGATCTTTTATGAACGAATACTTTTTAATAACGCAAAGATATAAACCAGGGGCATTTGTTCTTGTTTAAATAGAACGTAATAACAAAAAAATCAGATATCGGGAAACGATAAAAATTTTATCATTTTTGAAAAATGGAGAACAAGGGAATTACAATATTGGGAATTGAATCATCGTGCGACGATACATCGGCGGCAATTATCCGCGACGGAGTTATTTTGTCGAATGTAGTGGCCAATCAAAAGGTACATGAAGAATATGGGGGAGTAGTTCCTGAATTGGCTTCGCGCGCTCATCAGCAAAATATTATTCCGGTTGTGGAACTGGCTGTTAAACGTGTCGGAGTTGAACGTTCCGAAATATCGGCAGTAGCTTTTACCCGTGGCCCCGGATTGCTGGGTTCTCTTTTGGTGGGTACTTCGTTTGCAAAAGGTTTTTCGCTGGCGCTGAATGTGCCGCTAATCGAGGTAAATCATTTACAGGGACATGTACTGGCTTTGTTTATAAAAGAAAATGGGGTGGACTTTAATCCTCCCAAATTTCCGTTTTTGTGCTTGCTGGTATCGGGTGGAAATTCGCAGATTATACTTGTGCGTGACTATCTTGATATGGAAGTGATTGGACAAACCATAGATGATGCTGCCGGTGAAGCTTTTGATAAATGTGCAAAAGTAATGGGATTACCTTATCCGGGCGGCCCACACGTTGACAGGCTGGCGAAAGAAGGCGATCCGTATCGTTTTGAATTCAGCCGTCCGCGAATTCCGGGACTGGATTATAGTTTTAGCGGATTGAAAACCAATTTCCTGTATTTTCTTCGCGATGAAATAAAAAAGAACGAAAACTTTATAGAAGAGAACAAAGCTGATCTGTGTGCCTCTCTTCAATATACCATTATTGAAATTCTGTTGGGAAAATTAAGGAAGGCCGCGAAGGAGACCGGGATTAATGAAATAACGATTGCCGGAGGTGTTTCTGCCAATTCAGGATTACGAAATGCCTTGGCCGAAAATGCCAGAAAATATCACTGGAACCTGATTATCCCGAAGTTTGAATATACCATGGATAATGCTGCCATGATTGCAATAACGGGATATTATAAATTTCTGAAACAGGAATTTGTAGAACAGAATACGGTTCCCTTTGCCCGCACGCAACTTTAAAAACGAATGGATGGTTTTTTAAAGAAAAACTAATTCACGGCCGGCTTATTAAACGATACAAACGTTTTTTAGCTGATGTTGTTTTGGATGACGGAACGGTGGTAACCGCTCATTGCACCAACTCCGGAACCATGAAAAGCTGTTTGGAAGAAGGTTCAGAAGTTTTTCTTTCTCCGGCCGGTGACCCCAAACGAAAAACCCGGTTTACCTGGGAGATGATTAAAATTGACAACGGTTGGGTAGGAATAAATACTTCAAATCCCAATCAGTTGGCTTTCGAAGCGATTTCAGAAGGGAAAATACCCGGATTAGAAGGTTATACTGCCGTTCGGAGAGAAGTGAAATTTGGTGATTCGCGTTTTGATATTTATGCCGAAAATGATACAGAGCAATGTTTTGTGGAAGTAAAGAATGTTTCGCTGAAAGAAGGAAAATACGCATTGTTCCCCGATGCCGTAACTATCCGGGGGCAAAAGCACCTTCGTACATTGGTTGAAGTAAAAAAGCAGGGAATGCGTGCAGTGATGCTCTATATTATTCAACGTAGCGATGTAGAAGTGTTTGCCCCGGCCATAGAAATTGATCCTGATTATGCCGCTGCATTAAAAGAAGCGGTAAAATCGGGAGTAGAAGTTATTCCGATGCAGGTGTTTGTTTCTCCTCTCGAAATACAATTGGGAAAAAAGTTGCCTTTTGAACTATAAAAAAAGGGAACCTGCTGATTCCCTTTTTCTTTGCTATTCTTTTTTCTTTTTAACCTCGGTAATTTCTCCCTGGTACGATATATTTTGCCGGTCGGAACTGGATACGCTAAGACTTGCAGAGCCAGTAGCTGATATGGTGTAGGTAAACTGCATAAAGTCGCTTTTGTTTTTTACGCTAAATTGAATGAGCCAGCCACCTTTTTCCCAGTCTTCAATCTTGTAGTCCTCAACTTCCGATTTAAAATCCATCGGAGAGTTTGTACTGCCGTAATCAGCCTTGTACGCCCTTCCCATAAATGGCAGGTACGATTCAATTTTGTCAGAAAGAAAATCCACACCATAATCGGTAACCAGTGTTTTGCTTGGCCCGGTTGTGGGCAACATCCGGTCGGCATCAAACCGCCAGGTTTTATCCGAAATCAGCTTTTTTGTTTTCTCTTTCTTTTCTGCTTCAATTTTTGCTTTCTTCTCCTTTTTCGACATTTTTTTATCCTGGGCTTGCGTTGCGAAAGAAGCGCCGAGAATCAAGACAATTAGAATTATGTGTTTCATCGCATTTAAATTTTGTTATTGAAAATAAGGCTTTTTCATAAAAGTCTGTCTAAAATCGTTTGACCTTATTACAAATATAAGACCAAATTTTTTATGTTTATACAAGACAGATTGTTTTGAAAGAAATAGTTTTTTCATTTACATCCTTTACAAAAGTCGTTTCATAATATTAGTTTTGAGGATTATTTTTTCAAAAAGAACTTAATTATTCAAATGTCTTCGATTAGCATTTCAGATGAGCTTGCCAAGAAAGTACCCCGTTTACAATTATCGTGTATCGAATGTGATGTACAGATTGAAGAGAAGAATGGTCAACTGTGGCGAAAGATAGAGGAAAAAATGAAGGAATTGCGTTCGCAGCTAAAAATTGAAGACATTAGCCGGATTTCTTCCATTGCTTCTTCCCGAAAGGCATACAAAGCTTGTGGAAAAGACCCGGCACGCTATCGCTTGTCGGCCGAGGCACTTTTACGGCGGGTAGTAAACCGTGGAGAATTATACCAGGTGAACAATGTGGTTGATTGCCTGAACCTGGTGTCCATTTCAAGTGGCTTTTCAATCGGTGGCTACGACTTGCAAAAAATTCAAGGGAAAGTAGTTTTTGGGATTGGCGAAAAAGAGGAAGCATACGAAGGAATTGGTCGCGGAGCCTTAAATATTGAAAATATGCCCGTATTTCTGGATGAGTTGGGAGCTTTTGGTACTCCTACCAGCGATTCTGTCAGGACGAGCGTTACTGCTGATACGTCCCGTTTTTTGATGATCATAATCGATTATGACGCCTCAAATTTATTGAGCAACGCAACGGCTTTGGCTCAGGAGTTATTGAAAGAATATGCCGGGGCTACTAATTTTGAAATTAAAACAGTAGAAGTAAAATGAGAAGATTTAGCAAATTTATAATGAAACTGATGGGATGGAAAGGTGTTTACGAAGGAATTCCTGATGTCCCGAAATGTATTATAATTGGGGTGCCGCATACCAGTGCCTGGGATTTTGTAATCTCTTGGTTGTATTATACTTCTGCTGGTAAAAAGGCTAATATTCTGATCAAAAAGGAATTCTTTTTTTGGCCGCTTGGGTACTTTATAAAGAAAATGGGCGGGCTTCCGATTGACCGTTCGCGCGGTGCCAATGTAATTCGGCAGACGATTCAAACAATCAATGAACTGGATCATATTCACCTGGCTTTAACTCCGGAAGGAACAAGGGGCCTTTCCAAAAAATGGAAAGCAGGCTTTCATATCATTGCCAGGGAAACGGGTATTCCGGTTTACCTGGGAAGCTTCGACTGGGGCCGCAAAATTATATCCACTGGTGAACTGATGGAGTTAAGCGATAATGCTACCGCCGATATTAACCGGATGAAAGCCTACTACAAAGCCAAAGGCATTAAAGGGAAATTTCCTGAAAATTTTTGTACTGATCCGCAATAATTGTCTGTTAACGTTTGGGAAAAGCGATAGGGCTTCTCTTTTTGGGTTTTGGTTTTTGAAACATAATGGATTGCTGTTCCTTGTTTTTGGCTTGATCTTCTGTTTTTTGCTGCGTTATTTGCGGACTTCCGGAAGGTTGTGCAAGTTTTGTCAATTCTTGTACTTCACGATTCATCGGATCCAGTTCAGCAGCTTTTTTTAGCAAGGCTTCAGCCTGTACGCGGTTGTTTTGTGCCAATACAAACTTAGCTCGTATCGCAAATAAGTCGGCATCGTTATTTATAAACCTTGCCATGTTAATGTAGTTGGCTGCAGTTCTCAGGTCGTTCTTTTCCAGGGCTAACCTGCATTTTAGTTTTACCACTTCTACATGGTTCTGGTTTGATGCAGGCAGTTCTTTAATAATATTTTCTGCCTGTAAGTTATTGCCGGAAAGATGTAGGCTTTTTGCCTTATTAACTTTTGCATAAAAGTCATCCGGACTGGTTTTCAGAACTTGGTCATAAATGTTAATGGCCTTTTTGTAGCTCTTGTAATTCATCAGAATTTCTCCCATCTGGAGATAAGCCTGTTTGTAGTCTTTTTTTAGGGCTATTGCCTGTTGGAATACTTTTAATGCTTCGTTGGGTTGATTTAGATTTTTTAATGCAAAACCTTTTTGAAATAGTCCTTCTGCAAAGTCGCTTTTAATATCCAGCATTTCGTTTGCAGCAATCAAGGCCTCGTTGTATTCTTTTTTTGAATTTAACGCTGAGGCTTTTAGCATGAACGCACCTACTTGATCGGGATTATAGATTAAAGCACTGTCTGCATAAATTATTGTAGAGTCAAGCTTTCTTTCCATTAACATAGCTCTGGCATAACCCTCTAACACCTGTTCACTATTTGGATTTATTTGTAAGTAATTTTTAAAATGTTTTTTGGCTTGTTTAGTGTTGCTTGTTTTTAAGGCATTAAATCCTTCCATATCTTCTTTACTAATTCTTTTTATAATGGCTGCAACAGGGTAGCCGTCAACATCAATTGTATGTATTGTTCCGGGTGGTGGGAAAATGCCATTAAGAAGCTGTTCTCTTCGAATGAAAACATTTGAATAAATTGCGTAATCCCAGTCTTCTTTTGAAGTTTCATAATATCGGCAATATTTCATCTTTACATTGGGGTAATCATTAAAATAGTCAGTATAAGAACCATTCGTAATTATTGTTAGGCTGTCTTGTCCAATATCTTCGTTTTCTTTTAACCAATCAGAAGCCGTTTTAATTGAATTGTAGAAATAGTCCATGTCATAGTTGGCATATCCGCCTTTCATGCCATTTGTCAATTCATTAAAATAAACATATTGGTTGGGATGATTTGCAACCATATGTCTGAGAGGAAGAAATAACAGAACTGTAAGAATTGCTACCGGTATTATTTTCAGTTTTCGTTTGAACAGATTCAAAAAAGCGACCCAACCCCCGGAGGCTACTATAACCAACGACGGAACGATAAATGTCAAGTGTCGCATCCCGCTGTATAAGTTTGCTTTTTGATATACAATGTACAGAATAGGAAATGCTGCGGTAAATAATATAAAAATCATCGCTCCATCGATCTTTGATTTTCGGATTGCAAGTAAAATTAAATAGAGAGCAATACCGGTAGCAACAAAAAGCGGAGTCCCGACTAAAAGGTAAACAGGCGCATACGATCGAGGCAATTTATTTGACAATTCTTGTGCACCGTTAAAAATGGTAGTCATGTTGACAGGGATTTTTGAAAAATGTTCCAATACATTTGGAACGGCCATAATTGGGTTTCGTAATCCGTATGGCCATATTAAAAGGCTCAATCCGTAACTAACAAGCACTATTCCGAGCGACCAAAGAGAGAACCTTAATATGTCATTCCTGTATTTCCAGAATTTCCAAAATTCCTTTTTGCTAATAGAGGCAACATAAAAAATAAAGGCGTAAACAAAGAAATAAGCATATAACAATACTCCGGGAGCCCTGTTGCTGATAGCAAAGGCTATCCCCAAAATCAGACCAATTGCATGGACTATTTTAATTTTTGGCCACGAATCAAAAAAGCGGATAATATAATAGGTCGAAATTATATATCCGACAGCAAAGGGTACATCCAGCAAATTATTAAATGAATGTCCGAAATACCGGGGCGAAAGGATCATAAACAGGAGGGAGATTAAGCCACCAAGCCCTCCAAATAACCTAAAGCCAATTAAACCAACATAAACAGTTCCTATAAAGGCAACCAGTACATTAAAATAATGCCTGACTTTATATAAATCATTTGGCTCAAAGGCTTTTGCAACGTATTCTGCCATTACATTCGCTGATAAACCGTAGAAATTCAAATATCCCGGTGTATTTTCATAGGCAGTACTGTCTCCGTTTGCAAAATAATTGAAAACCCTGACTGCCTGATTATGGCTATTTACTTCATCTCCTGAAACACCATAATCATCAACAACAAGGAGCATTGTAAACAGATAAATGACAGATGTTATAACCATAAACATTTTATATACATTTTCCCTGTCCTTCGAAATTTTGTTAATAAGGCTTTTAAAAAAGCTGGTTGATTCTGATGATGTATTTATATTTTCAGTCATTCTGAATTTCATTTATCAGTTTTTACTTTTCCTTTATAGTGTTGGGATTTTTGTCCGGATCAATTATGTGTTCTTTTTCAGTTAACTTGCCAATCGACACTTTAGGTTGGTTTTGTATATCGTAAGAAATAAATGACAACAATAACTGAAAACCTAAAATAATAGGCAAAACACTTAACATTACAGTCCCTGTACTTGCAAAATTTTCATAAAGAATACTTCTTGCCCAGATTGTTGCACCAAATACAACTCCAAAAATAAACAGGATCAATCCAAAAGCTAGGTGAATTGTTCCGATATTGAAATCTCGTAAGAAATACAGATAAAAAATTCTTTTTATGAAACGGATCAGGTATTTGAACGGGAAGAAAAAGGCTGTTTTCCAAATGTTTAAATTGCTAATCTCGTCTCCGTATTTAGCGTGCATAGGTATGTCTAGTACAACGGCACGACTTGTAGATAACCTAAACAACATATCACTCTCAAAGAAGTATCTGTTATCAATCTTTTCAAGCGGAAGAAGTTTCAGCATCTCTTTGCTAATTGCTGTATAGCCATTGGTTGGGTCCGCTATTCCCCAGTAACCTGTCACTATTTTGTTGATCATTGAGAGCACACTATTCCCAAATAATCTGATATTGGGCATTGCCCTTAGTTCGTTCAAAAAATAAAAGCGGTTTCCTTTGGTATAATCTGCTTCAAAATTTAAAATAGGACTGATGAGTTGAGGAATGTATTCAGGATTCATTTGACCATCCCCATCCACTTTTATTATCACGTCCGATCCCAGCTCCAGCGCTTTTTTAAATCCCTGAATAGTAGCCCCGCCAACACCTTTGTTGATTTGGTTGTAAACCACGGTAACTCTCGGATCGTTACAGTTTTTTTCAACAAAATTTCCAGAATTTTCCGGACATTTGTCATCAACAACAACAATAATATCAATGAACGGATTTAGCCCGCCTATAACTTCTAAAATGTGTTGCTTTACTTTGTAGCAGGGAATTACAACTGCAATGTTTTTGTTTTGTTTGAATGTGGTCATTTAATCAGGTTCTAGGGCAAAAATAGAATTTAACTTTTTTATAAAAAATTGTTTTTTAGAATACTTGCCCGGAAAGGGTATAATTATCATTCAACTAAAAGATTGAGCTTCTTAGTGGACAACGATTCCTGACTTATGCACAAATTATGAAGATGCTCAGGAAGACTGTTTTGTTCAGAGAATCAATGAGAAAGTTAAAACCGGTACGTTAACAGTAATATGTAACTCTTAATTGACTTGTATCTATTTAATTAACGAAAGTTTTTATTTAGATTACCTCCAAATTACCCATTCCCCAAATCCTTTTTTACATCTGATACGTTATACCTTTACATAAAAATCAACAACTTTTAAATTTTATAATTATGGCTTTTAGTTTACCAGAACTTCCATATGCAGCCAATGCACTGGAACCGGTGATCAGTGAAAACACCATCAACTTTCACTACGGAAAACATCATCAGGCATATGTTACCAATTTAAACAACCTAATTGCGGGAACAGCGTTTGAAAATGCCAGTCTAGAAGAAATTATTCAGAAAGCCGAGGGTGGAATTTTTAATAACGGCGCACAAGTGTGGAACCATACGTTCTATTTTATGCAGTTTAATCCCGATGGTTGCAAAGAACCCAAAGACGGACTGAAAGCGGCGATTGATGCAAAGTTTGGTTCGTTTGATGCATTTAAAGAGGCTTTCTCGAAAGCAGCGGCTACCTTGTTTGGCTCGGGTTGGGCATGGCTGGTAGTTAATGCAGCCGGCGAACTCGAAATTGTGCAGACCAGTAATGCCGGGAATCCTTTGCGGGATGGTAAAAAACCATTGCTTACCTGCGACGTGTGGGAACATGCTTACTACCTCGACAAACAAAATGCACGGCCCAAATACATCGAAGATTTTTGGAAGATTATTGACTGGAAAGTGATTTCAGAAAGATTTGCAGACTAACTATAAAAAAGAACAATATGAGCCAGGAAAAAGTATTGGCGGCTATGAAAGCTGCCGGAAAACCAATGAGTGCCGGTCAGATTGCCGAAGCTGCGGGAATTGATCGGAAAGACGTTGATAAAGCAATGAAAGTACTGAAAGCGGAGGAGAAAATTGTTTCACCAAAGCGTTGTTACTGGGAACCCAAATAAGTGGCCCAAAAAGAAAACCGGCTGATTGTTTAATTTCGGCCGGTTTTCCTTTTCTGTATAATTTGTTTATCTGCCAAACGATTCTCCAATTCTGAAATACAGGCCCCAGTCTCCTTTCCCTTTTGCAACATCAAAGCCCACATTTATGCGCTCTTTAGGTATCATCATGTAACGAAACCCAACTCCGGCCCCCGGAAGAATTTCGCTGTTAAAAACATCACCAATCTGGTCAACTGCCGACGCCAAACCGGCAAAACCTACCATTCCCATTTTTTCATGAAACCGCCAACGATATTCTGCTTGCACGGCATATACCTGGTTGGCCCGGTATTTTCCTTTTGTATAACCACGAATATCGTCTTGCCCTACAACACTTTGCCCCTGAAACGGGACATCGCCGGTGGCAATTGCAGCTTTTACGCGGGTTGCCAGTATATTTCTTTCGTTCTTAATTTGGTAAAAGTGATTGTAGGTGAACTCAACGTTTTCAAAATTATTTCCGCTGTTCATCCAGGTGCGGTAAAAGGTGTTTTTTAATTCAATGTTATAACCACCATACGGATTTACCTGGTGCTCGCGCCGGTCGAAATTAATGAGGTAGCCCAAACAATTCATGTTTCGCTCATCGGTTTTCAGGCTGTCAGGAAAAAAATCGGGGATATCATAATCGGTTACGTTTTTTGATATAATACCGATTGCTCCCACGTATAATTGTTTATATACTTTTCTTTCCATCCTGAGGAAACCAAAATTTGCGCCGGTACCAAATCCAATAAATCCGCCCGAGTTAAAAGGCAAATCCTGCCAGTATTGGTAGTTAAAATTTCCCAAACCAGTGGCTGCAAGAAACCTCCAACGGTCTTCGTTTAAGTACAAGCGCTGAAAAAGTGCCAGGAAATAACTGTTATTGGTGGTGTACATAACACCCAACCCGGTTGACGATGATGGGGAAATGGCGTCGTTTTGATTTACTTTATAGTAGAGTTGCCCCATTGTGCCTAATTTAATGCCCAACGTACTGCTGTAATTCACCAACGGAACAAAAGCAAAATTTACTTTTTTTGTCGTGTCCTGAACCTGACCATATCCCAGAAAACCGATCAGGATAAAAAGAAATGTGAAAGTTTGTTTAACATTCATAATCTCATGTTTTACAAAGTCATTCTCCAGCGCAAGGTTTTTATTTCTCCTCCGCGAAGTATTTTTACCTGGTATTCCTGTCCTTTTTCCAGTTTATTCATGTATTCCGTAAAACGCTCAATGTTTTTATTTGAGTTTAAAGGAATATCATCGAACTGCAAAATAAAGTCACCGCCGGCCAGAATTTCGAGTTCACCTATTTTAATTGCCAGGTATCCACCGTGCAAACCCATAAAATAGGCCGGCGAATTTTCTACTACATTTTGCACCAGCAACGCACCTTCCTGCGGTACATTAAAAAGTTTGCAAAATTCATGATTCATCGGAAGCATATCAATTCCAAACCAAACTCTGCCTTGCTGCGAAAGAATATCCACGGCAATATTTGATGTGGCGGCAAACCCGAGCCCCTCGAAGCCGCCTGAAAAAGACAAAATGGAACTTACCACGCCAATCACTTCTCCCTGCATATTAAACATGGGGCCGCCACTGTTTCCTTTGTTGATCGATGCATCGGTTTGAAAAAACTCCTGTGTTTTCCCTTCAATGGTTTCATGCTTCTCGGAATGTTTTCCGCTGATGATTCCTTTTGAAACAGAGAACGAGAGCCCAAGTGGATTCCCGATAACAAAAATATCTTCACCCACTCGCACTTTGTCCGAGTCTCCCAATTTGGCTGCGGGTAAATTTGTTACTGGTTTTTCCAGCTCAATAATTGCCACATCGGCGGTTCTATCAACCCTGCGGTTGGTTGCATTTACTTTGGTTCCGTCAGCAAATTCAACCTGGATTTTCGAAGCATCGGCAACCACGTGGGCGGCGGTTAAAACATAATTATTTTGCTTGCCAATCAACACGCCCGATCCAAAACCCTGGGCCGAAGTTTGAGTTGTTGGATTTCCAACACCCGGATTTTTCTTCTCAAGCACATGGATTTTTACTACCGAAGGTTTTACAGAATCAACTAAATCGGCAAAATTTTGCGGTTTTACTTGTCCGTAAAGAAAGATAAACAAGAGGAATACAAATATTCTAGTCATAATAAACTGTTTGGTAAAGTTCTTTTAATTGTAAAAATAGGTTTTATCCTGAAGGTTTCAATACTTTTTAAACAAAGGTTTGCCAATAGAATTGAAAAATAGAAGAGATAGCTTATTTCTTTTTCTTGCGTTTGAAATAAACAAACAATATTACTACCGGAATTACAATCAGTAAAACAATGTTCGCCAAATCCCATTTCACCGGTTCCGGTTCCCCGTACGGCACTCCACCCGGCGCCTGGGCAAATGTTGCAAGCGAAAACAGAAACGTCAAAATGAGAAGGTATAATTTACTAATCATTTGCTATAGCTTTATTATAATATCCGTATTAAAAGCAAATGAATCAAGGATTTTGTTCATTTCATCAGTACGGAGTTTTTTCTTTATTGAACAGTTTTCTGTCCCCTGTAATCTGTTCGGTAGTGTGTTTTATAATTTCTTATCTTTACCCTGTTCACCCGATACCGGTAATATGATTTATGTAAAGCAAAAGCAGACCCGTTGTAATTTGCTGATTCTTTCTCTTTTACTTTTGAATATCAGCATGAAAGGGCAGGGGGTTGATACCGTCCGTGTACAATTCGATCAGATTCTGGTGCTAAGCGATACCGCTTATTTTGGGGTGAATGATTCTGTAATTGTTTTGGAACAGGGCACAGAATACGATTTAATCAAAAATTTTCTGGTACGAAAACCTTCCTATTACAAGCGGAAACCCGAAAAAATAGAGTCTGCCAAACGACTGAACGATAAATATGGGCGGATTCTGATGGGAGAGATTTATGATAAAAAGGACGATCTGCCCGAAGAATTTAACCCGGCCGATAACTATTACAGTATTTACAAAAACCGTGTGGTAAAATCCATTCAAATTGAACGTGTCGCTGTTTTGGATGGAAATGTGTTTGATACAGCCCATGTAAACACTAGTGGCGTAGGGCGTTTTTTAAATTCAACCTATCAGCCAACACGGGAGCGTGTTGTAAGAAACAACCTGAAATTCAGGGAAAACGACCGGCTGAACCCGCGTATTTTTTCGGATAATGAACGCTTGTTACGCGATTTGTCGTACATCGAAGATGCCCGGATACAGGTGATCCCCGACGAAAACTCGCTTGACTCGGTAACAGTATTAGTGGTGGTAAAAGACCGTTATCCGATAGGTGTGGGAGGAAAATTAAAGGATGTTAACGCCTTTGAGGTGGAACCTTACAGCCGCAACTTCTTAGGGCTGGGACATAACCTGGGAGCTGTTTTTGAATTTGACGGCAGTACCGATGATAAATTTGGCTACGGTGCTTATTATGGAATCGACAATATTGGAGGAAGTTTTTTTAACGGCGAAATAAGTATAGATAAAGGACTTGATCAGCAGGTCTTTCAGGTTCAGCTGGACAAACCATTTGTAACCACATACACCCGCCTGGGAGGTGAAGTGCTGTTTAAAAAACTTACAGAAAAGATCGCAGAACGCCCCAACGTAAGCGACTCGATTGTTGATAAAAATACAAAATACAGCATGAACCTGGCGGATGTGTGGATGGGATATTCGTTTTTGTTTCAGCACGACGAAAAACACCCGTTTATTAATGTTGCTGCGCGATATTATTCTGAAAAATTTACCGACCGCCCAACGGAGAACCTGGAAGCAAACTACCCGTTTCACGATGATCAGATTTTCCTTTTATCGGCGTCATTTCAGCAGGTTTCGTATGTAAAAACCACTAACCTTGTTCAATACGGCCCCATCGAAGATATTCCCGTAGGTATCAACCTGAATTTGACTGGCGGCTGGCAGCATACCTCTTTTGTCGATCGTCCTTACGCAGGTGCCCGTTTGAATTATGCACTTTATTTTCAGAATGCCGGAATATTCTCAGCAACGGCCGATTTTGGTGTGTTTCGTTACCAGTCTGAATTTGAAGATGTAATCAGTGTGTTGAAACTGGCCTATGCCAGTCCGTTAACCGATTTGGGCAATGTTGAATGGAGAAACCTGTTTCAGTTTTCATTTAATGCTGTTTATAATCCGCGTTACCTGATTCCGGTACTTTACACCGATTATTTAATGGCTCGCGATGATCGCGACGGCTTTAACGGAAACCGCAATATCGCCCTAAACTACCATCCTATATTTTATACCAATTACAATTTATGGGGTTTCCGTTTTTCGGTTGATCCCTTTGTGGATTTTGGCTGGGCAAACCAGGCCGTTTACGAGCGTAACAAATGGGACAGTTACACGCGGCTGGGGCTTAATTTAAGCACAAAAAACGAAAGTCTTATTTTTCCGGCTATGCACATGCAACTGGCCTATTTTGTAAACGGAATGATTGATGAACCCCGTTTTCAGTTTAAGCTGGTGTTTAAAGATATAAAGCTGTTTAAAAACTTCACCGATTTAAAACCGCGGATTGCGGAGGCGGTGCGGTGAGGTTCTGCTTTATTTGGGGAAGCCATAAAAAAACCGCTCCATCAAAAAGATGAAGCGGCTTTACTATTTTATCGGGTTCGAAACTTTGTAAGCTCCGCGTTTATGCGGTTAGAAACCGCAGTTCCCGCTACTTTTTGTAGATTTTTTTGTACCCGTAAATGGCGCTCGCACCCAGTTCTTCTTCAATACGAAGCAGCTGGTTGTATTTTGCCATACGGTCTGAGCGGCTCAAAGAACCGGTTTTAATCTGGCCCGAATTGGTTGCCACTGCAATGTCGGCAATGGTTGCATCTTCTGTTTCGCCCGAGCGGTGCGATGTTACTGAAGTGTAACCTGCACGGTGAGCCATTTCAATAGCATCCAGCGTTTCGGTAAGCGTACCAATCTGGTTTACTTTGATCAGGATAGAATTGGCTGCTCCCAGTTCAATACCTTTTTGCAGGTACTCAACATTGGTTACAAACAAGTCGTCGCCTACCAACTGGCATTTGTCGCCAATGGCTGCATTCAGTTTTACCCATCCGTCCCAGTCGCCTTCGTCCATACCATCTTCGATAGAATCGATCGGATATTTTGCGATCAGTTCTGCCAGGTAGGCAGCTTGTTCGTCAGAAGTACGTTTTACTCCGTTTGGTTCGAAAATGCTGTAGTCGTAAACACCTTCTTTGTAGAATTCTGATGAAGCACAGTCCATTGCAATGGATACATCACCACCGTCTTCTGCACGGCCTGGTTTGTAACCTGCATTTTTAATGGCAGTAAGGATCGATTCAATCGCTTCTTCAGTACCACCCAGCATTGGTGCGAAACCACCTTCGTCGCCCACAGCAGTAGAAAGGCCTTTCGCGCTTAATACTTTTTTCAGTGCGTGGAAAACTTCAGCACCCATACGCAAACCTTCGCGGAAAGAAGGAGCGCCAATCGGACGGATCATAAATTCCTGGAAAGCAATGGTTGCATCAGAGTGCGAACCACCGTTGATGATGTTCATCATCGGAACAGGAAGTGTTTTGGCGTTAGCACCACCAATGTAGCGATACAATGGAAGCTCAGAATATTCAGCAGCTGCTTTTGCAACGGCCAAAGAAACACCTAACATTGCGTTGGCACCCAGGTTCGATTTTGTTTTTGTACCATCCAGTTCGAGCAATTTGTGGTCGATTGCAACCTGATCAGTAGCATCCATTCCAACCAGCTCTTTACAAATAATGGTATTAACGTTTTCAACGGCTTTTAAAACACCTTTTCCAAGGTAGCGGCTTTTGTCGCCATCACGTAATTCCAGTGCTTCGTTTTCACCGGTTGATGCACCTGATGGAACGGCTGCGCGGCCGAATGCACCACTTTCCAGTAACACTTCAACTTCAACAGTTGGGTTACCGCGTGAGTCTAAAATTTCTCTTGCTTTTACGTCGCTAATTAACATCGTGAGTAGTTTTTATTGTTTAACTTATAATATTGTTATTTACAGTAAATCAGAATATTAAATCCTGTTTTAAAAAAGCAGAACAAAGGTAGTAATTTCTGAAACACTAAAATAGCCGATTAATGTATGCACAGAATGATTTGACATTCGGTTAACTTAAAAAGTGTTAAGGTTAAAAGCTGCAAGCCATTAAATTTCGATTTGCAATTAACGATTTTAGAGTGAAGAAATTTTTGAAACATACTGAACGTAAGCTAAATATTCAATACAGAATAAATAATAATCCGTAATTTTTTGTAGAAGATTCACCGTCTAAAATTGTTCATTTTCATTATTCGGCTTCATCCGTTTCTGAGCAACAAGCTCCAAGCTTGCCACTTCCACCTTCCAACTTCGGGCAACCTATCTGTATTTTTCACCTTTTTCGTAGCGTACCACACTTAGTTCCTGGAAAGTAACCAAACCTCCTCTTTTACTGGCTTCCATAATTTTGTTTACGGTTTCGGCGAATTTATCCAGCTTGTCGATGTTATCGATGATTTCAACAACAACGGGAAGGTCGTTTGAGAGCGCAAAAATTTTCATGGTATGAATGGAGTGGCTGGCACCAAACGACATAATTCCTTTGTGAACGGTAGCTCCTGCGAGACCGGCATTTCGTGCTTCAAAAACAATTTCTTCAAACAATACTCTGCCATTGATTTTGTCTGATTCCCCAACATAGACTTTTAGAATCCCGGTTTTTTCTGAAATATTCATTGTAGTACGATTTAGATGTACATTTTATCAATTCGGTTTACAGGGTTTATTCAAAACATGTTTCAGCTTTTGGGAAATTTAGATCAATAAAACCAAACTGATTTAAAAAATGGCTTTTACCAGGATCATACCAAGATAAACAGCCAGCAGGCCAAAAAATAAACTGCCTGCCACGTTCCATATAAATTGTCCGTAAATGCCTTCTTTCAGCATGGTTAAATTGTTGTAGGCAAACGAAGAAAAAGTGGTGAAACCGCCACAGATTCCTACTGCAAGAAACAGGCGCCATTCGGCACTCAGAAGATTCCCTTTTTGTGTCAGTGCAAACACAATTCCGATGATAAAACTTCCTGCAACATTTGCCACAAAAGTTCCCCAGGGAAAAGTGCTCGACAGCCCTTTTTCAACAAATACCTGAACCAAATAGCGCATTACACTTCCGATAAATCCTCCGGATCCTACAATTAAAATGGTTCGCAGCATATTTTATTTATTTTTGAACCTTTCAAAAATAATAAAAATGATGGCACGCATACTTCTCCTTTCAATATTTGGCTTTTTATGGTTTGGTGGTTTTGCTCAAAACCGGTTTTCGGATGCAGTTTTCGAATTGCTGAACAAACCGGAATATAAAAACGCCACGGTGGGTATTCAGGTAGTTGCGTTAGAGTCGCAAAAAGAGTTATACAATCTGAATGCAAATAAACTATTGGTTCCGGCGTCAACCATGAAATTGGTTACCACCTCAACGGCCCTTAATCTGTTGGGAAGCGATTACCGGTTTAAAACGAGCATTGGTTACGACGGGCGTATTAACGATAAAGGGGAGTTGAAAGGAGACCTGATAGTAAAAGGAGGTGCTGATCCGGCATTGGGATCAGAGTATTTTCAGGATCATTATTTTAATTTTCTTCAGAATTGGGTAAAAAAAATTGCTGAAACCGGGATAAAACGTATTAGTGGAGATTTGGTAATGGATGCGTCGGTTTACGACTCGGAAAAGATACCTGCTACCTGGATTTGGGAAGACCTGGGGAATTATTATGGTGCCGGTTCGGATGCATTTACGGTGTTCGACAATCTGTTTCGGATCACTTTCAGGTCGCCCAAAAAAGTGGGAGAGTTGACAAAAGTAATTATGACCTATCCAAAAATTCCCGGAATTGAGTTCAATAACGAAGTGGTTTCCTCTGAAGTGAATCGGGATAATGCTTATGTTTTTGGAAGTCCGCTGGATAAAAAGCGGGTGATTCGCGGAACGATTCCGGCCAATCGTAAAGCCTTTACCATAAAGGCTTCGATGCCCGACCCCGGAAGTGTATTGGCGAATGAATTGCTTGGAGCGCTGGCCGAAGCCGGAATATTTTTAGACGGTGAAGTCGTATTTCGTAAAGCCGGCAACCACTCAGTTGAAACGATTTTTGTTCAATTGTCTCCAAAATTGTCGGACATTGTTAAGGTATTAAACCATGAAAGTGTTAACCTGTTTGCCGAGCATCTCCTGAAACAATTAGCCGTTGAAGAGAATGGAGTGGGAAACAGGGAAGCCGGAATTGATATTGTAACAAATTTTTGGAAAAGCAAGGGGCTGGAAACGGAAAATATCCTGATGGAAGATGGAAGCGGTTTATCGCATTTTAATGCGGTGTCTCCTCATTTTTTTACACAGCTGCTAACATTTATGGCCAACAATAAATCTTTTGTTGAATCATTGCCGTCGCCGGGAAATGGAACTTTATCACTGTTTGATAAAAATCTTCTTCCAGAAAATTGTTTGCAGGCCAAAAGTGGTTCAATGACCCGGGTAAGGTGTTATGCCGGTTATTTACTGGCCGACTCTGGAGAAAAGCTTGTTTTTTCCATCATGTTCAATCATTTTCACGGTTCACATTCTTCGCTTGTAAAAGAGATTCAGCAATTGTTGGTTTCTATGAAAGAGGATAACTAGATAAAAAAACAGGAATCCGAAAACCGGATCCCTGTTTGATGATTTAATGCGAGTGGTTTATTTTGTATTTAAAATAAGTTTTCGTACGTAATGTTGCCCGTCTATTTCGAGGTTTACAAGGTAAATCCCCGATACTTCGTTTGACATGTTAAAGCGGATCAACTGTTGTGCCCGGTAGGTTTTTTGCAAGATTCGTTTCCCGGCAATATCTGTTACAAGGAGCTCTGTATTGTTCATTGCTGTATTTTCAAACTCCAATGTTACCCATCCTTTTGTTGGATTCGGATACATATTCAAATTAAATTCACTGGTAGTAAAATCGCCGATAGACGTTGGAATTTCAATTGCACAAACGGTAAAAGTATCGCTTACCGAAGCCAGCGAAGGATCGGTGGCCGTTACAACTAAAGTAACACAGCCTGTATCCTGGATGGATGGCATGGCAACGAGTGTGTCGTTTGCAAAGCTGATCCAGCCGGGTAGGGAACTGCCGTCTTCTACCGAAACCTCCAGCGAAAGCATATCGTTATCCGGATCGTCAAATGTTTCGCCAAGAGCCAGTGTCAAAGTATGGTCGGCAATCACTTCCTGGCCGGACACCGAGTTAACAACAACGGGTGCCTGGTTGGAGTAATCGATACTTATCGTAAAAGTTCGTGAAACTGCCCCGCCTTCACTGTCTTCAACCGTAACGGTAATTGTATCGTTTCCATTGGCACTTGTTGGAATGGTCAGCATCAATTCTCCGGTACTGGCAGGAGACGAGTAATTAATACTGATGTTGCTGATTATTTCCGGATTAACTCCGCTTGCAGAAATCACGATGTCCTGGTTTGCACAGTCGGCACCAAAAGAGATCCCTGAAAGCGAAACCATCAGTTCCGAAATATGTCCGCTGGTATCGATATCGGCAATTGAATCAAATGCAGGCATCGCGTTTGTAGCAGAAACAATTACCGCAAATGAAACGGTATCTTTCTCGCCGTTATACATTACCTCCCAGGTTTCAATACTTGTCCCGACAGGGAATAAGCCGGTAGCTCCTAATCCTTCGAGTTGAGTTACCGTAGCACAGGATTCAGCAGAAAATACTTCGGGATAATCAATGGTTGTTTCGCAAATTCCCTCACCTAAACTTACTTCAATATCGTCGATCTGTTTTTCCAATGCAGAATGAACATAAACCAGGGTGCTGCATGAAGACTCATTCCCGGCTTCATCGGTGACACTAACATTTACATCGATTGAGTCGCCAATGTCGGAGCAACTGAATGTTGAAGGAGCAACTTTAATTTGCAGGCTATCGAATGGAGTTGCATTGTCGGAACTTGCACCGGCAATCATCCTGATATCATCGTCGGAAAGCTGATAATCCGAGCCGGCTACCCAAATACTGACAGGATTACAAGCTGCAACAGGGGCAATTTCATCTTTTACTGTAACTTTGGCTTGGCAGCTGGCTTCGTTTCCGCTGGCATCGCTTACCAACAAGGTAACAGTATTTTCTCCCAGGTCGTCAGCTGTAAATTTGCTTTTTGAAAGTGTCATTGAGCTAATTTCACATTCGTCTGTTGAGCCGGCATCTATCATCGAAGGATCAATCTCAGCCATGCCCTGGGCGTTAAGTGTTACTTCAATATCCTGACAGATTGCCTCGGGCGCCTTGTTATCGTAAACCGTCACTGTGGCGGTGCAGCTTGCAACATTTCCTGCAAAATCTTTTACGGTCAGTACTACGCTGTTGGCCCCTATGTCGGTGCAGTTAAATCGGTTAACATCCAGCGAGTAGGAAACAATCCCAACGTCGTCAGATGCCTCTTTTACGACAAAGAACGGGTAGATTCTTGCTTTTCCATTGTCATCTAAAACAATCCCGATGTTTTGGCAAGTGATTTCGGGAGGAGTAACATCGAGCAAGATGGTGGACACACAAGTGGAAATGTTTCCACTCAAATCCTGTACGCTAAGGGTAACGGTGCTGTTTCCGATATCAGTTGCTGTAAAATCATATTTATCGAGCCACATGGTATCAATCTCACAGTTGTCATACGAGCCTCCGTCAATTTGGCTGGCAGTTAGTGTGGTTACTCCGTTTTCACCAAGGCCAATGGTGATGTCCTTGCAAATTGCAACAGGTAAAATTGTGTCTGTCACCGTTACTGTTGCCATGCACGAATCAATATTTCCACTGATATCAGCAGCATAAAGCATTACAGAATTGGCACCCAGTTCGGCACAACTGAAGTCGTTTTTGCTGATCCACAACGAATCGAGCGAACAATTATCCGACGAGCCGTTATCGATATCGCTGGCCATTAGACCAGCTGATCCGTTTTGGTCGAGATAAATCGAAATATCTTTACAAACACTTTGTGGAGAAACGGTGTCGAGAGTAGTAACGTAAAAGGTGCAACTGTCCATGTTCCCGCTTGCATCGCTTGCAAAAAGTTTCACTTCAACCGAATCGGAAAATAAAGTTCCCGGAGAAGGAGATTGCGTAACCACTGGATTTAGGTCACATAAGTCTGAGACACTTGCAAGTGTGGTATAATCGCCCAGTTCACCCTGACAAGTTTCATCAGAAAAAACGCTTTGAGTTCCCGGACATGAAATTTCAGGTGGTTGAACGTCTCCTACAATAACCTCTCCGTAAGCTTTATCTGTAATTCCAAGAATTGTATCAGCAATGGTTAAGGTAACGGTAAACTTTCCGAAGGATGTATAAGTATGTATCGGGTTTTGGGCTGTTGACGTATTTGCATCTCCAAAATCCCAGAACCACGTATCGGGTAACGTTGAATTGTCAGTAAAGAAAACTGTATGTGGAACTGAACAACCGTATGAAGGATTCAGTACAAATTTAGCATTGATTGGCGATCCAACACCTGCATCGATGATAAGCGACAGGCCGGCAGAAGTATTTCCTGTATTGCCGGCAGTATCGGTAGCTGTTGCAGTGATACTGTGTGTGCCATACGAAATGGCAGAAGTTGAATGGAAAAACCAGTTTCCGCTTCCGTCTGCCGTGGTAGTTCCCAGTTCGCCATCGAGCGAAGAGAAAAGGGTTACCGTGCTGTTTGCTTCGGCGGTTCCTGTAAAATCAGGTTTAGTTACACTGGTAGAATCATCGGTTGATGAGGCTCCTAAATCGGTAGCAGCAGTTAAATCGGGAACTGAAGGTGCTTCCGGAGCAACCCCGTCAATCACAATTGCCTTATTCGCTCCCAACGAACCTACTGCTCCGGGCGAAACCAGGGTTAAGTTGGCAGCTGTTCCAAACTGATCATTGATGCTTCCTCCATTCAGCATTAATGCCGAAGTTGTCGTATAATCGAGATCGGCTGTTTCGTCGCCCGCCTGCACGGTGTAGCTGAATGTAAGCACTGTTGTGCCTGAGCCCGAAACATAAGCGGCATTCTGGTCTGTTGTCCCGGTTTCAAGCTGAAGTTGCGGCGTTCCGCTTACCGTTACTGTTTTGCTGAAGGTGACGGTAACTGAAATGATATCGCCGGTTTTGTAGGTGCCATTGGCTGTTGTACTGCTCACGCCGCTTACACTTGCAGAATCGTCGTCGTTTATAAAGGTAACGCTGGCATTGTCGGTAATATCAACAGCCAGCGATGTTGCTAACAGGTTCGACTGGCTGATGTTAACCGTTTCATCCAATTCAACTTTTAAATCGGAAGTTGGCGTAACGGTAAAAGTCTTTGTTTCGCCGGAAGTACCGGTAAAAGTAAGTGTTTGGTTTGAAACGGCGGTATAGTCGTTATCTGCAATTGTAGCTGTTCCGTCGGAAGTACTTACATCTACCGTAAAACCATCCTGAACAGCATGGTCGAGTGTGGCTGTAACGGTAATTGCCCCGTCATCTTCGTTGCCACTGACATTGGCTATGGTTACCGAGGCAGTGTCGTCATTGTTAATGGTTACAGTCGCGCTATCGGTAATGTCAATGGCGAGCGTTGTTGCCGCTAAATTCGATTGACTGATTGATACCGTTTCATCCGCTTCCAGTTTGGTATCAGTAGTTGGCGTAAGGGTGAATGTTTGTGTTTCGCCTACTGTTCCGGCAAAGGTGAGTGTTTGTCCGGTAACTGCCGTATAATCGTTGTCTGCTGTTTTGGCGGTTTCGTCAGCAGAACTAACATCTACCGTAAAGCCACCTTGAACTGCGTTGTCGAGTGTTGCAGTCAAGGTGATTGCCCCGTTGTCTTCGTCGCCATTTACATCGGCAATGGTAACAGCCGCAGCATCGTCGTTGGTAATTGTTCCGGTTCCTGTTGCATCGGTAATTGTTACATCGGTACCGGTGGCATTCGAAAGTGTTAATGTAATGGTTTCATCAGCCTCCAGTATTTGATCTCCGGTAACCGTTACATCAACCGTTTTACTTGTTTCGCCGGCAGCAAAACTCAGCGTTCCCGAGGTGGCGGTATAATCACTTCCGGCAGTGGCTGTTCCGTCTGATGTTGCATAATCAACGGTGGCACCACCAACCGGCGCCGGCATCGAAAGTGTGACGATAAAAGTTAATGTCGATGTTCCGCTGTTTCCTTCTGCAAGCGAAGGATCGTCGGTTGACAAGCCGGGTTGCGAAGTTAATACCGGTGTTCCCGTTCCATTATCAAGCCCCCAGTTGGTGACGTTTAACGGCGACGGATCAGCATTGAAATCATTGGAAAAGAACAGTGAGGTTGAGTCATTTGTATCTTCGTCAATTTCCCAATAACGATCTTCATCCGTCCAGATGTCGTTATAAATGTAATAGCCCGAGTCATTCATCCAATACGGAAATTCAAACAGAATTCCCTGGTAAGCAAACAGGCCATTGGCATCAGCAGAATCGGTAATTCCTGTAACCATAATATCATATGGAATGAGCCCGTTCCCGTTGATTTTGAAATTATAAGGATTCTCGTCGGTATCGTTGCTGCTGATTGAAACCTCGGCTTCGCGGATACCTTCTGCCGAAGGATCGAACGTAACCTGGAAAGTTGTTGAGTCGTTTCCGGCAATTGCCATAGCCGGCATACTGGTAACTGAAAAGTCGCCGGCATTGGTCCCGCTAATATTGGGGGCTGAAATATCGAGTTGTGCTCCGCCGGTATTTCTGATGGTGTAGGTGCGGGTGCGTGTACCGGAAGCTACTTCAACACTATTAAAAGCGGTGTGGTCGTGGTAATCGGGCGAAGCATCATCGTCAACTATCGAAAGGCCGTTGCCTTTTACATCGATATTTGGTACTGAAACGGCCTCGGTAATCACCGGATCTCCTACAACAGTAATGGAAGTATTTTTATCCCAGCTGCTCAATCCGGTTGGTGTTCCTTCTTCCGAAACAATAAAAAACAGAAAGTCATCATCTGTATCATCTGTGTCAACATCAAAATTCCAGTACTGCGCTCCACTGTATTCGTCGTTAAACAAATAGTAGCTGTTCGTCTCGTGTTTCCAGTATTCAAAATTATTGATTACCCCCTGGTGAATATAGTTTCCGTTGGCATCGGCAGGAGTGGTTACGCCCGACACAACAAGGTTGCCGGGTACAAATCCCCGTCCGCGAATGTCGAAAGTGTAAGGATTTTCGTCCGAATCATCGT
>JBKEDN010000335.1:0-3088 GCA_047975435.1 Draconibacterium sp. | reverse complement strand
GAAACCTGGCCTGAAAATCAAAAATCGTTAGGCTTTTAAATTGTTGCTCCATATTATTATTGTTAGATTCCCCCAATTTACTGATTTTTTAGTTATTGACAAAATGCCTAATTCAATTAATTTATTTCGAATTAATTACGTTAACACTATTTTTTATTGAATTGAAGATTATAAATAAGGCCGGCTTTTATCCACCTGCCGGGTTGAACAACATTTTCAATATCGTTGTATTTTGTATCAAATAAATTATTCACCGACGTGTAGAGTGTTACGTTTCTATACTTATAAGAAAGCTTCCCATCCAATAGCCAAAACGGTTCATAATCAACCTCGCCAACCGGAGCGGTGTTTTCAAATTTTGTGTAACTCCCTTCCCTGTCCTGGTAAACAAGTTTTAAATCAATACTAAGATTTTTTACCAATTGCTGATTTACAGAAAAAACCAGTTTGTGTTTCAGGTTATCCAGCACATAACGCGAAATAAAATCGCCTTCTTTCTTGTCAACCTTATTATATAAATAACTCACATCAATATTGGGAACATATTCACCAAAATGATTACGTAAAGCCAATTGGAGCTGGGCTTCTGTTCCAAAGCTTGTCAGGCGGGTTAAGTTCTGTGTTGTCCATACTTCTTCTTCGCTTTCTTTTACCCAATCAATAATGTTTTTGCCTTTTCTGTAAAAGAATACCAGATGACCTTTAATAACAGGTTTTCCAAGTTTCAAACCACCTTCGAGTGTTGCCGATTTTTCAGGTTTTAAATCCGGGTTCCCAACATTGGTAGGCCCCTGGTAATAAAGATCGGTAAAAGTGGGCATTCGCAACGAGGTATTAAAGCTTGAATAAAGTTTTATCCCTTCCAAAATATTATAACTTAAATCAACTCCCGGAAAAACATTGACCCCAAGATCACTTCCTGAAATGTAATTCCCCATTACGCCGGCAGTAAAAGTCCAGTTGTTAATAAACAGTGAATGCTCCAGAAACCCAGATAAAGTGTTCCTTGAATCGGATTTGGTAAACTGGGCATCTTCTCCCGGAACATCTTTTGGATTATCCATTTCCTTGCCAAGAACGTTGCTCAGAATATGTTCGCTCCGGTATTCGACCCCAACTGCTGTTTTTCCGGCGGCCCAGGCAAACCACGAATTTAAATTCGCACCATAAGTATTGGTAAGATGGTAATTATGTCCGCTGTACCAGGCTGCAGGGTTATCGCGGAACAATTCAAAGCGGTCGTGGTGACGCCTGAAATAAATCGCGGGGCTCAAATGCAAATTCCCGGTTGAGTTCCATTTTGCTGATGTAAAAAGCGTTTTGGTTGCCTCATACTGGTTTGGATATTTTGGAGTATAAAAACTGTTTGCCCCAAATCCTTTTTCTGAAACGCCAACCTGAATGTTTAAATCTCCTTCCCGGGTGTTTAAATAAGCGGAATAAAACCCGTTCTTTTCTTCAAAGTCGGTATTATCGGCATATCCATCCGAGCGCTTCCCGTTAAAGGCAAACAAGTTGTTCAACTGTCCGGTTTTTACACTCACCGAAGCATTCCCGTCGAAATAACCAAAGCTGCCACCCGCAGCATTTAAAGCTACAGAATTTCCATCACCCCGACGGGTAATAATGTTAATGGCACCCGAAAAAGCATTGGGCCCGTAAACACGCGCAGCAGGCCCTTCGAGTACTTCGATTCTTTCGATTTGAGCTAAACTAACTGGAAGATTTAAATTGTGATGGCCGGTTTGAGGGTCGGTGATGTTAATACCGTTTAGGAGGATTAAAATCTGGTCGAATGTACCGCCGCGAATACTAACATCCGCCTGTACACCTTCAGTTCCGCGTTGCCGTACATCCACCCCGGCGATGTACTCTAACAGGTCCTGAACACTCTGGGCAGGCGCCGCCTTAATTTCTTTTCTCCCGATCACGGAAACAATCCGAGCCACCTGCGAATAAAGTGCAAGCGTTCTTTGCGCACTCACCTCGATCTCATCAAGGTCGTATTCCATTTTAACTTCCGAAGTGTCCTGAACAGTTGCGACAGATACTTCCGGTGTTGACAGAAAATAGATAACTGCCAGAACCGAAATTGCCACAACTTTCTTCAGTGCAAGAAAAAGAGAATACCCTTTTCTTCCCCACTGTTGGAAAAATAAAACAGATTGCGCATCATGGTTAAACTTAAATGTTCTCATCATACAAATCTATGAGGCGGCAAAGATAGAAAATGATTTTAAACCTCCGCAAAACTTCATCTGTCAGGCAAATCAGTACTAATAGCTATTTATTTTAAACAAATGTTGAGCAGAACAAAAAAAGAATAAAGAATATTTATATTACATAGAAAAAATCGACTGATTTTTGTCAGGATTTTTTTAATTCCGGAATGACAAAAGCTTAAATTTGTTTAGACAAATTAAAAATAACGCGCCATGACTCAAGTTCAATTTACCAACGCCCTGCTTGGATTAAGCGACAAATTACACTATTATGCACTTAGTTTAACATCAGACTCTGAAAGAGCAGATGACTTGTTGCAGGAAACTTTTTTGAAAGCGTTGACTTACCGTGAAAAGTTTACCCAAAATACCAATTTCAAGGCCTGGATTTATACAATAATGAAAAATACCTTCATTAACGACTATCGTAGAAAGGTTAAAACAAAAAACACCTTTGAAGGTTCAAATAACGACTTTCACCTGATGTTTACAAAAGACAAAGTTTATCCTGCTCCGGATTCTTTTTACAGTTCAAAAGAAATCACAAAAAGCATTAACGCTTTAGAAGACGAATACAAAGTTCCTTTTACCATGTTTTTGGATGGTTATAAATACAAAGAAATTGCGGAAGAACTGAATTTACCGCTTGGAACAGTAAAAAGTCGTATTTTCTTTACCCGTAAAAAACTTGAAAAAGCACTACACGAGTACTCTGGCAATTAATGATAATAAATGATTAGGTAATTGAGGCTGTCCCAAAAGGGCGGCCTCTTGTTTTAGGCGGCCAGATGTAAATTTGTATGCAATTTGATTTTTGGATGTTTTTTGGATTGTGATAAGCTGGGTGATTGCATAATAATGAGATC
>JBKEDN010000334.1:0-24372 GCA_047975435.1 Draconibacterium sp. | reverse complement strand
GATCTCATTATTATGCAATCACCCAGCTTATCACAATCCAAAAAACATCCAAAAATCAAATTGCATACAAATTTACATCTGGCCGCCTAAAACAAGAGGCCGCCCTTTTGGGACAGCCTCTTATTAATTTAAAATCATTTCTACAAAACCCGCCGCCTTTGTTTTTATCACATCATACGAGCGGGCAAAATTCATAATGTTTCGTATGGACTCTTCTGATGGTCCCATTTCGTTTCTTTCTAAACCATCAACCATCTTTTCAGTTTTGGAGCGTTTTTGAAAATCGACATCACTCTGAACATGGCTGACACAATAAATTAAAGTAGAGAACTTTTGCATAGGCATTTAAAATTTTATTTACCTACAAAACGCCTCCTGTTTGTTATTATTGTGTTAACAGAAGTTAAATCATGGTCAACGAAAGTTTCTTTTTTTCAATCAGTTTACGAAGGTTGATCAGCGCATAGCGCATCCGGCCCAGGGCGGTGTTAATACTCACCCCTGTCTGATCGGCAATCTCCTTAAAACTCAACCCCATATAGTGCCTCATATAAATCACTTGTTGCTGATCTTCGGGTAATTCACGAATCAGGTCTTTTACTTCGTTAAGTATCTGGTTATTAACCATTTCATCTTCAACGGTAAGCTCCGAGAACTTTTGAGAGTTAAAGATATCCACTTCAGTACTGTCGTTTGAAACAGTCCCCTTCAGTTTTACTTTTCTGAAATGATCGATGATCAGATTGTGTGCAATACGTAAAACCCAGGAAATAAATTTCCCGTTCTCGATGTATTTACCTTTTTTCAGCGAACGTATTACTTTTATAAACGTTTCCTGAAAAATATCTTCGGCTAATTCCTGATTCTTGACAATCAACAAAATATACGAAAATACCCTGTTTTTATGTCGTAGAATTAAAGTTTCAAGTGATTCTTGATCGCCATCAATAAATCTTAGAACGAGCTCATTGTCGTTCAGCGAGTTAAGTTTGAACATTACCTTCTATTTAAGTATAAACAAAAAGTAAAATTTTTCTATAGGCGTCAATTTTTAAGTGTGATACAACTATTATTGTAATTTTGTGTGATCCAAAAATGGAACATTTCAACGAATAATACAAGTTTTTTTAACGGATTATTGCATTTATCATCAAAATTATGTCCAATAGTAAACGCGAAAAATACATTGAAATTCATAAAGCCCGGGTACACAACCTGAAAAATATCAGTTTAAAAATTCCGCGGAATAAGTTTATTGTAGTTACCGGAGTCTCAGGATCCGGAAAATCATCACTGGCTTTCGACACGCTTTTTGCCGAAGGACAACGCAGGTACGTGGAAAGTCTTTCATCTTACGCCCGCCAGTTTCTTGGAAGGATAAACAAGCCCGAGGTTGATTTTATTAACGGTATTCCGCCGGCTATCGCAATTGAGCAAAAAGTAAATACCCGAAATCCGCGTTCTACGGTAGGAACTTCAACAGAAATCTATGATTATCTAAAACTTTTATATGCCCGGGTTGGAAAAACCTATTCTCCTGTATCAGGCCAAATTGTAAGCCGGCACAGCATTAGCGATGTAGTCGATTTTATGAATTCATTCGACGAAGGTACACGCTTAATTGTTGTTTCCCCGCTGGTTTCCAAAAATGGCAGAAGTATTCTGGAAGAAGCCGAACTACTGATGCAACAGGGTTTTTCGCGACTGGAAACCAACAACGAAATAAAAAAAATAGACGAATTACTACAGGGAAAAAGTACGGATTTTTGCAATGGAAGCTGTAACTTGGTAATCGACCGCCTATCTGTACAGCGCGACGAAGATACGCAAAGCCGAATGGCCGACTCAGTGCAGACCGCCTTTTTTGAAGGACATGGAGAATGCTCCGTTAAAGCTTATTTGCCCGAAGGTGTTCAGAAAGAACAGTTCTCCAATCGTTTTGAAACCGACGGCATTGAATTCGAAGAACCAAGTGTACACATGTTCAGTTTTAACAATCCGGTTGGAGCCTGCCCCACCTGCGAAGGCTATGGAAAAGTTATCGGGATTGACGAAGATTTGGTGATTCCCAATAAATCACTCTCAATCTATCAGGATGCAGTTGCCTGCTGGAAAGGAGAAAAAATGAGTGAATGGAAGAATGAATTGCTTTACTCGGCCGAGAAATTTGGGTTTCCAATCCATAAGCCTTTTTATGAACTCACCGAAGAGCAGAAATTCTTACTCTGGACCGGAAATAAGTATTTCAAAGGCCTTAATGCTTTCTTCAAGTTTTTGGAGGAAAGCAGTTATAAAATACAATACCGGGTGATGCTCTCGCGCTACCGGGGAAAAACCATTTGCCCCGAATGCAAAGGCAGCCGGTTAAAACGCGAGGCCGGTTATGTAAAAATTGCCGGCAAGTCGCTTCAGGAACTTGTTCTGATGCCCGTAACTGATTTAAAGGAATTTTTCAGACAACTGGAATTAACACCGCACGATATTGAAATTGCCAAAAGAATTCTCATCGAAATCAACAACCGATTGGAATTTCTTTGCGATGTAGGATTGGGCTACCTAACTCTCAACCGCTTGTCTTCAACTCTTTCGGGCGGAGAATCGCAACGCATTAACCTCGCCACCTCGCTGGGAAGCAGTTTGGTGGGATCGCTTTATATTCTGGACGAACCCAGCATTGGCCTTCACTCCCGAGATACCGAGAAACTCATTAAAGTACTACGCCGCCTGCAAATGATCGGGAATACGGTTTTTGTAGTTGAACACGACGAAGACATCATCAGGGCAGCCGATGAACTGATTGATATTGGCCCCCTGGCCGGACAACACGGCGGAGAGGTAGTTTTCCAGGGTAACCACGAAGACCTGGCAAAAAAACCTGAAAGCCTAACGACGAAATACCTAACGGGTGTTGAAAAAATTGAAGTTCCGGCAAAGCGCAGAAAATGGACTAATTTTATTGAAGTAGTTGGCGCCCGTGAAAACAACCTGAAAAATATCCGGGTAAAATTTCCTTTAAATACAATGACCGTAGTAACAGGGGTCAGTGGTTCTGGGAAATCGTCGCTGGTAACGAAAATCCTGACTCCGGCCCTTACAAAAATACTTGGTGGATACGGGGAACGCACAGGCCACCACGATACCATTCTGGGAGATTACAAAATGATTGATGCAATTGAATTTATCGATCAAAACCCCATTGGCAAATCCTCGCGTTCAAACCCGGTAACCTATTTAAAAGCTTATGATGAAATCCGTAAGCTGTTTTCGGAACAACAAGCTGCAAAAGTACAGGGGCTGAAACCCTCCCACTTTTCATTTAATGTTGATGGCGGCCGTTGTGACGGGTGTCAGGGAGAAGGAACTATTAAAGTGGAAATGCAGTTTTTGGCTGATGTTTTTCTGGTATGCGAAAGTTGTGGCGGCAAACGTTTCAAGGAAGATGTACTGGAAGTTCGTTACCATGAACACAACATTGATGACGTACTGAATCTCACCGTTAATCAAGCTATCGAACTGTTTGCAAAAGGGAAAAGCTCTACTGAAAAGAAAATTGTAAAACGGCTTCAACCCTTGCAAGACGTCGGATTGGGATACATCAAACTGGGACAGTCGTCGAGCACACTTTCCGGCGGAGAAAGCCAACGTGTGAAACTGGCATCTTTTCTGGCACGGGAAAAAGATTCCCCCACCCTTTTTGTTTTTGATGAGCCAACCACAGGTTTGCATTTTCACGACATACGAAAACTACTCGATTCGTTTAATGCCCTGATTTCGCGCGGACATTCCATAATTGTTATCGAGCACAACATGGAAGTGATAAAATGTGCCGACTGGATTATCGACCTTGGGCCGGAAGGTGGCGACCAGGGTGGAAAACTTGTTTTTGAAGGACTGCCGGAGGAACTGGTTAACATTTCGGAATCGTACACCGGACAAGCACTAAAAGAAAAATTAACGTAGCTATAATCGCGAAGAAAATAGTTTCTGAAAATTTTGAATTAGGGTTTGTCTGTCCAAAATAGTAGTCATTTAAGAAATAAAAGATGAATTTAAATTCAATTCATCTTTTATTTTTCAAAACGATATAAGCGAGTGCCCAAAATGATGCACAAAATTAATACACCGGGGCAATACTAAATTTATACTCGTAATTACCTGATTTTACCCGGTATTTCTCAATAGGCATGGCCTTATCCGACCACGAATCGCAACCGCCAAGCCCGGCCTGGACCAGATCAACATTAACCGTATAGTACGCATCGCTTTTTAGTTGATTAGTATGTGTAGCCGTTTCAAGCATTTCCTGGCTCCAGGGCCACACAGAAGTACTTAATGGCTGGTTGCCACGGATACGGATACCTTTTTGTTTTCCATTTCTCAGTTCGAGCCAGCGCACATCGGTACGGTTGCTGCATTCCTGCGGTTGAATGTATTCAAACACAAAATCTTCCACCTTTCCCTGATAAACATCTACTTCGGCAGCCTGGTTCCGGTCGCTGTAATTTTCCCACGGGCCTTTTCCGTAGAAAGCCATGTTCTGGTACTCATTTTTAATGGCAAACTGTGTACCTACGCGCAATAACATTGGAAGTTGCTCATCCGCCTCCAGTGAATAGCTGATGTGCACCGTCCCATCAGCTTCGAAGGTATAGACCCGTTGTAGTTTCACACGGTCATCGATACTGCTGACCACTTTAACAACAGGTTTCCCTGCTTCCTCTGTCCGTTCGAATTCGCTGACCACAAAATTATCTGCTGCTGTTTTCCAAAAACCGGAAACCTTATCCGATTTCCATCCCCGTGCATCGTTATCGGTTTGCGGTCTCCAGAAATTCGGACTAACCGGACGGGCTAAAACTTCAACCCCACCCTGTTTGTACGACACAATATCGCCGGTATGCCTGTTAATACTTACCGAGAAGCTTTTCCCTTTAACGATCAGCTCCTCTACATCTTCAACCTCAATTGTACCCTTAATTTCCTGTTTGTCCGGTTTTTCATAAAACGGGAGACGGAACTTTTCTTTGGCAAGCTCAAACCCTTTGGGTGCCCAAATTTCATCTTTTGTGGTGTTTGCACTAAGCCGTAACCAATATTCACTGCCCGATTTTTTCTGAAATTTTAATACGGGGACCTGTACCTCGACAAACTCTCCCGGTCCAATAATAAGCTTATCCAATACACCATTTTGCAGTTTTTTCCCGTCTTCCATTAATGTCCAACTGAACTCGTAACCAATTGTGTTGGTAAAATTAAAACGGTTTATCACGCGCACCACGCCCCGGCTTAAATCAACCGCCTCAAAAGATACCGGCTGGTATATATATTTACATTCTTCGATGGCCGGTTTTGCTTTCCTGTCGGGGGTAATAATACCGTTTATACAGAAATTACCATCGTTTGGCGTATCTCCAAAATCGCCGCCATATGCAAAATACTCAACACCGTTATCATCGGTTTGAAGTATCCCCTGGTCAATCCAGTCCCAGATAAAACCACCAATCAGGTTGTCGTGGCTACGGATAAGGTCCCAGTACTCTTTCATATTCCCCAGCGAATTTCCCATGGCATGGGCATATTCACACGGCATTATCGGCCTTTTTATGTATGGGCTGTTGGCCATATTTTCCAACTGCTCCAATGTTGGGTACATCCGGCTGATTACATCCACATAAGGCGGATCGGTGGGGTTCGACAGGTCGTAATCGAAGCTTTTTCGCCATGCCTGGCTGCCCACCGGCAGGTACTTCGGACTGGCAGGGTCGCCCTGTGCCCCTTCGTAGTGTAAAAAGCGGGTAGGGTCGAAATCTTTTACCCACATGGCCGCTGCCGCATGGTTGGGGCCGCAGCCCGATTCGTTGCCCAGAGACCACGAAATAACGGAAGGGTGGTTTTTGTCGCGTTCCACCATGCGGATGACACGGTCGAGAATAGAATAGTGCCAGCCCGGAATATTGGAGATCAAACCGTTTACACCGTGAGTCTCTACATTGGCTTCATCCATTACATAAACACCGTATTCGTCGCACAACTCATAAAAATACGGGTCGTTGGGGTAATGCGAAGTACGGATTGCATTAAAATTATATTGTTTGATAAGTTCCAGGTCACGCCTGGTTTCTTCGCGGCTAACTGTTTTTCCACCAACCGGGCTATGGTCGTGGCGGTTAACGCCGTATAATTTTACCTTTTTGCCGTTTACCAGCAGAGCGCCGTTCTGAATACTTATTTCCCGAAAACCTACTTTACAGCTCCGGGCTTCAACCACTTCACCATTTGCATCTTTTAGCGTAAGTACCAGTGTGTATAAATACGGGGTTTCCGCCGACCATTTTTCCGGCCGTACAATCTCCTGTTCCATTAATGCAAAAGGGACATTATCGCGTTGCGGATAGTGTTCGTCCGTTACCTTTTCCACCGGTATTTCCAAAGGTGACTTCAAAATATTTTTTGATGTTGTGTCAAATAGTCGGGCATCAATTTTCCAGCCCGAGACATCAACGTTTTTATCCTTCGTTATTTCGGGTCTGATCTGAAGTTTTGCATTAACCAGGTTTTCATCCAGTTTTGTACGCACGAAAAAGTCGTTCAACGCTACTTTGGGCCGGGCCAGCAGCAGTACTTCACGATGGATGCCGCTCATACGCCAGTGGTCCTGGTCTTCGAGGTACGAACCATCGCACCAACGAAATACCTGTACTGCAATTTTATTCTTTCCTTTTTTCAGTAGCGAAGTAATATTGAATTCGGCAGGCAGACGGCTTCCCTGGCTGTAACCTGCTTGTTGCCCGTTCACCCAAATATAAAAGGCAGAACTTACCCCGCCAAAATTCAGGATAATTTCCTGATTGTCCCAATTTGCAGGCACTTCAAATTCTTTTACATAAGAGCCCACCGGGTTATCGCGGTCGATGTTTGGGAGGTCAACCGGAAAAGGATAAGTTATGTTGGTGTAAATGGGTGTCCCGTATCCTTTCATTTCCCAGCAGGAGGGCACTTCAATATCGTCCCAACCAGCCACATCGAAACCGGTTTGAAAGAAGTCTAAAGGCCTTTGTCCTTCATCTTCAACAAAATGAAACTTCCAACTTCCGTCCAGGCTCATCATCCGCGACAATTCACGGTCACCTTTCAGGGCATCCGTTTCCGTTGCATACGAATACGACGTTGCCCGCCCGGGTAATTTTTGTTTCGAGATCACCTGTTCGTTCTCCCAGTCGGGCTGTGCATTTGCAAAAAATATGAGAAATAAGAAAAAAATTGAGTTGATGGCCTTTTTTGTCATGTTGGTTTATTCTATTATGATTACTACCGACCTTTTAAATGAAGGTACTACGATTTGTTCTTCTTCTATATTAAACTGTCTGGTCCGTTTATCGTTCCACGGATCGTACAGGCTAAATTTTTTAATCCCGTTTACATTGATATCTTCCAAAGATAACCGAAAGTTTTCTTTTGGCCGGGCCGGCAAAGCATTTTCTAATTCGGTTTTCCAGTTATTTGCAGTATCGCGGCACCAGATTATTGTTGTATTTTTTCCACGAAGCCCATAACACCGAACTCCGTCAGTTTCAAGAAACACAGGTGCAAAATCTTCATTTACGGGATCAATACCTTCAATTGCATTTGAAAACCGCTGAAAATGGAACCACAACTTTTGAGGATAGATGTAATGGTCCCAGTGCCACATACTGCCGGATCCGGCACTGCCTGAAAAAAACGGGGCAAATATCATATCGTGGATAAGTATGCCCAGCGTATCATTAGGATAATAGCTGAAAGGTCCGGCATGGTTGGGATCAACAGCGCCAACCTCATTTAACATTACCGGAACAGGCGAACCTTTCGTAAGTTCCAGGCCAATCCTGACGGCATCGGAAGCGAGAATATCCACCGGGCCTTTTACCACATTGTATTGGCCCCACTTGTTTCCCTGATCCAGGTACCGGTGAATGGAAAGAAATTCGTTTCCGGGTATTCCGGCTAACATTTTATAGGTTTTTTCCGCTTTTTCGGAGTGCATGCTCCCCAGGGTTTGTGTAACCAGGTGATTTGGGAAAAGCGCTTTAACCGGGTTGAGCATCGCTTTTGTAAATGCAATGGCCTCTTGCTCGTTACCTACCGCATCCATTTCGTTCCATAACTCCCAGCCGTAAATATGTTTATTGTTTTTATACCTGTCAGACAGGGCTTTCGCCCTTCTTAAATACGAACTTCTACCTTCGTCGGCATTAATGTATTCCTGAATATTTTGGAAACGCGTTGCCAGGGCTTTGCTGTTTGCCCAAGCTGTAGCCGGGTCCGATTTTTCTGAAATGGTACGAATATGTTGCAACACAAATTTGATGTAGATTCCATAGGTTTCTGCCAGTTCAAGCACTTTATCTATCCGCTTAAACTTATCTTCATTATAAACACCTTCTACCGAATCTTCAATCTCCAGAAAACGGGTGCTTATCCAAATTCGCATGGCATTACCTCCGTTTTCAGAGAAATTTTTAAAGTACGATTCTATATTTTCGAAGTTATAATCGGGCAGGTAATTTATGGAAACAGGCACCCAGGCCCGACCATCTTTTTCGAAATACCTGCGATTTTCAGTGCTGATCCGGATATAACCTTCTTTATCTGCCGCGATTGTGCTGTTTTTCGGCACGCAAGCACCGAGGCAAATAATTAATGCTATGCTTAGGATGTAAATTGTGCTCTTCATTGTTATCATTTTATTCCCATAAAATCACAAAACTGTCTTCGTTATCTATTGTCAGTTTATACTTATCAATTTTGCTGTTTTTATTTGAATAGAGTATCCTGGGATTTTTATTTTCAGGAAAGCCATTTAACCTTAAATTACATGTGCTGCCCGATTTGTTGACAACAACAGTAACCAACTGATCCCCTGACTTCAAATTTTTCATGAACACCCCTTTGTGGTATTCCCCGAAGCGCAATTCGTCCGAAATATCGAGAAAGGGCAAAACAAAATCGAGCAAAGGCTTATAATCCCCCGATTTACGGGCGCCCAGACCAATTGGTGAAGGAAGCCAGACAACTTTCCCTTTTCCGTAATTGTTTATGGTTCCGATTGTATTTCCCTGATTATCCGTAATTTTTTCACCTCCGTTGGCCACAACCTTGGCTTTAAGCGCATGCGATTTTAATGTTTGCCCGTTGTTTAATTCCAGATTAAAAAAGTCCTTTTCAAAAAAGTATTGGGAAACGCTTCCTCCAAATAAATCTTTTAACGGAAATTCATTTACCATTACAGAAACTGCATCTTCATTGTAAAATCCGGTAAGCCCGTCAACCAATAAAGTACCACCATTTGTTACAAAGTGGCGCAGTTTAGCCTGTTCAACTTCGCTTAAAGCAATTTGGTGGGCCAGCACAATGGTTTGTCGGGTAAAATCTTCACCTTCAAAATTAAATTCGCGAAATTCGTTGAATGTGGGCTGCAATCCCATTTGCGAGAAAGCCTCGAAATAGCTGATCGCCGATTTCATGGAAGCGCCATGTTTCCGGATATCGAATACCGACTCAAAATCGGGGACCATTCGTTCTTCCACCCATAAAGATTCGCGGTTATACAGGATATGAATTTTACTATTGAGCGGCTTTGCAACACGAAATAAATCCTGGTGTTTTTTTACTGTTTCGGCCACTTTTCCGGCTTCGGTCAAACGGCTGGTTGGCTGATTTTGAAAATCGAGCATGGCCCACTCGCCGGCTTCGGTACCCGACATCCTGGGGTTTAAGCACCAAAATATAGCCCCTTTGCCGCCGGTAGCTACCGAAACCCAGAGCCACTGTGCTATTTCTTCGCGGGTTGGGCAAAACGGTGCATAGCCGCTGTAAATGTTGTTGCCTCCCTGAAGTTCGGTCATTAACCAGGGGATATCGCCGGCGCCCGACCGGATTATTTCGCTGTTTGCCGACATGGCCAGCGCATAATTTTCGCGCGTGAAGTAGCCAAAATGCCAACTGGCATGTGCCGAGCCTCCAAGACTGGTGAGAAATTTGCCCCAGGCCGGAAAATCATATTGAGCTACATTTTCGAAAATCTGGTGTGTGTTTACATGAATGGGATTAACCGGGTCGTATTTTCGAATTTCTTCTGAAAGCCAGTTCAGGTACCAGGTGTTATAATAAAGCAGGAATTTAGGCCCGTCGAACGAAAAATGGTGAACATCGGTTAAAGGATCGGCAATAGAATCTGTTTGTTTACTTTTCCATTCTGTAAATATTTCTTTTGCCAGCGGATCGTGGATGTTACCTCCCCCCGGTTCGTTTATGGGCACCCATCCGTAAAGTGCTTTGTTGTTTTTATAATGCGTAACCACCGCCCCGGTGTATTCAGCCACACGCTGAAGGTGCTCCCGGTTGTATGGAAACTTAAACCCGCCCACATCGGTAAAACCGGTAGCAGGAAACAGGTTGGCATAAATTTTCACGTTATACTTTGCGGCAAATTCAAAAGCTTTATCAAATAATGAAAAGTCCCAATTCCCGTTGGCGTCTTTCATGTAGTTTTCGAACATCCGGATACGGGTAAGGTGCATGTTGTTGTCGCTCAATGTCCTGAACCAACTTTCCACATCTTCATCAGACTGGCCGGGTTCAATAAAAATTTCGGCACCAAATTGCAGCGGGTCGGTTTTGCTTACCTGGGCTGGCAAAATATGTGGAATGGCGATTAACAAAATGATAAGAATGGCTTGATAATATTGTTTCATTTGGTAATTATATTTGAAATGTAAATGGTCTCTTTTAAGTCGCTAATTTTGATCGAGCTGAATAATTGATGGCTCCAGGCCTTTTGAAGTTGCACGGAGTTGAATCTGTCCGGGAGTACTCCCTGAACGGATAATTACCTGACACTTTCCATTAAATAATTTACGTTGAACCGGCTCCCCCGGTGCAAAACAGTCTTTTTCGTGCGAACTTGGGTCGCCATTCCCCACTCCTATTATTGTGGCATCCCCATCTATTTCAAAACCAATTAAATTGTTGGCATCGGGAACTTCCAACCCATTTTTGTCGGTAACTGAAACATTTACAATAAGTGCATCCTGGTTGTTGGCCGATACTGTTTTTTTGTGCGACAACAGCATTATTTTTACCGGAGCCCCTGTTGTAGTTGTTTGTTTTTGAAAGGTATTCCCGTTTTTGTAACCAACCGCACGTAAGGCGCCCCGTGCATAATTTACCTGCCAGTTTAAATGACCGAATTTTGGCATATTTTTCCGCCCCAAACTAATTTCGTTTAAGAACAGTTCCACAGAATCGGCATTGGAATAAACCCAAACATTTACAGGCTCTCCGGGTTTTGCGTCAATATTCCAATGCGGGGCAATGTGCAAAACATCGGCATTCGTCCACCACGATTTGTAATAGTAATACACACTTTTGGGAAAGCCGCATACGTCCATCACCCCAAAATGCGAGTTGATGTTTGGCCAAGAAAAAGGAGTTGGTTCCCCCCGGTAGTCGAAACCGGTCCATACAAAGCCGCCCATAAACCTGTTGTCGGATGCAGTTTGAGAAAACCAATGTTCGGCGCTCGATGCCCAGCCTGGATAGCTAAAATCCTGGTCGATAAGGTAAGCCCGGCTGGTATCGGCAATAAACCTTCCGTTAAAAACACCTGCCCTGGCAATTACAGTATCGGGAAGGTAAATGCCGCGCGTACTTACGGTACTTGCCACTTCGGTACCAATTACCGGCTGGTTTGGGTGCTCTTTTTCGTAGTCGGCCAAACCATATAAATTGTAGTTAAACCCACGTACCGGAATTACTTTGCTAACCCCATCCGCTACGTTGCCAACGTTAGCGCCATAGGTACTTACACGCGACGGATCGAGCCGGGTTTGCAGGTTTATCATCGTTTGCGCAATCCGTTCGCCTACCGGAGTAGTTTGTATCAATTCTTCTTCGTTGCCAATACACCACATAAATAGGCTGGCATGGTTGCGATCCCTTTTTATCAATTTTTCAAACTGCCCGAGGTATTCCTGCCCGCTGTTCAGCAGCCTGGTTTCGTTCATAAACAACATCCCCAGGCTATCACAAGCTTCCAATACTTCGGGGGTTGGCGGGTTGTGGGCTGTGCGGTAGGCATTTGCCCCCATTTCTTTTAACAAACCAATGCGGTAAACTTGTATTTCGTCTAAAAGCGCCGCCCCTACCCCGGCATGGTCCTGGTGTACGCACACGCCTTTTATCTGTACCTTTTTATTGTTCAGATAAAAGCCATCTGCTTCGTAACGAAAAGTACGTACACCAAAACGGGTACGGATTTCTTCAAGGGTTTTGCCTTCGGAAACGATTCTTGTAACCAAAGTATATAGGTAAGGGCTTTCTGTATCCCAAAGATTCGGTTTGCTAATGTTTAGCGACTGACCTACAGAAATATTTTCGCCTACAGGAACCAACTGTTTATCAGAACGTTCAATCGCTATCGAATTTTTATTTCGATCCAGTATTTCGTATTCAATATAAAACGATTTTTCTTTTTGCCCCCGGTTATGTACGCTTACTTCAGTGGCCATTTCGGCTTTGTTGCCAATAGATTTCGTATAAATAAATACATCTTCGGGAGAGGTATGCAACTTGTTGAACACATTCAGCCAAACATGCCTGTAAATACCCGCCCCTTCGTAAAACCAGCCTTCGGTTTGGGTGGCATCTACCCTTACGGTGATTGTATTTTCGCTATGAAAATCAATAAAATCAGTAATATCGAATTTTGCACCCATGTAGCCGCTCATGTTATTACCGAGGTACATGCCGTTTATCCATATACGGCTATCGCGGAAGATACCGTCGAACTGAATTTCGAAACACTTGCCTGAATCAGCAGGTGCTACGGAAAAGGTTTTCCGGTACCAGCCCACACTGTTTTCGGGAAATTCGGAACCCAAAGCCTTGTAACCGTGCGACCAGGATGCTTTTTCGGAAAACGGAAGCCCCACCGCCCAATCGTGCGGAAGGTTTACATGCTGCCAACTGCTATCGTTGAAATTGGTACTTGAAAAATTAATCCCTTTTGATTTTGTTTTGGAATAATCGTTATACACCCGGTAGTAAAAATCTTTTGTGGGGTCGGTAGCGTGGCCAAAGGTAAATTTCCAGTTCGCATCGAACAGAATTTGCTGACGAAAGCTTTGGCCGGAAACAAGTTCTACACAACCAATAAAAAGAATTAATAAAACGGATATTTGAATTTTACTTTTCACATTTGTATAATTTTGATCAGCTAAACTGTACTTATTAGCGAATTAACACCACCAGACATTACTCAATTACCTCAAAAGAACCCTCAACCCGGATATCCTCAGAAGAGCTGCCTATCATGTACCTGAATGTTCCCGGCTGAAGAATAAGGTTCAGTTGATTATCATAAAATGACAATAAGCTTTTATCGATCTCAAATTCCACCGCCCTGGTTTCACCCGGTTTTAAACTTACTTTTTCAAACCCTTTTAGTTCTTTTACCGGCCTTACCGGTTGTGCAACCACATCCTGAATATAAAGCTGCACGACTTCTTCTCCATGCATACTGCCGGTATTTTTTATATCTACGGAAATGCGGACAACATCACCGGCACTGATTTTATCGGCACTTAGGCTGTTTTGAGCGTATTCAAACTTTGTATAGCTAAGCCCATGTCCAAACGGGTAAGCAGGTTTATTCACCAAATCAATATACCCGGTTGTATAAGCTGATGTTTTATCATTGTTGGGCCTGCCGGTATTCAAATAGTTATAATACACAGGTATTTGCCCAACACTCGAAGGAAAAGTTACGGGCAATTTCCCTGAAGGGTTGTATTGGCCCAACAAAACATCGCTTATTGCATTTCCGGCTTCGGTGCCTAACCACCAGGCATATAAAATTGCCGGAGAATTATCTTTTATGAAATTAAAAACAAGCGGCCTGCCAGCCATTATAATGCTAACTACCGGTTTTCCTGTTGCTATAATTTCTTTGGCCAGTTCTTCCTGCACCCCCGGAATACTAATATCGGAGCGGCTTTTGGACTCGCCCGACATTCCGGCCTGCTCCCCTAACACCAATATTACCACATCTGCTTTTTTAGCGGTTTCGATGGCCTCCCGGAAACCGGATTTTGAGGTATCGGAAATACCACAACCTTGTGCATATAACAATTCAGTATCTTCTGCCCGGCTTTGCAGAGCTTCGAAAACAGAAAGCGGCCTGTCTTTATTGTCCCAGCCAATTGCCCAGGCTCCTTTCAAGTCAAAATCAGCCTTTACGTTTGGCCCAATCAAAGCAATGGTTTTGCTTTTTTTTGAAATTGGCAATAGCCCGTTTTCATTTTTTAGTAATACGATACTTTTTCTGGCCATATTCCTTGCTGCCAGAATATGTTCCGGTTTATTCAGTGTTTCCTTTTCTCTATTTGCATCAGAGAATTTATATGGATCGTCGAACAAACCCAACTCAAACTTTTTCCTCAAAACCCGGGCAACAGCTTCATCAATAACCGACTCCTTCACTTTTCCTTCATTTACAAGTGTTTCCAGGTTGTTTATGTAACTGCGGCTTTCCATGTCCATATCGCAACCTGCATTGATGGCAAAGTTTGCAGCCTGTTTTTTATCGCTTGCATATCCATGGTTCACCATTTCAGATACCGAAGCCCAATCGCTGACCACAAACCCGCTAAAATTCCATTTTCCTTTTAACACCTCGCGCTGCAGATAACTGTTTCCGGTAGCAGGAACTCCGTTGAGGTCGTTAAAAGAATTCATAAATGTGGCAACACCGGCATCAAGTGCGGCTTTGAAAGGCGGAAGGTGGGTTTCCCACAGTTTCCGTAAGCTCATGTCAACGCTGTTATAATCACGCCCGCCAATTGCTTCCCCATAACCAATAAAGTGTTTGGCACAGGCCATAATTGCATCGGTATTTCCAATGCCATTTCCCTGAAAGCCTTTTACCCTTGCATAAGCAATTTTAGCCCCGAGGTAAGTATCTTCACCTGCCCCTTCCATTACACGCCCCCAACGCGGATCAGTAGATATGTCAACCATAGGGGCGAAAGTCCAGTGCACCCCGGCAGCAGCCGCTTCTGTTGCCGCAACCCTTGCCGACTTTTCTATGGCTTCCAAATCCCAACTTGCCGCTTCGGCTAAAGGAATCGGGAAGGTTACGCGGTATCCGTGAATTACATCGAGCCCGAAAAGTAAAGGGATTTTTAAACGCGACTGCAAAGCGGCTTCCTGAAACTTACGGGTATATTCCACTCCCTTCACATTTAACATGGAACCAACTTTGCCCTGCTTTATATCTTCAATTTTACTACTTCCCTCGATTACAGGCCCGGTTGTGTTCCAATCGGCGCTATATTGATTTAATTGCCCGATTTTTTCCTGAAGGGTCATCCGGGAGATTAACTGCTTAATTTTTGAATCAATATCTTGCGCAGCAAGGGTGTGGTACATACTAAAAATGAGAGCAATCAAGAAAAAACGCTTCATAACCTGGTTAATGTATTAAAATTCAAAATAATATTCATTTAGCTATTGCTGTAAAACCCAAAATGTAGTGATTCTATTTGAAATAAGCGGCATGGCATAATTACCATACCGCTATCCCAAACTAAACTATACACTCCCCTAATTTCCTTAACTTCGTTAAAAATAATGCAGCTTTGGTTAACAAGGTGTATGTTAAATCTCAACTCTGTTATAAACTTTCACCCAGTCAACCTGCATTTTAACCGGGCCTGCCAATGCGGCATCGGAACCTTTTTCGGTTTGAAAGCAGACATGGTGAGGCGAAGATGCGATGGCCTCCGGGTCTTTCAGGTTCCAGTGCAATTCTCCATCAATGTAAATTTTTGCATATTCGGGCGACCATTCGAGGGCAATAATATGCCACTGGGATTTATCTACCCGATGGGTTTGCTGGTATTTATTATCGTAATATACACCGTCGCTGCCTTTTACGCCGTAATGTATCCAGGTATTAAAAAAATTGCCATCGTATTCGGTTTCATAAATATCCATTTCGCCGTCTTTTGGCCATTCTTCACTTTCCGGCCAGGTAAGGCAAACCCCACTTGTTGCATTGGCGGGGTCCTGATCGATACGTACCCGAAATTCGAATTTGCCATACATATAATTTTTGTTGTGGGCTATTCCGCCTGTCATGTACCTTTCAGGATCAACAGGATGTGTAGCAACCAGCAAAGTCAAAAGCCCGTCTTTTACCTGAACGGCCTCCCTCCTGCGCATGTGTGCAGGGTCGTCGCTCCAGGCATTGTCGTAAATGCCCCAAACATTTTCATCGAGGCTTGTTCCTTCAAAATTATCTTCGAAATCCAATACCCACTCTACGGGGGTTTCCGGGACGGTATAAGGCTCAGGTGTATCGTTTATCCCGTCTCCGTCGTTTTTGCATGAAGAAAGCAGGATAACGAGAGACATTATGGAAAAAATAAAGTTTTTTATATTCATGATCATGTATTTTTGTGTTGTTTATAATCCCTGAAGGGGTATCTGTTAATTCTCTTTGAAGACAATTTCCGAGAGTTTTAAGTCTTCGAAATTATTACCCCAACTGCCAATTTTAATCACAAAATAGATTGTTCCACTTTCGGCAACAGTATAGGTACCGGGAGCAATGTCGGAAAGTTCGGACATTTTACCACTCATAGGAGAAGTTACCCCACTCTCAAGGTTATAAACTTTGTTGTCATTAAAGTCGCCGCCTTCAACAGGTTCGATGGTACTAATATAAACCTGTATCCAGCCTCCGGCAGCCCCGGTTATGTCAACATTCATATCGTAAACATATCCCTGGCCGGCAGTTACGCTAACCGGTTGATAAATTGCATGATTATACTGGCCGGCAGTGGTTCCGCTGCTGTACTGTATATTGCCATCGGTTATTGTTACACTCGCATCGGCCGAAAGACCGCCAACATCCTGTTTCAGGATACTCCAGTCGCCCGGTTGCAATAAGCTTTCAAAGGGTGGTTCAGGCGCCTCCTTAAAAACAATATCCGAAAGTGTGAGGTCTTGAAAATTATTGCCCCAACTACCGATTTTAATAACAAAATATATCGTACCTGTTTCTGTTGCAGTATAAGTAGCCGGGGCAATCTCTGACAATTCTGACATTAACCCACTCATAGGAGAAGTAACCGAACCTTCGAGGTTATAAACCTTATTGTCGTTAAAATCACCTCCGTCAACCGGTTCAACCTTACTTATATAAACCTGTATCCAGCCTCCGGCAATACCGGCTATATCCACATTCATGTCATAAACATAGTCTTGTCCGGCTGTTACCGTAAGCGGTTGATAAATTACATGATTGAAGAGTCCGGAAGTTGTGCCGCTGCTGTAATGGATGTTACCATCGATAACCGAAATATTGGCTTCCCCGGTCGGCCCACCAACACTTTGTGGCAATATTACCCAGGCATCTGCATCAAGCATTGTTTCGATAGGTGGCGGTGGCGGCACAGGCAAAAATTTTGAGCCATCAATCACCACCACAGTGGTAGCCAAATCAGGGCTTATATCTTCGTGGCCCGAAATATTAATGGCCAGTACCAATTTATTCGCGTAATATTCAGGATGTTCACTAATAATTTTTCCCATATCAACATCAAGATAAAAAGCCTGTTCATTGGTACCCGGTTCAACAGTAGCTGTTTCGGGCAACACATAAGACCCTTCGGGCAAAGCAACGGCGCCGGCAATCATTTCATTCGACACAATTTGATTTGTAGTGTCTAAATTGACTTGCAGGTTCACCGAGAAACCGTTGGTACTGCGGCCTGAGTTTTTCACACCAAGCACAATACGCAACTGCTGTGTAGCGGTATCTAAAACGTAATTTTCCACATTTCCCACCCGAAGTGGTACCGGATAGTTATTTGTTATCCCTCCATCCAATGTGGACGCCTGGGGCATATAAATTTTGGTGATGCCATCTTCTGTGAATACTTCGTCGGTTTGGCACGATGTAAACAATGCTGCAACGAGTATGATAGCTATAAAAATATGTTTCATCTTATACATTTTTATAAAATTACCAACCGGTATTTTGGGTTAATACTCCTTCTGATTTTGTAATTTCCGATTGAGGGATGGGATAGAAATACATTTTTTCTGAAAAAACCCGGTTTTCAACTTCTATTACCTGATAAGTAAACGTATCGTTTGTTTTAACGGGACGTATGCCCAACAGAGGCTGGTTGAGGATACCAACTGCATCTTTCCAACGCCGTAAATCCCAGTACCGGTGTTCTTCAAAGGCCAGTTCAATTTGCCTTTCGTGCTTCACCCTTTGCCTGAATTCCTCTTTAGAAGTGGCAGTAACAGGAGGCATTTCAACGCCGGGCCTGCTTCTGACCATGTTAAGGGCCTCGCGTGCAGTAAGCCCGTAGCCGTTGTTATTGTCGGGGCCATAAGCTTCGTTCATTGCTTCGGCGTAATTAAGGTAAATTTCACCTAAACGAAATACCACCCAACTCCGCAACTTTTTTTCATCCTGCACAAGGTTAAGGTTATCGTTTAAGAATTTCTTCAGATAGTAACCTGTCCGGGAAGTATTATTGTTGTTGTAATCATCCCTTCCTCCGGGCCATATTTCCATTGTCCTGTTATTCCACCAACTGTTGTTTGTTACGATGGTGTAGGCAAGCCTTGGGTCGCGGTTTGCATAAGGGTCATCTGCTACCGGGTCTCCTTTGTATTCGTATGCACTAACCAGGTTTTGCGAAGGTGTAATCCCACTATTTCCACCGGGTGTCCCGATTGGGTAATTCCGGATTTCGTTTCCATTGTCGGTACCCTGCCTAACAGCAAATATGGTTTCAGTGCTATTGGTAGTCCTGTCTCCGATAAAAAGGTCGCGGTAACTGTTGTCTAGTGTGTAAAGGTTAAGGCCTAACAAATCGTTGGCCGCCATAGCCGCTACTTCCCATTTCGACTGATCGCCTGCGGTGTTATAAAGCGGGCTGGCAGCATAAAGCAACACTCTTGATTTTAAGGCCAAAGCCGCCCCTTTTGTTATCCTTCCGTCAAGAGCGGTATCAAAGTCTCCCCAATAGGTTTGCAGACTGTCAACTGCCCCATCAATTTCAGTAACTATAAAATTTACAATGTCTTCTACGGATGTTCGCGGAATCCGGGTATCATCGTCCATGTTTAACACTTCTTTTACAAGTGGCACATCTCCGTAACGTTTAAACAGTTCGAAATAAAAATAGGCGCGCAAAACTTTGTTTTCATTCCGTAACCAGCCAATGCTTTTTACGTCGCGTTCGTAATCGTTTAGCCCGTTTGCCGTGGTGAGGTTCCTGTTCAGTTTTAAGAACTCTTTGTAATTGACAGAATTTTCGAGAAAATAAGAAGCGGCCCGAATCCCCTCGTAATTGTATGCGTAACTGTTATCGGGATTTACAATAGCGTTCCAACTTCCTTCGTTAAACTGCTGCGTTGATGAGGGAGAATACGTATATTCTGCTTCATCGGAAACGGCGGCAAAAAGATTACCATCGATCGCAAAAGTCCGGTTTTGCAAACGCGTATAGGCTGCATAACCAAAATCGTAAAGCGTATTATAATTTGTTTTAATTTGCTCGTCGGTTGGATTAACGTCGATTTTGGTGTCCAGCACATTGCAGGAAGCTGTTGCCAGTAATAGCGCAAACAGGACGTTATAGGAATATATTTTAATATATTTTCGTTTCATAATGTATTAGTTGTTAGAATTTAAAACTTTAACGACAGGCCTAATGTATATGATTTCATAGCGGGATAACCTGACAAGACCTCGGGGTCTAAGTCATAATCCGACATAAGCGAACTAAGCGTAAACGGGTTAGAAGCATTCAGGTAAATCCGGGCATGGCTTAAACCAACCGCTTTAATGGTATTTACCGCGAAAGAGTACCCGAACTCAATGTACCTTACACGCAGATAATCGGCGCTTTCAACCCATTGTGTTGATGGTTGGTAATTATTGTTGTTCCCCTGTAACGACAAGCGCGGATAACTTGCTGTAGCCCGGGTGTCGATTCCTTGTTCGGGATAATATGCCCAACGGTTTTTAGCCATTTCATATACGTTTCCATTGTTTTCGAAAGCAACTGTTTTCAGGCGCGCATCGTTAAGCAGGTTGACATCTCTTCCACTAATTCCCTGCAACAAAAATTCCAGGTCGAAACCTTTATAGTCGAAGCCAAAATGTCCGGCATACGAAAGGTCCGGTAGAAAGCCATTTCCAATTTCTACCTGGTCAAATTCATCAATTTTTGTATCGTTATTAATGTCCCGGTACTTAATATCGCCGGGCATTACGGCCCCAAAAACAGGTTGTGGCAAGTTGGCATTCAGATTTCCTTCGGTATCAAAATCAGTAACATCGTAAAATCCGATTGCCTCGTACCCAAACATGGTACCAATTGATTTGCCGGTTTGTGACGACCGTTCTGAAAGCGCATTGTATTCTGCCATGTAGTCGATTTTGTTTTTAGCATACGACACATTTGCACCTACGCTAATTCCCAGGTCCCCAATGCGGGCCGTATAATTTGCCGAAAGCTCAAAACCCCTGTTCGTTACTTCTCCGATATTGCTGTACGGTGGTGTTGCACCAAACACATCCAGCAGCTTGTGATCGGGCGTTACAATTCCCGTGTGTTTATCGTTAAAGAGATCGACTGTAACATCCAGGCTATTAAAAAAACGGGCATCGATCCCCAGGTTATATTTGGTACTTTTTTCAGCAAAAATATCGGGGTTAGGAACATAGCTGAGCCCTAAATTACCGTGCCAGGCCGGCTCACCGTTTCCGGTAGCAAAACCGCCGCCCCCCAGCGAGGAATAGTATTTTTGATACAGGTACCTGCCTCCGTTATAGGCATCGTTTCCGGTTGTTCCGGCAGAGGCCCTTACTTTTAGCAAATTAATATCCGGGCTGTTTGCGGTGTATTTTTCATTAAAGATATTCCAGCCCACCGAAAGCGCCGGATAAAACCCAAAACGGTTACCCTCGGCGTAATTGTCTGAACCACTTACCGAAAAGCCAAATTCGGCAATATAACGGCTGTTCCAGTCGTAATGAATACGCCCGCCAATGTTCTGGAAAGCATAATCGTTGTTAACACCTGCTGCCCCGTTCAAATTGGCATCAATGCTATAAACGTTTTGCAGATAGGTAACAGCTGCCGTAAGCTCGCTCTGGTCAAAAGTTTTGGCATATCCGGCGCCAACTTTAAACTGGAGCCTGTTCCACTGATTTGTTCCGTAATCGTCGTAAATCTCATAGTTGGTATTCTGATCCGGTGTTTGAGGCTCGCCGTCTATTATCCGCGCATAATTGCGGGTAACGTTCCGGGTCCCCCTCGTCCAGGTACTAAAAGATACACCCTGGTTCAGGTAAAGTCCGGGAAGGATAAAATCAAGCTTTTCTTTCAGGTCGAAATTGGTCATCAATGTTCTGTCGTGCATCGTATTTATACCTAAAGCGTCAACGGAAGCATAAGGGTTATCAGGATGCGTTGTGGTACCCGGGTAAGACCCATCGGTATTTACCGGATCGTAAATAATGTTAGGATACCGCGCCATATTTTGCCACAAACTGTTTCCGTCGAAATTTGGGTAACTCCGGTCTTCGGTACGTCCGCCAATATTCACACGGCCTTCAAATATTTTGAAAAGTTCAAAATCGAGGTTGGTCCGGATATTAAACTGCTCGAATTTTGCGTTTGAATGTGTGTCGTTATTTTCTACATCATACAAACCATTGTTTCGCATGTATCCCATCAAAACAAAATATTTTGTGGTGCTGGATCCTCCTTTTACAGTAACATCAGCGCGATGAAACGGGGTGGAATTTTTTAAGACACGATTGTACCAGTCAGTATTTGAAGTTATATCGCCGGGAATGTTGTAGAACTCCTGGTACTCGCCAAGGTCGTTGCTATAAGCTTCGTTATACAGCCCCGCATACTCTGTAGCCGACAAGGGCTTACTTAATGTGGTTGGTTGCTGCCAACTGGTTTGCAATTCGATCCCGACAACGGGTTTGCCAGGCGTACCTTTTTTTGTGTTTACCCAAAGTACACCGTGTGCCCCCCGCATACCCAGAGGCGCCAAAGCAGCAGCATCTTTAAATATGCTAACCGATTCAATTTCGGAAGGTGATAAGTACTGAAAATAGGAAAAATCAACCTGATAGCCATCAACAAAAACAACTAAGTCGGGATAGTTATATGAACCTAATCCCCTGATAGTCATACATGCTGCATCGGAACCCGGCTCTCCGGCCCCCTGAATAACGGTGAGCCCGGGCAATAAGCCAAACAGGCTGTTGGAAATGTTAGCGCCAGGTAATTTAAGCAAATCCTCTCCCTTTGCTGAAGATTGCGAGACGGTTGAAGATTGCTCCTGAATATCGAATAAGGGGCCATGTACCGTAGGTGTATTATAGATATTCGTGGTATCTGCTTTTTCCTGTGCCTGCATTTGAAATGTAAATATTGTACAGCACAATACAGAAAAAATGGAAATACTTATCTTATTGAATATCTGTTGATATATTATTTTGTTTTTCATATATAAGGCATTTAAATCAAATTAAAAACTGCTAAAGGCATTAGTATCCGGGATTCTGGACCATATAGCCTTTGTTTATTTCAGCAATTGGAAAAGGTTCGAGGTACTGGCTCGGCCCCCAATATCCGGTGTAAACATCTCTCACGGCATAAGACACATAATCCCAGGGGTTCCAGCCTCCATCCTGCCCATCAACGTATTCGAACACAACACCTTTTTTGTCGCCGCCAATAATGCCATTTCCAATGTCGTTCAATTTCCAATGTTTGACATCGAACAACCGGTGGTTTTCCTCGTAAAACTCTACAGCCCATTCGCGCTGAATAATTTGTCTTAATAAGTCTTTGTTATTTTCGGTAACATCCGGCAAACCGGCCCTGTCCCTGATTACGTTCAGATACTCGTGCGATTTACCAGTATTGCCCTGTTCGTTATAAGCTTCGGCAAGGTTGAGGTAAAACTCTGCCAGGCGGTACAAGGGAAATTCAAACCAATCTCTCTGGTCTCCTGACATGTACCAAAACTTCACCCGGCGCCCGGCACCTTCGGTACCACCTCTTCCTTCCCAGGTAGAGGCATTCGACATGTTTAAACTCGACCATCTGTACGACCCCGGGTTGTTCCAGGCATCTTGTCCGGCTACCGCAGCCGAAACCTTAAAACGAGCTTCCATTTCGTTTGCTTTAACCACATATCCATCGTACGATTCCCACTCTTCGCCAGCCCACGCCTGGTTTGTTCCGTCTTGTTTATAATATTGGGTAAGCTGTAAATAACTCATGGCATTGGCGCCACCGCCCTGAGTGAGCGGATTGTAGTTTCCCACAGCGCTTTGCGATTTAAATGCCAATAACACTTCGGCGTTATTTGGTGTGGCAACAGCAGTCCCGTAATCATTAAACGGGTCGCCGGTATTTATTATCCTGTGCCCGTTTGCGTTTGCCCAGTCTATTACCTCCAGGTTGGCATCTACTGCCTTTTGCCATAACCCTGCATCTTCATTTCCCAAAGAGATAAGCTCGTTGTTGGCACCAAAACTAAGGTAGGGTGTGGAACTATTAAACAACGGACGGGCAGCAAACATAAGGGCTTCGGCTTTTATACACATCGGAATTCCCTTTGTTACCCGACCCTTTTCTCCATCACTGTAAGTGTTCGGTAAATCGGGGATTGCCTGGTCGCATAACAATAGAATGTGGTCGAGTGTTTCACGAACCGTGGCCCTCGGAATGTTAAGGTCCGATTCAGCAGTGAGCAACCCATCAACAATGGGGACACCGCCATAGCGTTTCAGCATCTCCTGGTACCGGTATGCAATCAGGGTAAGCATTTCAGCCTTTATTTGTTGCTTGCCGGCATCGGAAATATCAGCTACTTTATCGATATTTTCGATAACAAGGTAACACTGGCGAATGGATTGATAGTTAAAATTAAATCCGTCGGCAGTTAGCGGCAAGCCCGATCCGTCATTGGCCATCATGCCACTTCGCTGAATCTTCCAGGCATCTTCCCAGTTAAACTTAATTGCATTTACTTCTCCGGATAAATGTGACAAGGTGCCTGCATTCATCCCGTTTACTTTTTGATTGTCCCATCCCCGCAGCACCAGGCCCGATTCCAGGCTCATGGCATAAGCCTCTGAAATGGCAGAGAGGCTGTATGTTTGTAAAAGTGCATAAGCATCCAAATTTTGTAAATTAGTTTTTGCAAAACAAAAAGATGAACACTTATGCAAAGGAAAGTTAAAACAATTAGTTTTCATGGACA
>JBKEDN010000224.1:0-7450 GCA_047975435.1 Draconibacterium sp. | reverse complement strand
TTGTTACCGTTTCAACCGGAGCAACATGAAGGATGGCATCTTTGACAACCTTCTGCGCAGGATGGTCAAAGCAGAGCCGTTGCCGTACAAAATTTATTGCTTAAATGCCTAATTCAAAAATATCAATCGAAAGGGAGCGAGGTTACAAAACAGACACAGACAGTGTTATTATCCAATGTTGGCAGCGCTATTCAGAAAGGCGGAACTGAGTTTGCGGTTGGTTTTTGCAATATAAAAGCCTCGCCCTTGGTCGATAGTTTGAGCCAGATTTTTTCTTGCCGTATTTCGCGGGTCTCAGAAAAGAACCGGAATCCTGAAAATAGTTTGAATAAAACAGAAGAAAACCTGTGGGAAACATTCAGGAATGGGAACCAGGCAGATACGCTGCTAAAGTCAAACAAAAGCTTTATTTATTACAAGCGGATAAATACATCAATGCCTGCCTGCTTAAAGTGTCACGGGAATACTGAGAGTGAGATAAATGGGGCTACTTTACAAAGGATTCAAACACTCTATCCCAATGACCGGGCTACCGGATACAAGTTAAATGATTTCCGCGGCCTATGGAAAGTAGAGTTTAGCGATTAGTTTACATTTTTCCTTAAATTATTTTGAAAGAAAATGAATCAACAGCTGATAAGTGCGGCTTGATAACATAAAAACATTAAAATTGTAATTCAGCTTAAATCAATAATCTAAACTATGAAATTTCGTTTTTTTCTTTTGGCTTTTTGTATTGTGGCAATAACATCCTCGGCACAAAAATCAACCACGTATTTTCCGGCGAAACAGCTAACAACGGTTGGGGCTTATTATTATCCTGAACATTGGGATGAAAGCCAGTGGGAGCGGGATCTTAAAAAAATGTCTGAAATGGGTTTTGAATTTACGCATTTTGCCGAGTTTGCCTGGGCACAGATTGAACCCGAAGAAGGTGTTTACGATTTTGCCTGGCTTGACCGGGCCATTGAACTGGCTGCCAAATACCATTTAAAAGTAGTGATGTGTACTTCAACCGCTACACCGCCGGTTTGGCTGGTACGTAAATATCCCGAGGTGCTGAAAACAAATGAAGACGGCACAAAAATGGATCACGGATCGCGCCAGCATGCTTCTTTCTCCAGTAATTTCTATCGTAGTTATTCACTTAAAATGATTGAAGAGCTGGCCAAACATTATGGTGACGATACACGTATCATGGGCTGGCAGTTAGACAATGAGCCTTATACCAATACCGACTATGGCCCCGATGCACAACAACGTTTTCGCAACTGGCTAAAAAACAAATACGGTAACATTGATGCTTTAAATACCGCTTGGGGAACTAATTTCTGGAGCGGAACTTACACCGATTTTTCTCAGATTAACATTCCAAAACACAAACAGTGGGGGATGAACCTGTATCAACGACTGGACCACGGTCGGTTTTGCGATGAAGAAACCGCTACTTTTCTGGATGAACAGGCCAGGGTGATCAGAAAATATGCACTGCCAAATCAGTGGATTACAACCAACTATATTCCGTATTACGATGCACGTTACATCGGGCAAAGTAAGGAACTCGATTTTATTACCTACACGCGCTACATGGTTTATGGCGAACATCCCGGCATTGGGTTAAAAGGTTATCGGGTTGGAGAATATTCGCGTATTGCCATGGCCAATGATTATTTCAGGCCGTTATCGCCACTTTACGGAGTAATGGAGTTACAACCCGGACAGGTAAACTGGGGCAGCATCAACTCGCAGCCCTTGCCGGGGGCAGTAAGGCTTTGGTTGTGGCACGTTTTTGCAGGTGGAAGCAAATTAACCTGTACCTACCGTTTTCGGGCACCGGTTTACGGTTATGAACAGTATCACTACGGAATTGTGGGAACCGATGGCATTACTCCAACTCGGGGCGGCCAGGAATTTCAGAAGTTTATGGAAGAGATGAATATTTTACGTAACGCCTGCAACGGTTCCGGTGTTCCACCGGAATATCTGGAAAGAAAGACCGCAATTTTGTACGATCCGGATAATACAGCAGCCATTAATCAAAACAAACAAACCCAACTTTGGGACACCGAAGGGCATGTGTTGAAATATTACAAAGCGTTGAAATCGTTTGGTGCACCGGTTGATTTTATCCGCGATACAATGGACTTTTCAAAATACCCGGTGATAATTGCCCCGGCTTACCAGCAGATGAGCCGGGCGTTAATCCAAAAACTTACCGACTATGTAAAAAAAGGGGGTAACCTGGTCCTGTCGTGCCGCACGGGGCATCAGGATGAATTGGGGCATTTATGGGAAGCCCGTCATGCTGAACCGCTTTATAATTTAATGGGTGCCGAAATTGAATTTTTTGATTTGCTACGTTCCTATGCGCCGGATACGGTAAATATGGATCAGACGAAATTTGGATGGACTACCTGGGGGGACATTCTGAAGCCTTTAAACGGAACGGAGACCTGGGGGACGTATTCCGGCGATTTTTATACCGGAAAGGCAGCCGTAACTTTTAACCGTATGGTGAATGGAACGGTTACATATGTTGGGGCCGACAGCAACAAAGGTGACCTTGAAAAAGCGGTTCTGGAAAAATTGTACAGGCGGCTTTCAATCGAAATTAAAAATTATCCACCCGGAGTTTTAGTTGAATACAGGGATGGTTTTGGTATTGCCTTAAATTATTCAGATAAAATATACGAAATGGAGCTTCCTGCCCATTCAGAGATTCTGGTTGGAGAAAAGAAAATACCAACTGCTGGTGTGTTGGTTTGGAAGTTTTAGTCCGATTCAATACGTATTTCCTGTTAAATAAACCACAGAACAAATCAAACGAATGAAGAAAATACATTTCAAATCGTTTTGGAAGCTCGGAATGTTAACCATAGTAGGTACAGCTTTGTGTCTGCATTCCTTTGCACAAAATCGATGGCAGCTGGCAGCAAACGGGAAAATCATGTGGAAGATGGATGGCAATCTTCCGCATTCGGACCACATTGAAATGAGTGGCGACAGTATCTCGGTAATTCTGAATTATACGGTTAATACCGATCGGTCTTTTAAGTTGGAGCGAAAACTGGTTTGGCCGATGTTGCGCACCATTCCCAATAATACGCATGCCAGTTTAATCAGGCAATTACATGATGATTACCTTGAAAAAATATTGGTGAACGGAAAGCCTTTGCACACAATCGAAACCAATGCCATTATACTTGGTGGCCTGATGGAGATCAAAAGTTCCTCGGAGCTGGTAAGTCTTACACGAACTGTTTTTCCATCAACAGAACATCCGGCCTGTTACGAACAATATTCTCTGACAAATAAAACACACGACCCGCTAACGGTTGAAATTCCTGATTACAGAATAATCTTGTCAACCGATCCTGAACGTGGCGTTGAAGGCTCGTATCAGGTATTTACAGAATTGGAAGGTGGAGGATTTTTCAGGATAAAACCGGGAGAATCTATAGAATGGAACTTACGGATAACGGCAAAACCGGAAACCAGTAATTGGAATCTGCAATTAGTGGCTAAGGAAAAGGAAAAGCGGGAGAAACTGGTTGATTTCTGGTGGAATAACCTGGTGCTCGAAACACCGGATAGTGTGCTTAACCGTGCCTTTGCCTTTGCAAAAATAAGGGCTTCGGAAAGCATTTATAAAACAAAAGGTGGTTACATGCACGGGCCCGGTGGTGGCGCTTATTATGCGGCTATTTGGGCTAACGATCAGGCAGAGTACGTTGGCCCCTTTTTTCCGTTTCTGGGTTACAAAAAAGGCAACGATGCCTCGCTGAATGCTTACCTGCATTTTGCACGTTTTATGAACCCGGAGTATAAACCCATTCCGAGTTCGATCATTGCCGAAGGAATTGATATATGGAACGGCGCCGGCGATCGTGGCGATGCGGCAATGATTGCGTACGGAGCGGCCCGTTTTGCACTTGCTTTGGGTGACCGGGAAACGGCAGAAAAACTTTGGCCTCTGATAGAGTGGTGCCTGGAATACAACAAAAGACAACGAAACAAGGCAGGAGTGGTTTCTTCCGATTCGGATGAACTGGAAGGCAGATTTCCGTCAGGCGATGCAAATTTATGTACTTCAAGCCTTTATTACGACGCACTTTTGTCGGCTGCACACCTGGGTAAAGATTTGGGGAAGAACGCAACACAAATGAAATCTTATTTAAAAGAAGCCGCTAATTTGAAAAGTAACCTGGAGACTTTTTTTGGCAGAAAAGTGGAAGGTTTTGAAACGTATCGTTATTATGATGGAAACGATGTGTTGCGTTCCTGGATATGTATGCCCTTGACTGTTGGTATTTACGAACGCTCAAAAGGCACGGTGGCAGCTTTGTTCTCACCACGTTTGTGGACAGAAGACGGACTGGCGACACAAGCCGGTGACAAGACTTTTTGGGATCGTTCTACTTTGTATGCTTTGCGCGGAGTTCTTCAGGCTGGAGAAACCGGAAAAGCCATGGAATTTCTGGAATATTATTCACAAAGAAGATTGCTTGGCGAGCATGTTCCTTACCCGGTAGAAGCATACCCTGAAGGCGGGCAGCGCCACCTGTCGGCCGAAAGCGGACTGTACTGCCGGATATTTACTGAAGGTTTGTTTGGTATCCGGCCAGGCGGGCTTCATTCTTTTGAATTAACGCCACATCTACCGGATGGCTGGAATACGATGGCCTTACGAAAGATTTATGCGTTTGGCAATGATGTTGATATTGAAGTAAGCAGAAAAGAATCATCTGTGAGTGTAAAAATCACTACTTCTGAAAAAGTGATTTCAAAAAATATAAAAAATGGTCAAACCATAAAAATTGAGCTCAATTAACATAGATTCGTAAACTAAACCAATAAACCATGGATAGAAAACGTAGCATATTTGCAGTACTTTTCTTTACGATTGCATTGACATTGGCAGCTTGCAGCACAAAACTGAATAAAGATCGAAATCAGCCGCCAAATATTATTTTTCTGCTAACCGACGATCAGCGTTGGGATGCCATGGGAGCAATGGGAAACACCATTATAAAAACCCCGAATATGGACGAATTGGCCAATGAGGGCGTGTTGTTTACCAATGCACGGGTAACTACTTCTATTTGTTGCTGTAGCCGTGCCAGTATTTTATCCGGACAATATGTTTCCAGGCACGGAATAAACGACTTCGGGACACCGTTTTCTGCCGAAGCGGTAAAACAAACGTACCCTTTACTGCTAAAAGAAAATGGTTATTCAATAGGTTTTATAGGGAAGTACGGGGTGGGAGATCCGGCAGAATTTCCGGATACATTATACGATTACTGGGCTTGCGATGCCAAACATCAACCGAATTACGAGAATGAGGATGAAAACGGAAATTTCATTCATTACACCGATTTGGTGAATCAACGAATTACAAAGTTTTTAGATACTTACGGAAAAGGAGATCGTCCTTTTTGCCTGTCGGTAAGTTTTAAAGCACCTCATTGCGAAGATGGTGACCCGCGCCAGTTTATCTATGGCAACCGCTACAAAAATGTATATGCTGATGCAGAGATTTCATTGCCCGAAACCGCTGATTCATCTTTTTACTATTTTTTTCCCGAAGATTTTCGCAATCCGGTGGCTAAGGGGAAGACATATTTAAACGAAGGCCGTAAACGCTGGGAATTGCGGTTCCCGGACAAAAATAAATTTCAGGAGTCTGTTAAATCGTATTACCGGTTGATTACCGGCGTAGATGATGTAATTGGTGATATGCGTAAGAAACTGGAAAAACTGGGGAAAGCCGAAAATACAGTCATTCTTTTTATGGGCGATAATGGCTTTTATTTGGGAGAGCACGGACTTGCCGGAAAATGGTTTGCGCACGAAGAATCATTAAGAGTGCCGTTTTTTATTTTCGATCCGCGGTCTGATGAGCATTTCCGGCACAAAAAAGTAGATGATTTTGCGCTGAATATTGACATTGCACCTACCATTCTTTCTTTGGCAGGGGTAAATGTACCCCAACAAATGCAGGGAATAAACGCCCTGAATTTGCTTGCAGAGCCTACACTGCAGCGCAAGGCTTTTTTTTACGAGCATAAAATAAATATTCCAACCATTCCCAAATCAGAAGGAGTGGTATCCGAAGAATATAAATACATTGTTTATCCTGAATTAAAGCCTCCGTTTGAAGAGCTGTACAATCTCAAAGTCGATCCCCGCGAAGAAAATAACCAGGCTGAAAACCCGGAATATGCCAGCATTCTTATTGAATATCAAGAAAAGCTGGCAAAGCTATCTGAAGAGGCTAAATAGTGATAATTTTTGCAAACCTATTGAATATCAACTAAATAAATTAAAATGATTAAATCAAAATTTTACTTTTTATTGTTTTTACTGTTGGCTGCATGTCTGTTTACAAATGCACAGGATCCGGCCCGGTATAAAGATGCGGTAGCAAACCTTTCAGCAAAGGAATATCAGTTTAGCCCCGATAAAAAACTGGTTGTTTTTGCAGGTAGTTCCAGCATAAGGATGTGGAAAGATGTGCAGGATTATTTCCCTGGATTTAATGTGATAAACAACGGTTTTGGTGGCTCTCAATACAGCGACTTGATTTACTACTCCGACCAGCTGATTATGAATCGGAAACCTGACATTGTTTTTATATACGAAGGAGACAACGATATTGCGGCAAATAAAAAACCCGCAGATATTGCTAAAGAAGCAAAGTCGCTTATCCAAAATATTGAGGACAAGCTCCCGGATACAGAAATTGTTGTGATTTCGGCAAAACCGTGTATTAAACGTTGGGAGCTCAGGGAAAACTATAAAAAATTAAACAGGCGTTTGTTCCGGCTGACAAAAAAATCAGATCAGGTTGAATTTGCAAATGTATGGAATGTAATGCTCGACAGCAAAGGAAAGCTTTACCAGGATATTTTTCTCGACGATGGGGTGCATATGAATAAAAAAGGTTATGATCTGTGGGCAAAGGAAATTGGGAAATTTCTTCAGTAAAAACTATTACACAGATCGGAATGTAAAAAATAGTAAATGGAATACAAATATATATTCGTAGGGCCATTTCGTGAATTGATACTCAGCAGAGAGGTCGGTTTGTAAGGAATAAATACGGGTATTTATTTAATCGAATTTGTAGTCACAGTTCTTTCTCAGATTAAATAATTTATCTATTTTCGTGCACGCACACGGAGGTATGTTTCGATTGGTAATACATCTGTCTAAGTAATAAAAATAGTAGTTGCGAAATACAGTGTCCAGGTAAACCACTGCCCAATTACGAAAGAAGCTTTCTATTCTGGTTATGAATTATGAAATAAGTAGCATACTTCCTAGTGTCATGTCAACTTTAAATTGACGTATCGTCATTCCGAATTTATTTCGGAATCTGCATTTTGAGCAAAGATGCTGAAATGAATTCAGCATGACGTCGTGATAAAACACGTTTGACACGACA
>JBKEDN010000223.1:0-7624 GCA_047975435.1 Draconibacterium sp. | reverse complement strand
TTGTTACCGTTTCAACCGGAGCAACATGAAGGATGGCATCTTTGACAACCTTCTGCGCAGGATGGTCAAAGCAGAGCCGTTGCCGTACAAAATTTATTGCTTAAATGCCTAATTCAAAAATCCTTTTTGTTTTCCCCATCTTTGTTCCAGCCTAATATTGGCTTGTTAAATAGCTCTTCAGCCATAAGCCATCTTCTTACGTCATAATAGAAATGCCCTTCAAATGCTAACTCATTTAATCTTTCCTGCCGGATAATATCTCTTAATCCATTGATATCTCCGGGTTTTGTTTTGTATGCGGGCAAAGCATATTTATTCCAGCTATCAACCACGCCTTCCATTCCCGACCTTGCACGTATCAAGTCCAGGTAATAATAAGCATTGTTCCCCAATGAATCGGTTTTTGTGGGGCCTCCAACTTCGTTCAGGCATTCGGCCAACAACAAATACATATCAGCCAAACGAATTATTGGGAATGAGTAATCCTCCCTTATTAGGGTAATTCTGGTTTCGGTATAGGTTGTTTTCAGGTGGCTTAATTTTTTTGCCAAATAACCTGAATAAGGATAACCAGTATAGTTCTCTGAATATTTGTACCCACTTCCGGCATACCGATACATGTTTGGAAATGATGCCTCTGCCAGGCTCTTTTCTCTTCCTTCCCATATACCTCCGTCAAAACCCACAGAAGCATAAAAACGTAAGGAGCGGTTAAAATGAAGAATGGCTGTTTCCTGTCCGTCCTTGATAAAATATTTGCTCTGCTCTGCGTTCGGGAGTTGAGTATTATAACGGTTTTGATACCATCCATTGTTTTCCCAATCGGCATCCTCATCAATGGGAATACCGTTTGATGAATAAAATTCTTCCACAATGTTTAAAGTTGGTCCGTGGCGTTGCCCGAGATCGCTTGGCCCAGTACCGTTAAAGTTAAACCATTCATCATTGCTTAACATGGTGCTCCATCTTTGCAACAGTGTGGTACTCTCATTCACTGCCCAGATCACCTCCGGATTCCACGATTCTGTAACAGCCTGCCGCAGGCTTACCATTGCCTTGGTGGTGTCACTAATATTGGTCATATTGGTACCTCTGATAGCATTGTTACCACCATCGGTTGTTATCAGAATATGCGCACCATCTTCTTCTGCCGAACGACAGGCAGCATCACAGGCAGCCAACGCTCTTTCCCATCTTGCTTTACTATCGCCAGTCGGAAATAGTTCTACGCCCCTGTTGTCAGTATAACCAGAATAATAATTGTTGTTGTTAAAAATAGGACTTGCAGCCAATACCAGTGTTTTTGCTTTTATCGCCAGGGCAATGGTTTTTGTAAATCTTCCAAATTCACTAACAACATCCAGTTCGTTCATTGGAGGAAGATCCACAATCGCTTCATCCAATGTATGTACAATATAGTCAACTACCTCGTCAACCGGAGCCCGGTACACATTTACCTTTTCCCCTTTCTCGGAAATAGGGACTGCCTCATCAACAATTGGGATTGGCCCATACAGCTGAAACAAATAAAAATGCAGGTAGGCTTTAATTGCTTTTGCTTCAGCAATCCACCTGTCCCTAAGCAATTCATCAAGATCGCGCGGCCCGCCATTTTCTATTTTTATATTCTCCAGAAACACATTACAGTGCCTGATTCCCTCCCACAAGCATTCCGGTGCTCCATTTGAGCCATCCCAAAAGTTCATAAAAGGATTGGTTGTATTGTTCCCCCTTAAAAAGGCCATCATCGGTGCCGGTGGTCCGGCAGATAAACCGGCACCGGTATTTCTTTCCGAATAAAGAATATCTCCTCTTCCGGAAATACCCAATGTATTCATGGGTGACACATAATTTGGCAGGCTGCCATAACAGGTAAACAGGTATTTCTCAGTGTTGTATTTGTCTTTAAAAGCATCTTCCAGTTCGGCTTTATCATCTGGTAAAATATCCAGAAAACTATTACAACTACCTAAGGCGAATAGCAATATGATAATCAAGCAGTTAAATACTCTTCTCATAATATTCATTTTTTATGATTAAAAATTAAGTTGAAGCCCTACATTGAAAACCCTTTGTAAAGGATATGCCAGTCCATTCCCTCCCATTTCAGGATCCCACAATTTAAAGCTTGAAAATGTCAGCAAGTTTGTCCCACTTGCATAAACCCTGGCATTAATACCTTTTAATTCAGGCAATGAGTATCCAAACTCAACGGATTTTAAACGCAGGTAACTGATCGACCGCAACCAATAGTTGCTTCTAACAAAGTTATTGTTATTTCCCAGTGCTGCCGACCCCTTATCCGGCGATAAACGAGGCCAACTTGCATAAACATCACGGTTTGTTTCGGTCCACACACTTTCTGCAATATAGCTTAACATAGCCCTGTTGCCCTTTTTCCCTCCGGAGGATACTTCAACAAAGGGAGCCATATCTGCTGCATCCAGAAAAAATGAAGCTCTCCCGGAACCTTGAAAGAACAGTGAGAAGTCGAAATCTTTGTAACCTAATGATCCTCCAAAACCATATTGAATTTCAGGGTTTGCAGAGTATCCCATAGGCACCATATCAAACGAATTGATAATTCCGTCACCGTTGATATCGCGATACTTAATGTCACCCGCCTGATACTCTCCGATACCACTGTTTACTTGTTGTATGGGAGAGTTGCTTACCTCCTCATCATCAATAAACAAACGTTCAGCAACATATCCTCTCTGCTGGCCAACCTTTTGCCCAACAACAGATAACCATGGGGCTATCCCTGAGTAATCCAATTCATCATATTTGGTGATTTTTGATGTTCCGTATGTAAAGTTTCCGCGAACGATGAACCACAGTGAGTTGCTATAGGCTTTATTAAAATCCAAACTTAAATCAATTCCTTTTCCAACAGCTTCACCATAATTGGTTCTGATTCCGGTAGTTAAGCCCATCGTGGATGGAATATCGGGCCTCAGTTGAACAATATTGGTGCGTCTTTCGTGGTACAGTTCTCCGATGAACTTTAAGTCATCATTGAATAAGCCTATTTCAATTGCCAGGTTGGTTTTATAAGAAACCTCCCAGGTTATTTCCGGATTGGCATACCTCAATATATCGATTGTAGGACGACTGTATGTTTCATACGGATTGTTTCCGAACCTGCCGGCAGATGATCCGTTTAGATCAATATTTGATGTAAAAAAGAAACGATCACTGTTGGACACAATAACATCATTCCCCACCAGACCATAAGTAGCCCTGACTTTAAAAGAAGGAACCACTGTTTTAATGCTGGTCCAGAAAGGTTCATTTGACACCTGCCATCCGGCACCTATGGAAGGAAAGAAACCCCAGCGATGTGCAGGATCAAAACGTTCCGAACCATTTAATCCGAAATTAAATTCAACAAAATATGTCTGATCAAATCCGTAGGTAAAACGCCCTGCAAACGACATGTTCCGTGATGGTAATGAGTTATCGAGATTACTGGCGCTTCCATCCATATTTTCTTTAAACGAACCTACCAGCAGTCCTCCTACTTTATGTTTGTCTGCAAAGTTTCTATTATATAAAATGGCACCTTCTCCATAATAACTGGATCTAACAAATTTACCACCAGCGCTGTAATCAATAAAATCAGAGCCTTCTTCGGGATTTAGTACTGCCAGTTCGTAAGGGAATTCAGTATTTTCAGGATCGTAAGTCCCTTTAATATACTGATAGTAATAGGGTTTATAACTACGCTGAATGTTAAATCCGGAATACCGTGTTATACTCCCTATGAAACGAGCTTTTAAACCTTTGGTTATCATGTTCAGGTTCTGATGCAGCTCCAATTGAGCCAAAAACGTGTTGTTTCTCACATCTTCATACCCTTTCATTATGTCGGCATATGGATTGATGTATTGATCGGAGCCTGTTCCGTCTTCACTGTCAGAATAATTACCAAACAGCATACGATCAAGATATTGTGTTTCCCTATCCGGGGCATATACAGCAGGAAACAGTACCGGGTTCGCAATCAGCGTTTTCGTGTAAGTATTGGCTCCACCGCTTCCAAATTCCCCAATAGGACCGGTATAGTCTTCAAAACTTCCGTTTACTCTAACCTTTGCTTCCAGTGATTTTGTTAAATTGAGATTGACATTTGAGCGAACAACATATGATCTCAAATTTATGTTGGTATTAAACGGATTCACCGGATCCACCTGTAAAATTCCATTATCTTGCGAAAAAGATCCGGCAATGTAATAGGTAGCAGCTTCTCCTCCACCTGTAAGGTTAATATTTGCCCGCTGGTTTATCGAGTAATTTCGTGTCAGCATATCTTTCCAGTCAACTGCCGGATAAACGTAAGGATTCCGGTTCGGATCCTTTGTCTGGTCAATTTTACTTTGCGGATAGGTTAACTCGCCATAGCGGGTCATACTTGCAATATTTGAATACTCCATAAATGTAACGGGATCAACAATATCAACCTTAGTTGTAGGGGTAGAAACAGAGGTCTCAATGCGGGCTTGTACACTCACTGTTCCTTTCTTGCCTTCTTTTGTTGTCACCAAAACAACTCCATTAGCACCTCTTGCTCCATAAAGGGCAGTTGCCGAGGCATCTTTCAAAATAGAGAAACTGGCAATATCATCGGGATTAAGCCTGGATAAATCGCGGGAAGTCATTTCAATATTGTCGATTAAAATTAAGGGCGAAGTCAAACCGCTACCAAAAGAAGTAACACTGCGTACAAAAAACTGTGCATCCTCTTCGCCCGGCGCCCCTGTTGTTTGGTAAGCAATTAAACCGGCCATTCTACCCGACAGTGCCGTAGTTAAATTACTTGACGGGACTTTTAAATCGGCTGTGTTAACCGTTGTTATAGCGGAAACTACACTTTCCTTGCTTTGTTTTCCGAATGCCACCACAACCGCCTCTTCAATCATTTCGGTTTGTGCAGAAAGCCTTACGTTAACAATTTTTACTTTCCCGACTTCAATTTTCTGCATTTCATAACCAATAAATGAAAAGATTAATGTATCTCCATCATTAACCAGCAACTGGTAAATACCATCCACGTCGGTAGTTGTCCCAAGCGTTGTGCCTGCTATCAAAACATTTACTCCGGGAATTGGCTCATTATTATAGGCATCGGTAACCGTTCCGGTAATTGCTATACTTCTGGTTTGTTGCTGTTCTATTTTTGTTTCAGCAATTGAATGAATTGGTTCACTGCGTGTTTCAACCTGATCATTTCGAACAATAACAATTTGCCGGTCGTAAATCCGGTAATCATTTACTGTACCTTTAAATAGCTGATCGAGGATGGATTGTACCGTTTCATTTTTTACTTCCACATTTACTTTTCGGTCAACATCCACAAGCTTTTCGTTATACAAAAGTATAAACTCGCTATTTTCCTCTATTTGATGGAAGACCTCCTTTACGGTAGCATCAAGCATCTGAAGATTAAATTTGGTAGCCTGTGAGTAACTATCGGAAGCTGAAACCGCAAAAACGGTAAACATCAACAAAGTTAGTAGTTTCATTCTCAACAAGATTTTAGCCATGCTCCCCCGTGGAAAGCGCAACATGATTTGCTTTTTTTTCATAATTTTGAACTGTCAAGATTAATTATATTATTAAATTGATCGGGAAAACCTTTGGGCCTGCCCGCCCTTGGGTTTTCCTTTTTTTATCGGTTGATTTTTTTCATTTTTTTATCAATAAATACATTGTCATTATCAATCCGGTACTCGATTTTTGCAACATCAGACAAAGCCACTAACACCTCTTCCAGCGAATGCTTTATATCCAGTTTCCCGGTAATCAATTCTGCTGATGGGAAATTTTTCGGGGTTATTATTTTTATATTATAGTATCGTTCCAGCTTATAAAAAACCGTCATCAGGTTTTCTTTCGAAAACTGTAACCACCCTTCTTTCCAGGTAATATACATGCCCGCTTCGGGTACATTTGCTACTGTAATACTTTTGCTTTCTTTATGGAAGTTTGCTTTTTGGCTAGGGGCAAGTACTGTTTTTTCCTTTACAATACCTATGCTCCTTTTTCTATTTACCGAAACACTCCCCTCCAAAAGGATTGTTTCCACCAAATCTGCATCGGGGTATGCCGAAACATCGAAATGGGTTCCCAGTACTTCAATTTCCAACTCGCCGGCTTTTACTACAAAAGGTTGATTTACCTTTTTCGCAACTTCAAAATAAGCTTCTCCCTCCAGATAAACTTCACGCACATCTTTCGAAAAACCTGAAGGAAACGCCAAACGGCTGCCTGCATTTAACCATACTTTGGTTCCATCGGCCAGTAACAGTTCAGAACTTTTCCCGTAAGGAATTATCACTTCATTCATTTCTGTTTTTCTCGTTTGGTTTCGCTCCGGCTCTTTTAAATGAATGATGCTATCGTTCACAATCACTTGTTTCTCCATGTCATCCATCAGGATGGCAGAGTGTTTCTGTTGCAATGAAATTTCTTCTCCTGAAGAAAGCACCATCTGTCCGTTTGAATTTTCGGCACCAAGAGAGGAAGAAAAATGATAAGCGGTATCTTTTTTTATCAAATAAAAGTATCCTCCCAGGCCAATTGAAACCAACAATAAAACCGATGCAGCCCATGGCAAGCGATTTAACAGCACTCTTTTTTTCGATTTCTTTTTCTGAATCCGGTTGTAGCGGTCAATATCCCGCCACATGGAAAGAAGAGCATCTTCTTCTAACTCATCGTGTGTATCAGCCAATAGATTTACCATTTCACGGGCCTCTTTTACTTTATACCTGAACTCCGGATACTTTTCCCAAAAAGCTTTCCACTCCCTGTCTTTTTCATTATTCAAAATCCAGTCCGTGAAGTCCTTTTCGTCAAGCAGTTGTTCTGTAGTATATTTTAAAAATCTCTGTTCCATCTTACAGGCATTTGTATAGTATAAAGGCACAAGTGGACCCTTTGTGGACAAAAAAATCAAACTTTTTAATTTTTTTTTGAAGCCTAAGAGGCTGTTTAAATTTTATAAATTATAGGTATTATGAAGTATTCTTTACTAATTCAAGGCGGAATTGACGCGAATAGCTCCAGCTATTTAAGGAAATTTCAACGCAGAAGTAGTGAAAAAGACGAATAATAGAATGATTCGATAAATTTTAAACAGTCTCTAAGCCTTTTTCGTTAATTTATGCAGAAAATAGCCGGAGATAGTGCCAATCGGTGTGAGACGAAACAAGTATTTCCTTTAAACCTTTTAAAGCCCGTGAAACCTGTTTTCTGGCCGAGTCGTATTGTATCTGCATTATTTCGCAAATCTGATCGTAATCAAAATTACACGAAAACCTGTAAAACAATATTTCACGCTGTTTTGGGCTAAGCTTTGTCAATGCCTGTTTTACGGTTTGTTCCCGGTGCGACAGCTCTTCTTTGCCAATGAGTTCGTGCTCTGCTGAATAAATAATTTCAGCCGTTAGAATTTCATTTTCAGAATAACTTAACGATGCCTTTTGTTTTATCACCTCAGCTAACCTTCTCCGGAAAGAGGCCATTAAATAAAAGCGGATATTGTCGGTTGATCCAAGGTTCTCTCTTGCACTAATCAAATAATAAAACAAGTCCTGAATAATGTCTTTGATCATTTCCT
>JBKEDN010000222.1:0-20714 GCA_047975435.1 Draconibacterium sp. | reverse complement strand
CCTTATGCTGTTTCAGCTATAAAGATAATGAAAATCAGTGATATATGCAATTTTTTGTGGACTATTTTACAACTTTTTTTGGCCAATTCTTTTTAGGAAGTATTGCGGATAATCATATTTTCTTATAATTTTAGTTTTTCTGCTGAAAGAAAAGCTGAGACAAAAGCAGAGAAACCCAACATTATTCTGATCCTGGCAGATGATATGGGATATTCTGATCTGGGATGTATGGGGGGAGAAATTTCTACACCTAATCTTGATGGCATGGCGCACGATGGACTTATTTACACACAGTTATACAATGTTGGGCATTGCTGCCCATCACGCGCTTCATTGATGACTGGTTTATATCCTCATCAAACAGGGTTGGGATGGATGACAGGAAAAGATTTCAAATTGCCCGGATATACAAATGAATTGAACCGCAACTGCGTAACCGTAGCGCAAGTATTAAAGAATGCTGGTTATTCAACTTATATGGCCGGGAAATGGCATTTGTCACACAATGAAAGAGAAGATGGCCCAAAATACAACTGGCCACTACAGCGAGGGTTCGATAAGTTTTATGGTATTATATCAGGAGCGGGTAATTTCTATGATCCCGCTACATTATGTCGTAATAATAATTTAATCTCTCCTTATAATGACCCAAATTACAAACCTGAGAATTTTTATTTTACTGATGCTATTACGGACAATGCTGTACAATACTTGAGGGAAACTATGAATGAGAATCCATTCTTTTTATATGTGGCCTATACTTGTGCGCATTGGCCTATGCAAGCTCCTGAAGTGGAAATTGAAAAATACAAAGGAAAATATAGTGTAGGTTGGGATGTTTTGCGACAGGAGCGGTTAAAGCGGGAGAAGGAATTAGGATTGGTAGATATTAGAACCAATTTATCTCCATTGGATACGCATTCGTGGGAAGAAGAAACTGATAAGCCCGCCATGGAACGTAAAATGGAAACATATGCAGCAATGATTAGCATCATGGATGATGGAATTGGAAGAATTATTGATGAATTGAAAAAAGAAGGGAAATACAATAGCACTATCATTCTTTTTCTTCAAGATAATGGAGGAAATGCAGAAGGAACGGGGTTTGGTGGTTCAGAAGGTCAAACCACAACAGTGGCAAAGGATACAAATGCTGTAAGACCTTTGGCAAAAGATGAGATTCAGTATAATATCATTCCTCCTATTACGCGCGATGGAAAGATGGTTAAGATGGGCAGACATGTAATGGCGGGGCCTTCCGATACTTACCTTTCATATCTGAAACCATGGGCTAATTTATCCAATACACCTTTTCGGAAGTATAAAAATTTCTCAAATGAGGGTGGCATCGCTACACCATTGATCATCCACTGGCCAGATGGAATCAAAAGCAAAGGAGAACTAAGGCATGAGGTTAGTCATGAAATCGATATAATGCCCACATTGTTAGAGTTAGCAGGTGTAAGCTATCCTAGAGAATTTAATCAAGATACCATTACGCCTGTTTCTGGGGTGGCCTGGTTCCAACTTTTTATGGTAAATCCTTGCCGGAAAGGGCGATTTATTTTGAGCACGAAGCCAATCGTGCCATGCGGTTAGGAAAATGGAAAATTGTATCGGGTGGAATTCTTAACGGATCCTATGGCAAATGGAAAACCTATGTGGAATTACCATGGCGCTTGTATGATTTGGAAAATGATAGAAGTGAGCTGATGGATCTTTCAGGACAATATCCTGACCAGGTTAAGTTAATGGTATCGATGTGGGAAGAATGGGCAAATAAAACTCACGTATATCCAATGCCATGGGAGAAAGAAAAGGAATCCATTAAAATGGATTATATGTCTACTCCATGGGAATATCCTAATTTTTAATTGATAAATTTTTAGTGAATAATAAATTGTAATACAGGTAATTATAGAGGTATTGTTGGACTTTTGTTGGACTTTTTGGGGATATGTAAAAAGTGGTCGCAAATAATCCAACAGAATCGGTGAAAAATGGTCTTTTTTCTACCTAACCGATTTGATGTTGAATCTTTACCTTATCTGATTGTAATTTAGTAGTAAGACATCACTCTTTATGATACAATCAACTAAATTACAGTACATTATAAAGATTAAACAATCGGTTGGAACATGATTCAAAACCCCCGAAACTCGGTGATGTCGGGTGGTTAGGAATCAAAATGTTGTGGAAAAAGTGGAGCTGGCGGGAGTCGAACCCGCGTCCAAACGAGGAAGCCACAAGCTTTCTACATGCTTATCCCCAGACTTAGTTTTCGAATAAACGCCGGATCAGGGCCACCAACGTTTACCTTATCTCCTTTAATTTCGCAGAATTGCCGGAGCCTCATTTCCACTAGCTTCGATTTATTTGCACCGCCGGTTCGGACCGCTTCAAAGCATTAGCATCCGGGCGATGTCTCGTTCCAAAACCTTGTTTCGGAATTAAGGTAACCTACTTGATTCGGTTACGCAGCAAGAGCGTAATTATTTTCGCCAATTATGGTTTGATCATTATTTTAAAGGGTCAACAAACAAAACCCTGCATGCTTACCTGTCACTTCTACCCGCTGTCAAAACCAGTCAGCCCCGTAGAAGTTGTATGTAATTGTTACAATGAACTACATAAATGCTTTTGAAAATACCCGGTAACAAACCTGCAACGGAATGTTATGTTTGAACACTTTCAATTGCTTTATCGGCTGCAAAGATATTCAATCTATTTATATTCTTGCAAATTTCATATTGGCCTTTTTGAAAGTATTGGTGTATTCCGGGAAAATACCCTTTTCTTTTGTTGAGCGGCCAGTAAAATAAGACTTTGAACAGGAGCGTATTGTTCACTAAGTATGATTTTGTACTTAGTTATACCATTTCTCCACAGCCGATGTATTCATCTTGTTCTCAATATTTTTTGCTGCAGGTGTATATAGAAACTCCAGTTCGTTGGCAAATTGTTCAGCAACTTGTCCGCGAACCATTTTCATGGTAGAATTCAGCATTTTATTATCAGCTGTAAATGCATACGGAAGAATTGCAACCGTTGCTGGAAGCCAGCGTTCGGGGAACATGCCCTCGAATTTCCCTCCCTTTTTATATTCGCTTATTTCGCGTTGAATAATGCTTATTGCTTCTTTATGCCCTTCAGGACTTCCTTTTTCGATATTTTTACTTTTTAACTCCCGGTTAATTGCTTCAATGTCTGGAACAACCATCCCCACGGTATATGGATTTTGATTGTTGTACAGCATAATTTGCTGAATGTAAGGCGACTGGTCAACAATTGCCTCTTCTATACCTTCAGGGCTGTGTTTCTCCCCATCATTGCCAATAAGAAGACTTTTGAACCGTCCAAGTACATAAAGAAAACCATCACTCCCCAAATATCCCATGTCTCCGGTATGCAGCCAGCCGTTTTTCAACGTTTCGGCGGTGGCAGTCGGATTATTCCAGTAACCAAGCATCACGTTGTCGCCTTTTACGCATATTTCACCTTTTTCTCCAATGGGCAATTCGGTTCCCTCGTCATTAATAATTTTTAGTTCAAGGTCTTTGACCAGCTTTCCTGACGATCCGAATACTACGTCGTTTGGTACGTTGGATGAAATTACCGGGGCCGCTTCCGTAAGCCCGTATCCCTGGCAAATCGGCATTCCAATGGCATAAAAATATTTTTGAAGTTCAACATCTAGCAGTGCACCACCTCCGATAAAGAATTTCATATTTCCACCAAACCCGTCTCTGATTTTGGTGAACAGAATCTGATCAAAAATCCAATAAAGTGGTTTAAGGAAAAAGCGGAAGCCTTTTCCGCGGTTGTTTCCATACCCGTTGTGCGAGTAGGCAACTTTAAGTGCAAAATTGTACAGTTTGAACAATCCTTCACCTTTTTTACGAATTCCCGACTCAATATTTTTACGGAAAGTTTTTGAATAAGCGGGCACACTCATCATAAGTGTTGGCTTTATTTCCTGGATATTTTTGGGAATATTTTTTAACGTCTCAAGTGGTGTGTTGCCTACTTCAACCGAAGCAATACCGGCACCTTTGTACATAAAAACATATAAACAGGTAGTATGTGCAAAAGCGTGATCCCAAGGTAAAATGGCCAGTGTAATCCAGTTTTGTTTCAAATCCAGCAAGGTGTTCGATTGTACTACGTTTGCAGCATAGTTCAAATGCGAAAGCATTATCCCTTTGGGGTCGGCAGTAGTTCCCGAAGTATAGGAAATATTGGCTACATCATTGGGGTCAATTCCTTGCCAAACAGCTTCTACCTGTTTGTTATTTTCTTTTCTGAAGATTGCTCCTTCATTTAATATATCACCATAATTTGCTCCTTTTTCATCTGGAGTTTCTGTTCCGTCGAGATAAATAATTTTTTCGAGGCCGGGTAATTCGCTTTGAATATCTTCTACTTTAAGCTGATGTTGTTTCGATACAAAAATATATTTACAACCACTGTGTTTTAACCGAAATGTAAGTTCTGTTTCGTGTAAGCGCACTGATAAAGGAACATTTATTCCACCCGCATACAATATGCCTAGTTCGCTGATAATCCAATCGTTGCGTCCATCGGCCAACAGCGCTGCTCGTTCGCCTTTTTTGAAACCCATTTTTATCAAGCCCGCAGCAAGGTCCAAAACTTTGTCGTGGGTTTCTTTGTAGGAGGTTCCCTGGTATTTCCCGTTTCGTTTTTCCCAGAGGTAAATATTGTCGGGATAATTGGCAACAGCAGTCTCAAAAAGTTCGATAATGGTTTTCATAACGTTGGACAGTTTTAGTTCTAAGAAGTCAAAAATAGAAAAAATGTTTTTTTGTAAAAGAGTGTAAAAGAAAAATGCCCTTTCGGGCATTTCCTATTCCGTGGTAAATTTATAAACTGTTTTTTCGTCGTAAAGTTCTCCGGATTTGAGCAGTACTGTAGGGAATTTTGGGTGATGGACAGAATCGGGGTAATGTTGTGTTTCGAGTGCAACACCCGAGAAACTGCCGAATTTCTTTTTCCCTTTAATTGTAAGCTCCGGAATCCAGTATCCGGTGTATAACTGCATACCCGGCTGTGTGGTGTAAATTTCTACTTTTCGGCCACTGGAGCTTTCACTTAAACAACCTATGTAATTTAGTTCGCCGTCCTGGTCGTCGAATACAAAATTGTCGTCGTAACCCATTTCAAGCCCGGCAGCATTCAGTTTTGTAGGAGTATTAAAGTCGAAATCAGTACCCACCACCGGAACAATTTTTCCGGTAGGTATTTGTTCAACCATTTCGGTCATAGTTGTGGCGGTAAGCTCCAAGTCGTGGTTTAAAATGTTTTCTTTAAAACCGGTAAGGTTGAAATAAGTATGGTTGGTTAAGTTTACAACCGTTGTTTTATCGGTTTCGGCATAATATTGAATACCCAGTTCACCTGCTTTGTTTAAGGTGTAAATACAGGTAACTTTAAGATTGCCCGGATAGTTTTCCTCACCGTCAGGACTTAAATAAGTAAGTTTTACACCCACCTGCGATTCTTCTTCAATAACCTCGGCATTAAAAAGCCGGCGGTCGAATCCGATGGTCCCGCCATGCAGGTGGTTGGGCCCATTGTTAACAGCCATTTCGTATTTCACACCGTCAATCACAAGATCTCCTTTGGCGATCCGGTTTCCACAACGGCCAATCAGCGCACCAAAATAAGGGTAACTTCCCAAATATTCATCGCTGATGTATGTTTCCAGTTCGTCAAATCCGCAAACAATATTTTCAATACCGCCATTTTTGTTCGGCATGTCTATGGAAGTGATAATTCCGCCATAGTTGGTTATTTTTATTGAAATAGAATCATTCTCTAATGTAAAAAGAAGTGCTTCGGCCCCATCCTTAAGGTTCCCAAACTTGGTAGTTGTAATCTTCATCATTTATAGTATTTTAACCTGAATATAAATATTCGTTTTCTTGTTATTATTTAGTTGACCGACAAATTTGCAAAAAAAGCTTTTTAACTGGTAGGTACTGGTAGTGTTTTAGAGCATGTTTTTATACGAAAAAACTTCTATTTTTGCAATTCAGAAATTCAACCAATGGCTAGCAAACGTATTATTCGAATCGATTCCACATCTTCCCGGCCCAAATACAGGCAGATTATCGATTCAGTATATCAGGCGATTGAAAAGCGATTGGTAAAGAAAGGAGACAAAGTTCCGTCGATCAACGAAATTTGCGCCGATTTTAATTTAAGCAGAGATACCGTAATGGTTGCTTTTAACGAGTTGAAGGCGAAAGGTATCATCAGAAGCCAGCCGGGAAAAGGTTATTACATTGCTACCACCGAGATTCAGGTTGAAGAAAAGGTTTTTGTTTTGTTTGATGAATTAAATGCTTTTAAAGAAGACCTGTATAACTCTCTTTTTAATACGCTGAAGGGAAGGGCCTCTGTCGAAGTTTATTTTCACCATTTTAATTTCAAAGTTTTTAAAAACCTGATTACCGAATGCATCGGAAATTATACTTCGTACATTATTATGCCCGGTACTTTTGATAATGTAAACAACCTTATCGCCAAACTACCATCTGATAAAGTTTATATTCTGGACCGTTTTAAAAAAGATTTGAAAAATTACCCGGTGGTTTACCAGGATTTTGAGTTGGATTTATACGATGCAATGGCGGAAGGGAGTGCGCTGTTGAAGAAATACCGGAAATTGATTTTTGTAAATCCGGGAGGAAAAGAACCGATGGAGCGTGTAAACGGCTTTATAAAATATTGTACAGAGCGAGAGATTGAGTATGAGGTGATTAAATCGTTGTCGGGAGTGAACCCATCGATGTATGAAGCTTATTTCCTGATTTCGGACCGCGACCTGGTGGAAGTAGTTAAACTTGCCAAGAAGTACAAGTATAAACTGGGGAAACGTTTTGGTATTGTGTCGTTTAACGATACAACCCTAAAAGAAGTTGTTGCAGGAGGAATTACAACTATCTCAACCGATTTTACCGAAATGGGAAAAACACTGGCGCAGATGGTATTAACAAAGAAAAGAGGACAGGTACGAAATCCTGCAAGGTTAATTGTCCGACAAAGTCTTTAACAAATTGTTCTTATCGAAATAAGAGAAGTTTAAAAAATTATACGAGTAATTAATACATAAAATTATGGCAAACATTAGCACTTTAGTAGAAAAAATCAACGGGGGAAATAATCCCGTGTTTCAGGAATTGTACGGAACTGATTCCAAAGTATTAAAAGAACAAGCTGACAGATATGCAGCTTTGATGGATGAATTTGTAAAAACTTACGGAACAGATGATTTGAGTTTGTTCAGCTCTCCGGGGCGTACCGAAATTGGCGGTAACCACACCGACCATAACTACGGACGTGTTTTGGCAGGTGCCGTAAACCTCGACAACATTGCAGTTGCCGCAGCAAACGGAACAAATACAATTCGCATTAAATCGGCTGGTTATCCCGAATTTCAGGTTGACCTATCGGATTTAAGTATTGATGAGGCAAAATTTTATACCTCAGAGGCTTTGGTAAAAGGTATTGCTGCCAAAATGAAGGAAAACGGTTATGAAATTGGTGGTTTTGACGCTTGTATTGAAGGACGTGTGCCCAAAGGATCCGGTTTGAGTTCATCGGCATCGTTTGAGGTTTTGGTGGGAGCGATTATCAACGAATTATTTAACGCCGGGAAAATGTCGGCAGTTGAAAACGCCATCATCGGGCAGTGGTCAGAAAATAATTACTTCGGAAAACCTTGTGGTTTAATGGACCAAACAGCTTGTTCGGTAGGTGGTTTAATTACGATCGATTTTAAAGATCCGGCCAATCCCATTGTAAAAGAAGTTGATTTCGATTTTGTATCAACCGGTTTTTCACTGGTAATTACTGATGTTGGTGGTGGCCACGACGATCCTGCTTCACAGGCTGAATATGCATCGCTTCCTACCGAAATGAAATCGGTGGCTGCTGAATTGGGTGCAAAGGTTTTAAGGGAAGTTACCCTGGAGCAGATAGTAGATAAAATTCCTGACATTCGTAAGAAAACAGGCGATCGCGCACTTCTTCGTGCTTATCATTTCCAGGGCGACAATCAACGGGTAGTTGATCAGGTTGCTGCGCTTGAAAACAACGACTTCCAGGCTTTCCTGAAAATGGTAATCGAATCGGGCTATAGCTCTTACATGTACAACCAGAATATTTTTGACGTAGTGCATAAAGACGAACAGGTAGTTTCGCTGGCTTTGGCATTGAGTGAAATGATTCTGAAAGGTTACGGTGCATGGCGTGTTCATGGTGGTGGTTTTGGCGGTACAATCCAGGCTTTTGTTCCACAGGAAAAATTGGATGAGTATGTAAAAACGCTCGAACATGTTTACGGCGAAGGTGCTTGTCATAAGTTATTCATTCGGTCAAAAGGATCAATAAAACTGGATTTATAAAAACCTTATCTGAAAATTAAGTGAGAATTTGCCAAGGCAAACATGTAAAGATTTGGTAGCGTTGAACGGTTTGTAAACACCGAAAGGAAAGAGCATAGTAATACAGAGGTGAAAAAAAATATCAGAAAAGCGCTAAGATTCGGATGTTATTTTAACTTTGAGGGCGAAAATGATTTCTTACCTTCTCCGGTATTAAATTATTTTCAACCTAAATTGGCTAAAGCATAATTTATGACTTTCGATTTACAAAATCATTCATCCCGAAAATTTTTCCTGCATGAAGTGGAAGTACTTAAACTTTATGGTGCTTTGGTTAAATTCTCCGGAATATTTTCAGACTAATTTTTCAAGAATAATATAGGAATCTATAACTACTAAAATCAATTACATTTATTATGGAGAATAAAAAGCAAAGTTTTGCACTGCCGATTTTTATGATGATCCTGCTGTTTGGTATGATCTCATTCGTAACAAATCTGGCTGCGCCGATGGGCATTGTATTAAAAGACCAGTTTGACGTATCCAACTTTGAAGGACTGTTGGGAAATATGGCAAACTTTATTGCCTATGCCGTTATGGGGATACCCGGCGGTATTTTGTTACAAAAAGTTGGCTATAAAAAAACAGCACTGATCGCAATTGCTGTTGGTTTTGTCGGAATCGGTATTCAATACCTTTCCGGATATGCCAGCCAGTCGTCTGCTTTCACTGTTTACCTTTTGGGTGCTTTTGTAGCAGGTTTTTCAATGTGTTTATTAAACATTGTTGTAAACCCGATGCTGAATACCCTTGGTGGTGGTGGTAATAAAGGAAATCAACTTATTCAGGTAGGAGGGTCATTCAACTCAGTAATGGCAACTTTTACTCCTACTTTTGTTGGTATCCTGATTGGAGAAGCTACCAAAGCTCAAATTACGGACGTATTTCCTGTAATGTACATTGCAATGGGAGTTTTTGCCACTATTTTCTTTGTTTTGATGGCCGTAAGAATTCCAGAACCACACGCTGAACAATCAACCGAAAAACTGGGTGCTTTGATGAGTGGAGCCCTGAAGTTTCGTCATTTTGTTTTAGGTGCTATTGCTATTTTTGTGTATGTGGGTGTTGAAGTTGGTACACCGGGGGTTATGAACCTTTGGTTGTCGGACACACCGGTTGGAAAAACAACTGCCGGTTTTGTTGCCGGTACATATTGGCTTCTGATGTTAGCCGGTCGTTTGATTGGGGCTTCTGTTGGAAGTAAAGTGTCAAGTAAACTTATGTTGGGAGTTACATCTTTTGTTGGCCTTATTTTAATTGTTGGGGCAATGTTTTCGCCAACTTCTGTTGAAGTTTCGTTACCCGTGTTCCAAAGATCAACAGAAGGGGCTCTTTCTTTCGGTTTGGCTGAAGTTCCGATCAATGCAATGTTTATTGTTTTGGTAGGTTTTTGTACCTCTATTATGTGGGGAAGTATCTTTAACCTGGCTGTTGAAGGTTTGGGTAAATATACAGCAGCTGCTTCGGGTATTTTTATGGTACTCGTTTGCGGTGGTGGTATTCTTCCTGCCATTCAGGGTAAAGTTGCCGACATTGCCGGTTATATCCCAAGTTACTGGGTAATTTTTATCGGTCTTGCTTATCTGTTGTATTACGCATTAATTGGGAGTAAAGTAACCCGCAGAGCTGAAGATCTGGTTATCTGAGAAAAATAAAAGCTGACTTCGTAAGAGGTCAGTTCTTTCAATTCGGAATTATCCGATGAGCCATTTTGTCTGATTGACAGAATGGCTTTTTTTATTTTCTAAACGCCCACTTTCCTGTTTTTTTATTGAGTGAAAATTCACCTCTTTGGAAGTACAATATTTAGACAACGATAAATTTGTTTTTTAAAAATAAATGTTAAATTCACGCTTAATTAAAACTAAATTCAAACCATAAATGTGAAAGTATGAGTATTCTTGACTGGATTATTCTGGGCATCTTCGCTCTTGCCCTTGTCGGGATAATATTTTGGGTTCTAAAACAAAAGGAAAAAGATACTTCCGACTATTTTCTTGCCGGGCGCGATGCAACCTGGATTGCAATTGGAGCTTCCATTTTTGCATCAAATATTGGATCAGAGCATCTTGTTGGGCTGGCCGGTGCCGGTGCCGAAAGTGGTATGGCCATGGCGCATTGGGAAATGCACGGTTGGATGATTTTAATGCTCGGCTGGCTCTTTGTTACTTTATCCAAACATTTGGATAAAGTAGCGGAAATCCTAAGCAACAAAAAGATCTGCTGTGTGCTGGTAGTAACCAGTACCACTGCGGGAAGCATCAAAATTATCCAGGCATAACTTACTCTTCCGGGTATCAGGTAATAACCACCCAGTGCAATGGCGGTTAGAATGTAGTTGAATCCGATAAATGTATAGCCCAGCGAGTTGAACTCGATGCCAACAATGTGGTAAAACAGGTAGGCAACAGTAAAGCCAAGCAGTGACAAAACAAAAGTTATCCGCGAGTAAATCAGAAGCCCGATTGCAATAATTATCCCAGCCAGCAAATGACTTTGAAAGAAAATTGCTCCCAATGAATGAAAGTAGATTCGGATGAATGAACTTCGGATATTGTTTTCAAGGAAATCATAAAAATCGACAAAGCTTTGGCCTCCAATCGAATACAGTTCGTTGTAAGTATAAATACCCCGTTCACTGATATTCAGTGCCGACAAGTCGCTCCCGGATAAGGCCACGATCCAGATTCCGAATAAAAACGGGATACTTAAAAACGGCAGTCCGTATTTGTAAAACACCCCCTGAAAAACAATGGTGATGAAAAAAGTAACTACCGCCGCAATTCCAATCAGCAAAAACACTTCAGGTGAAGGCTGGTAAAACAGGCCAACTCCCAAGCCCACAAGCAAGGCGTTGTAACCATACAAACCCGTGCTGATGAGGTAGCGGTTATAACCAAGTCCCCACGCCAGCGTATTGGCCACCAACACCGCCAACAGCCCGCCAATACCGGCGCCATAATCAAAAAAACTGATGATGATGAGTAAGACAGCCAGAAGTTTTGATCCCGAAAAAAACACCTGCGAATAGCTGTTCAAAACAGAGTTTAGCATTTCCTTTCTGTTGACGACGGGAAACGGCATACTTTTATCTTTTAGGATTCTGTTCGAAATTTTGCAGCGAGGCCAATTCTTCTTTTTTCCGGATGATGTGAGGCCTACCTTCAAGATCGATCAATACCACATTCGGACGGAAGGTGATAAACTGCATCCACTGTGTCATGTTGTAAGCGCCTACCCTTTCAATCACCAGCTTTTCTCCGGTTTTCACCTGCGGGAAATTAATGGCATCGCGAATCACGTCGATGTTCATACACAACGGCCCGTAAATCGTGCTTTCCTCCACATGCGACGACAATTCGCGGGTGGGATAAACACCCAGGTTGTACCAGAAAGAGGTAAACAGCAGATTCACCCCGGCATCGATCACCATAGTGCGGCGGCCGTGTGTGGAGCGTTTGTTGGCCAACACTGTGGTAAGCAGGTAGCCTGCATCGTCGATCAGGGCGCGGCCGGTTTCAAGGAACAACACGGGCAGGTTTTCGTGCGGAATTTCGGACGAAATCAAGGCATTCGAAATGGCTTCTGCATATTCGTCAAACGACGGACAGGTTTCGGTGCCCGGCATGTAAGCGCCTTTCAACGTGTTCTTTGAGGCAAAACCTCCTCCCAGATCAACATATTTCAGCCAATGATCAAATTTACGATGCGTTGCCATATATAAATTGGCCAGCTTGGAAACCGCAATGGCATACGCATTTGCCGACATAATGTAGGTACCAATGTGCGTGTGCAGTCCGATAAGATCGAGACTTTCCGCCAGCATGATCCGGTTGATGGCGTTCCATGCTTCGCCGTTTTCGTAGTTAAAGCCAAAGCGGTCCCAGATCGGGTAAATGCCTGCATCGAGGTTAATGCGAATGGCCACACGAGCTTTCTTGTTAAGTTTGCGTGTCACTTTTATCAGCAAATACAGCTCATCGAAATGATCGATGTGAATACAGGCATTGTGGTTAATCGCCAGCTTCAGATCGTCGGCTGATTTTTCGGGACCATTAAAAAGGATGTTTGACCCGTTAACCCCAAGCGAAAGCGCTTTTTCAAACTCAAAAGCTGAAACCACTTCAGCCCACGAACCTTCGTCGTGGAAAATGCTGCAAACGGCATCGAGGTAATTGGTTTTGTACGACCACGCAAACTGCACTTTCGGATAGCGTGTTTCAAAAGCCTGTTTGGCATCGGCATAAGTTTCGCGAATGGTTTTTTCTGAAATAACAAACACCGGAGAGCCGTATTCTTCCATGAGTTTCTCAACCGCGATGCCATCAATGGCTGCTATGGTTTTTAGTTTGGTCGGTAATCCGAATTTGTTGGGGACACCGGCAGTTATTTTGCTGATAACGGGTTTTTCGTATGCTAATTTTTCCATGCTATTTTCTGTTTTAAATTTCTTTATTCATTGAAATGGCGGCAAACTTTTCGAGGTCAACTATGGCATCGAATGAATAACGCACAAACATTTTTCCGATTTTGTATTCGGTCATCGGTTCCACTTTTTGCCCAAGTGCAAGCTTTACCAGTGCTTCCGGAATATTTTGCCCGGCGCCCACGGCAAGGTAAACCCAGGCCGGAATCCGCGGATTAATTTCAATGAGGTAATATTCACCTTTGTTGGTTTTGATGAGTTCGAGTTCCATGCCGCCCTTCCATTTGGTTTTTTGGATGAGGTTGCGGGTGAGTTCCATCATTTTGTCATCAGCCAGGGTAATGCCGCCCCAGGCTTTCCCTTTGTCGGTAATGTATTGTTTGCGCATCGGAACGGCAGCAACGGTGTTTCCCTTTCCATCTCCCAAGGCAATCACGTTTACTTCGGTTCCTTTTACAAACTCCTGGGCAATGACGGGAAAACCCCATTTGGCCGAAATTTTATGAAAGGCTTGTTTCACCTGCTCTTCGTTTTGTGCAACATAAGCATCGTAAAACTGGCCTTTTATCATTACCGGGTAATCAAATTTATCTTCCAGATCATCGATTTGCGAGAGGCTTCCCATGTTCAGGCTTCCCGGAACTTTCACATCGTATTTTTTGCCAAACTCTTCGAGTTTATCTTTTTCCCGTTCCTGAAATTGTTTCAGCCCCGGCAGAAAAGTGTGGATGCCCTGATTCGCCAGCCGCTCTTCGTTTTTCATAAACGAAAATAGCTCGGCATCAAAATTCGGGATCAGCACATCTATCTTTTCCGAACGGTGAATGGCTTCAATCCGCTCAATCAGTTCGTCGGAACCTGATGAAGGATAAGGGATCTGGAAAATGCGGTCGCACAATCCTTCCATATATATCCCGGGTTCCAGGTTCTCGTAAACCAGCCCGATAATGCGAGCGTCGAATACGGTCGATTCCTTGATCCCACGAATTACAGGAACTCCCGGTCCCGGGTTATCCGTGTTGTTCAGACCCGTTACCGCTATTGTGATTTTTTGTTTACTCATGGCTTTTAATTGAAATCAAGCGGGTCGTCCTGCGAAATGATTTGATGATGCTTTAGCAAGGCACAGAATTCGTAAAAGTCTTTTTCGAAGGTCAGATCGTCAATATCGAATCTGTCGAGCACTTCATTTTTTATCTGTTCAAAATCTTTCCCGGTTTCAATATTTTTTAGCAATTCGAGCCCGAAAGGATTCAGATTGAATGAATCACCGGTCCGTGAATTAAAAACAAAACCATTGTCGCTGATTTTTATTTCTCCCGTAATTTTCATCGCTTTTGTCTGTTTATTTTTTTTGATACTTTGGGTTAATCCTCCGATTCCGGATCAACTTCATTTTAAACAAGTGTTTGACACAGTCGTAGAAAAAAACTTGTGGAGGTTAAGTAATTTTTACTTTAAAAAGCGATAATTGGTTCCGATTTAAACAAGGTAAATAGCAAAAATAAGAAGAGAAAAACGTGACGCGACATTATGCCATATTTAGTCATTATTAAAAGATGGCTGAAAATTTCTCGTGTATTCTGATTATTACCAATAAAATATAAATTTGTAGGCTTAAATTTTTACAGATAGATACAGTCTGAATTCTTTTAACTATCAAAAAGACGAAAGGGCAGACGGACTGGATCCGGGGTATTTGAATGCAAATAAAAACATCATGGCACGTTTGAAAATTAAAGAGATATTAAAAAGTGGAAAGGCCGGCGACGAAGTTGTGGCCAAAGGTTGGGTAAGAACAAAGCGAGGCAGTAAAAACGTAAATTTTATTGCTTTAAATGATGGCTCCACAATCCATAATCTTCAAATTGTGGTGGATGTTGAAAGTTTTGACGAAGCATTGTTGCGCGACATTAATACCGGCGCCTCGCTGGCAGTTATCGGAACTTTGGTAGAATCGGCAGGCAGCGGACAGAACATTGAACTGAATGCCAACGAAATAGAGTTACTGGGAAAAGCTGATCCGGAGAAATTCCCGATTCAGCCCAAAAAACACTCGCTCGAATTTTTGCGCGAAAATGCCCACCTGCGTTTCCGTACCAATACTTTCGGTGCGGTTTTCCGTATTCGTCACGCCATGGCTTTTGCCATTCATAAATATTTTAACGAAAAAGGGTTTAACTACCTGCACACCCCGATTATTACCGCCAGCGATGCCGAAGGAGCCGGACAGATGTTCCGGGTTTCTACGCTTGATGCCAAAAATCCTCCGTTGACAGAAGAAGGAGCCATTGATTACTCACAGGACTTTTTTGGCCGCCCTACCAACCTAACGGTTTCGGGGCAGTTGGAAGGGGAACTGGGAGCTTTGGCGCTGGGTGAAATTTATACCTTCGGGCCAACGTTCCGTGCCGAAAATTCAAATACTACCCGCCACCTGGCCGAGTTTTGGATGATTGAGCCAGAAATGGCTTTTTATGATCTGAAAGACAACATGGATTTGGCCGAGGAATTCCTGAAATCGTGTATTAAATATGCGCTGGATAACTGTATGGACGACCTTACGTTTTTAGCACAGCGTCTGGAGCAGGAAGAAAAAAACAAGCCGCAGGACCAGCGCTCAATGCCACTAATTGAGAAATTGCAGTTTGTGTTGGAAAACGATTTTATCCGCCTTACTTATACCGAGGCCATCGATATTCTGAAAAATTCAAAACCCTATAAAAAGAAACAGTTCCAGTTTCCGGTTGACTGGGGAATCGATCTGCAAAGCGAACACGAGCGTTACCTGGTAGAAAAACACTTTAAATGCCCGGTTATCCTGACTGATTACCCGAAGGACATCAAGGCTTTCTACATGAAACAGAACGACGACAATAAAACCGTTCGTGCCATGGATGTGCTGTTCCCGCAAATTGGTGAAATTATTGGTGGTTCGCAGCGTGAAGAAGACCTTGCAAAACTGGAAACCCGCATGAATGAGATGGATATTCCGACAGATGAAATGTGGTGGTACCTCGATACCCGCCGTTTTGGCTCGGTTGTTCACAGTGGTTTCGGGCTGGGATTTGAACGTTTTATATTGTTTATCACCGGAATGGGAAATATTCGCGACGTGATCGCTTTTCCGCGAACACCAAAAAATGCCGAGTTCTAACAGCTGCAAGGATGCCGCTCCAAAAAAAGTATTAAATTTATCGCAGCTAATTTTGGGAAATGGAGCAAAGATTAACACTACAGCAAAAGCTTCTCCAAAAGCTGTCGCCTCAGCAAATACAGGTGATCAAGCTTTTGGAAATCCCTACTATGCAACTCGAACAACGCATCAAAAAAGAGTTGGAAGAAAACCCGGTTTTAGAACTTGAGTCTGACAGTCCGTCGGTTGATGACGGGCCGGATACGCAAGACCAGGACGATAACCGGGATGTGGATAATGAGGAGTTTACCATTGACGATTACTACGAAGACGACGAAATACCGACTTACAAACTCAACACCAACAACTACTCAAAAGACGATAAATACATTGATGTGCCTTTTTCAGTCGGGACTTCCTTTCACGAGTTTCTGACTGAGCAGCTGAGTCTTTCCGACTTGTCGGAGCGGCAACAACAACTGGCCGAGTACATTATCGGGAATATTGATGATGACGGGTATCTTCGCCGCGACCTGATGTCGATTAGTGATGACCTGGCTTTTAATATGAACCTGGATGTTTCGGAAGATGAGTTGGAAAAAATTCTTGAAGTAATTCATGATTTTGATCCACCCGGGGTTGGTGCACGCGATTTGCGTGAGTGCCTGTTACTTCAGCTTAACCGGAAAGAAGGAGAAGATTACAGGTTGGCAAAAATTATCGTAAAAGATTTTTTTAACGAATTCACCAAAAAACATTACGATAAAATTAAAACCCGGCTCGAACTAAGTGATGATGCACTAAAGTATGGAATTGACCAGGTGTTAAAGTTAAATCCCAAACCCGGGAGTTCATACAGTAACCCATTAAACAAGGCAAATCAGCACATTGTCCCCGATTTTATTCTCGACAATGTAGATGGCGAGCTCAGTTTATCGCTCAACCAACGCAATGTTCCTGAGTTAACCATTAACGAAACTTACCGGGAAATGCTCAAAACCATGAGCGAAAATCAGAAGGCAAAGAAAAACGATAAAGAAGCTTTACTTTTTGTAAAACAGAAAATTGATTCGGCCAAATGGTTTATCGATGCCATTCAACAGCGGCAAACAACTTTGCTACTTACCATGTCGGAAATTATCAGCTTTCAGCGCGAGTTTTTCCAGGATGGCGACGAAACCAAACTCAAGCCGATGATCCTGAAAGACATTGCAGAACTTACAAATCTCGATATTTCCACGGTTTCACGGGTTTCGAACAGTAAATACATTCAAACACATTTTGGGATTTATCCGCTCAAATACTTCTTTTCGGAAGGAATGCAGAAAGACGACGGCGAAGAAGTTTCGACCCGCGAAATCAAAAAAATTCTCCAGGAATGTATTGAGGGAGAAGATAAGCGCAAACCCTTAACGGATGAAAAACTGGCTGCAATTTTAAAAGAAAAGTCGTACAATATAGCACGCCGTACCGTTGCCAAATACCGTGAGCAACTGGATATTCCGGTGGCCCGTTTACGAAAAGAACTCTGATATGCACCCAAAATTAGCCAAAGTAATTTCAATATTGTTTCACCCGGTTGTAATCCCTACACTGGGAATACTTTTAATCCTGAATTCCAGTTTTTATTTTTCGATGTTGTCGTGGGAGGCAAAACGTTTTATCCTTTTGGTAGTATTTTTTACCAGCTGTATCCTTCCTATGCTGATGGTTTCGCTGCTTGCCCTTAATTCGCGGTTTGATATAAATATGCCCAAAAGTACCGACCGCATTTTACCCTTGCTGGGCGCTTCGGTATTTTATTACCTGGGTTTTGTACTACTCGGGAAAGTAACTGTTTTTCCGGTGTTGAAATTGTATATGCTGGCCAGTGTACTGGTAATTGTGGCGCTTTTGCTTATTTCGTTTAAATGGAAAATCAGCAACCACATGGCTGCTTTGGGCGGGCTTACCGGTGCCTTTTTTGCCTTATCGTTCCGTTACGGGTTAAATCCGGTTTATTCGTTACTGGTAATTATTTTGGTGTCGGGAGTGGTTGGTACGGCCCGGCTTGCGCTCGACCGGCACAACATTTGGCAGGTTGTTGCCGGATACGGCCTGGGTGTTGCGATACTCTACCCTGTGATTTATTTTATGTAACCAGCTTGAAAAGCATTGTTTTTAGCTTTCCGTTTTAAACATCACACATCTCTTTCAAAAAAAGCACGGCATGTTTTTAGAAAAAAGAAGCGTCTCTTTTTAAAAAAGACGTTACGTTTTTCCAAAAATGTAGTGTGTTTTTTAGGTACTGTTGAAAAGCTCTGTTTACAAGGCTTTCAAAATATGTGTCTTCCCGAGGGTATTCATACCGATTTGAAATAATTTAAAATAGCTTACACATTTTCATAATTGGTAAAACCAGATTACTGCAAGAAGGTGAAAAGAAGTGCAAAATCCGTAGGTCATTCACTTCGCGTTTCCTTAGAACACTTTATGTGCTTTGCTTGAAAACGAATAAGAGACGAGGACAAGCCAGGTATCGGTCCTCTACCATAAAAAGCCCCGTCCGGGCAGGACAGGGCATTTATCTATTATAAGGTTGAATTTCTTATTTCATCCGGAAGCTTAGTCAACAAACTTATAGCCAATCCCCTTCAGGGTTTTAATGTGGTTGTTCCCGATCTTTTCTCTCAGTTTCCGGATATGTACATCAATGGTCCGGTCGCCCACAACAACGTTTTCGCCCCAAACCGAGAAATAGATTTCTTCGCGGGTAAATACTTTCCCGGGTTTTGAAACCAACAACGAAAGCAATTCAAATTCTTTGCGTGGTAGAATCATTTCGTTGTCGCCAATGCGGATCAGATAGCGTTCTTTGTCGATCATCAAATTCCCGATGGTTATCGTATTTGTATCTACCACTTCGGCAGGCGCTGCCGTGGTTTCGCCGGTTCGTTTTAACAAAGCTTTAACACGGCTTACCAATACTTTTGGGCGAACAGGCTTGGTAATGTAATCGTCGGCCCCGGCTTCAAACCCTGCAATTTGAGAATAATCTTCGCCACGGGCTGTCAGAAAAGCAATAATGGTACTACTCAACGACGGGATTTTACGCAATTCTTCACACGCCGCAATACCGTCCATTTCAGGCATCATAACATCCAGGATAATCAGGTGCGGAGTTTCTTTTTCTGCTACTGCAATGGCTTCAACACCATTTTTTGCGGTATAAACTATATAACCTTCTTTTTCGAGGTTGTAGCTCAAAAATTCAAGAATATCGAGTTCATCATCGACCAGGAGAACTTTAAACTGATTTTCGCTCATAACAAGTATAAATTTGAATTGTAAAGGTAAGTACCCGCTGTTAATAAACGATTAACCTTTGTTTACACTATCAATAAGCACAAAGTTAGGTTATTATTTGGCTTTTTCAAGCGTAAAATTAAAGGTGGTACCTTTGTCGATAACACTTCTTACATTGATCGACTGGTTGTGTGCTTCAATAATGTGTTTTACGATGGAAAGCCCCAGACCGGTTCCGCCCTGTTCGCGCGAACGCGACTTGTCAACCCGGTAAAAACGCTCAAAAATGCGTGGTAAATCTTTTTTCTCAATCCCGATTCCGTCGTCGGCAACCTCCACAATAATATTATCTTCCAAATCGTAAAACGAAATATTTACGTGTCCTTTTTTCTTGCCGTATTTAATGCCGTTTACCACCAGGTTAGTGATTACTTCGAGTATCCGCTTTTTATCGGCTTTCACAAAAACCGGCTTATCGGGTTTGGTAACAATCTGAACTGTTATTTTACTTTCGGATGCCTGCCAATGCTCCATCTCAATCACTTCTTCCACTGTTTTTACAATATCGAAGCGGGTCATGTTTAGCTTTAACTCACCCGATTCCAGCTTGGTAATCGATTCCAGGTCTTCTACAATCGACACCATCCGGTCAATACTTTTTTCGGTACGTTTCAGATAGAGTTTGTTAATTTTCGGATCATCCAGCCCTCCTTCAAGAAGCGTTAGCACATAACCCTGAATATTAAATATGGGCGTTTTCAGCTCGTGCGAAACGTTTCCCACAAAATCTTTTCGGTACTTTTCCAGTTCCTTCAAACGTTCAATCTCTTTCAGCTGTGTTTTGGCCCATTCTTCAACCTCATTTTTTACGTTCAGCAGCAAGCTATTGGGATCGAGTACCTTTTCATCCATCTTTTTGCCGCTAAGCGGAAGATCGCGAATGGTATTGTAAATCGGCTTAATGCGGTCGGTTACATATTTCCGTATAATAAACAGGATTGAAAAATAGGTAGCCCCAAAAAACAATATTACCGGAACAATAACAATCAGTACCTGCTGCCCGTAATGATAAACAAGCAAAGCAATTACCAGTGCCATAATCGTTAAAACCGACGAAACAATGGCCGAAAGAAATTTTGACGAATAAGTCTTCATATATATCCTGAAACTTTGATTCTTGAAATTGCGTGCTAATCTATGATAATAAACCTGATCATAAAGGTAAAAAAAACGCCCTACTAATTGATTAACAGTAATTTTAATCTTAGTTAATATTTTTTTATTGAATTAGGCATTTAAGCAATAAATTTTGTACGGCAACGGCTCTGCTTTGACCATCCTGCGCAGAAGGTTGTCAAAGATGCCATCCTTCATGTTGCTCCGGTTGAAACGGTAACAA
>JBKEDN010000211.1:0-32817 GCA_047975435.1 Draconibacterium sp. | reverse complement strand
CTCATTATTATGCAATCACCCAGCTTATCACAATCCAAAAAACATCCAAAAATCAAATTGCATACAAATTTACATCTGGCCGCCTAAAACAAGAGGCCGCCCTTTTGGGACAGCCTCGTATATTTTGTGTAATAAATGTTCGAAACAGAACCGGGAATAAACGCTTAGATCGAGTCTGGCGGAGTAGTCGGGAAAGTTGGAACCTGTGTTGGATCCTGAATGTTCTCAATCTGTTGCTGAACTTTCGATTGTTCGATATCTGTTTTTTCGCGTGGAATAAAACCTGCTCCAACAACCGACAGAAACATTAATGCGCCTGCCAGTACCCATGTTCCTTTTTCAAGAAAATCGGTTGTTTTACGTACTCCCATTACCTGGCCTGTAGATTGAAAATTGCTGGCCAGACCACCTCCTTTTGAATTTTGTACCAAAACAATCATTACCAAAAGGATACAAACGATGAACAGTAAAACGGTGATAAAAGTGTACATATTCTTACGTATTATGCTTTATTACTTCAATTTCTTTAATTCGGCTTGCAAAGTAAATACTTTTTTCCGGATATTTCAAACTTAATTTTTCAAACGCATCAATCGCTTTGTCATAATTTTTTTGCTGAAAAAAGATGTTGGCGAGGGTTTCTGTAATCAGCTCATCATTTTCACTCACCGATTTGTTCAAAATATCTTTATTATCAGCCGGTTCGGATGGCTGTAAGCGGTTGTTTGAGCGAATGAAATTGCCTGAACCGGAGCTCAGAAACCGGTCAATAAGCGAATTGCCACGGGCTTCTTCAACGATGTTGCTTTCCAGTTGATACGATTTTGCGGTGGAGCCATCAATTCCGATTGCGTTAAAAGTAATCTCGTTGTTTAAGAACCGGTACAACTGTTTACGGTCAGGAACCATTACGGCTACTTTTTTTAACACTTCATCAAATTCAGGAGAATTGGTTGATTTCAGATTCTTAAGATACAGAACCCAGCCGGCCTGAAACCACGGCTGTTCAATAGTAACTTTCTTAAGCAGCTCAAGGGTATCGTAGTTGAGCAAGTCTCTGTTGTGTAGATATTTGATGAAATGTTCCTGTTTCATCTTACCAGTTTGCAATGGTTGCGTTAAAGATATCTTCAGTCAGTTTGTCAATAATCTGTTCGGTCAGGTCGTCTTCAACAGAACTAATGGGTTGATTACTGTCGAAATCTTCATAAGCAGTAAAGTTTTGCTCAAAATTATCAGCCGGAACTTTGTTGTTGCTATATTTTAGCTTAATAGAAATCGTAAGTCTTGTTTGCGCCGAAAGGTCGTCTTTTTGTACCGCCATCGGACGAAATTCGTACCCTGTTATCTGCCCTTCAAATTCAAGATCGCCACCTTCTGATAATTCGTTTAATGAAGTCTGACGCTGCATTTTTTCCCTTAGTTTCTCGGTAAAATTCTGTGCCAGCGTTGGGTTTACCAACCGGGCGCGGTTGGGAAAATAATACACGGTAAACGTTTTCACATCAGGAGTTATATTCGCCCCGGTAAATGAATAGCTTATTTTACAAGAAGGAGCAAGTCCTCCGATAATGAGTGCCAGGATGAGTACGGCAACGATTTTTTTCAACATGATTATCCCTTAATATCGTATTCTTTAATTTTTCGGTAGAGCGTACGTTCAGAAATTCCCAGCTCTTGTGCGGCATATTTTCGTTTGCCGCGGTGTTTTTCAAGTGCTTTCTGAATGAGCTCAATTTCTTTGTCGGCCAAAGAAAGCGATTCTTCCACAAATTCTTCAGTATCTTGTATGTGTTCTTTTTCAACATGCGAAATATGAATTGGGTTGTTTACCTTTTCTTTAGGTGACGGAAAATCGGCTTCGTCATTATCGTACAGGTTCCGAATTATTTGTGCCTGATCTCCTGAAAGAGAAACATCACGATTTTGCATCAGGTCGAGTACCAGTTTCTTCAAATCATTCATGTCCTTTTTCATGTCAAAAAGAACTTTGTATAAAATTTCCCGTTCGTTGGCAAACGATTTATTTTCTTCAGCTCTTGAAAAAATAGCGGGTAAATTCTGGCTGCCCGTAAACGGTAAATATTCACGTAAAACTTCAGCTGTGATTTCCCTTTCCTGCTCAATTATTGAAATTTGTTCCGTCACATTTTTTAGTTGCCGGATGTTTCCGGGCCATCTGAAATTTATTAATACCGAACGGGCTTCTTCATTTAACCGGACGGGCGGCATTCTGTATTTTTCAGCAAAATCACGTGCAAACTTTCTAAACAGAAGGTAAATATCGTCGGGTCTTTCGCGCAATGGTAAAATGCTGATTGGCACTGTATTTAAACGGTAATAAAGGTCTTCCCTGAATTTTCCTTCTTCAATTGCCCTGGGAATATTTACATTGGTAGCAGCAATTACCCGCACATTGGTTTTAATTACCTGCGACGATCCTACTTTTATAAATTCCCCGGTTTCCAAAACGCGAAGCAAACGAACCTGTGTTGACAAGGGAAGTTCTCCGATTTCATCCAGAAAAATTGTTCCCCCGTCTGCTTCCTGGAAATATCCTTTCCGATCGGCCAGGGCGCCTGTGAAAGCACCTTTTTCGTGTCCAAAAAGCTCAGAGTCGATGGTTCCTTCTGGTATTGCACCGCAGTTAACTGCAATGTATTTTCCGTGTTTCCGGCTTGAGTACTGATGAACTATTTGAGGGAAAATTTCTTTTCCAACCCCACTTTCTCCTGTAATAAGAACCGACAAATCGGTAGGTGCAACCTGAACGGCCACTTCAATGGCCCGGTTTAAACCCGGCGAATTGCCTATAATTTCGAATCGTTGTTTAATTGTTTGTATATCCATGTTTGCACACTTTCTTCTTTTTTGTGTCAATCAAAAAATGAAGAGATACGGTTCTCATGTCATTTCTGTACAGGAATTTTATCCTGAATTAACACCAAAAGGCAAAATTACAATTTTTTGCGGGCATTGATTGCCGGTTGCCGACAATTAAGAATTTTTAGTCTTTCTGTGTTTTATGCTTCATGTCCAACACGTTTATTCGTGTATTGAATATTATCTTTGTCTGATCAAACTGATAGAATTTTATTGAAATGAACTTTGTTGGAATTATCCCTGCCCGTTACGAGTCAACCCGGTTTCCGGGGAAGCCGCTTGCCATGATTAAAAATAAGCCGATGATACAGTGGGTTTATGAGAATGCTTCCAAGGCATTGGATATGGTATGTGTTGCAACCGATGACGACCGAATTTTTGAAGCTGTTGAGAATTTTGGAGGGAAAGTAGTAAAAACACTTTCAACACATCAGAGCGGAACAGACAGATGTGCCGAAGCTGCCCGTATTTTGGCTGCCAGACATTCGTTTGATGTGGTTGTAAATATTCAGGGCGATGAACCTTTTATTCAGGCAGGACAAATTACCCTGTTAAAACAATGTTTCGAAAACGATGTACAGATTGCAACCCTTGTAAAGAAAATTGAAAGCAAAGAAGAATTGTTTAATCCGAACCGGCCCAAGGTTGTTCTTGACACCCAAGGAAATGCGCTGTATTTTAGCCGTTCGCCTGTGCCGTTTTACAGAGGGGCCAGCGAAGATCATTGGGTGGAAAATCATAATTTCTGGGCACACATCGGAATGTATGCTTTTCGCTCAGAGGTTCTTCAGGAAATAACACATCTTAAACAGGGAGGCCTGGAATTGGCGGAATCGTTGGAGCAATTAAGATGGCTGGAAAACGGTTACCATATAAAAACGGCTGAAACTCATTCTCAGTCGATTGGCATTGATACTCCGGAAGATTTGCAGGCAGCTCTTAGCTTATTTTAGAAAATACTGATCAAAAAGGGCATGAAAATTGTTAACTTTGAAAAGAAGCAAAAATGGAAACAGAATGAAGTATATTTTACTTTTCATATTTACACTTTTTATTAGCCTCAATGTGTTTGCTCAAACTTCTTGGGACAATGCTTCAAAGGAAAAAGAACAGATTGAATCGGAGTTGAAGATTTATCCAAATCCCAGTAAAAACAATAAGGTAACGGTTGAGCTGCAGTCAAAGGAAATTTCAGAAATCCACTTTATCAATATAACCGGAAAAGAAGTGATGAAAGAATTGTACGATTTTCCGGTTCAAAAAAGTACGATTCAAATCAATCAACTTCCCAACGGCATTTATATTCTTCGTATTATCACTTCTGATAAGCATATGCTTACCAAAAAACTGATGGTGTCAAAAAATTAAGTCACGGTAAAATATAGAAAACCGGCTTCATCATGTAAATCATTCAATTCCAATTCTACCGGAAAAAAGGAATTAAACAGAAATCATTGTTTCAAGTGTTAAGTACAGTTTTTCTTTTTGGCTTTGAAGTTTTTCAAACTTTGTTTTGCTGAACGACTTCATGCACAGCAGCCGTCCCCGTCCCCAGGTTTTCAGAAGCAGGATATACCAATGGAAAGCAAGTTTGCCGGTAAAGGGAAGTGAGAGTAAAAACAAAAGTTTTAGTCCTATTCCCGGAATAAATGCTGACACTGCCCAAAGTTCCAATAAATAAACAATTGGGAAGAAGATGAGCCCAAGTGCAAGAAAAAAAGTACTTCGGAACGCAATGTCTTTTAGTTTTTTACGGCTGAAGCTGTCGATCAGAAAGAATGGGACAGCATTAAAAATAAAACCCCAGATGAATACCGGAAGTCCAATAAGCAGTACCAGTTTGTTCCTGATTATTTTCAGAAAGTTGTTTTTACTCCGATCCAGTAACCAGCTTTTTAATCCATGTTTTTTCAAAGAGGCCTGATACGCTGCTGATTGAGTGAGCAGCTCATCGGTTTTTTCGGGTGATTGGTTTTCCCATTCATCCAACTGTCTCACGAGTTTTTGATCTGATTGAAAAAGTGCGGTTGGCGAAAAAGAAATACCCTGTCGCCGAAGGAATTCCTTACCGTATATTTCGCGAATATTTTCGAAGTCGTAGTAATGCGTTTTGCTTTTTATATTGAGGGTGAGTGGTTCAATTGCATTGTACAATGCATCTTTTAACGATTGGGTGGCGCTGTTGGGATTTTCAGCATACTCTTCCAAAAAATCGTTGACACGAACCGGGGGGCCCAGGTTTACAATCACTGTCCGGTTGAATTTCCAGTAACTGCTGTAATAGATACCGGTAGGGATAATGTGAATATTCAGGTTATGACCGGCTTTTTCTTCTGCTAAAAAAACAATACGCGGAACTGCTTTTTTATGTGCCAGCATTTGCCGTTTCCCCGAATGAGCTGCCTCCGGGAATAATGCAAGTGGAACATGGTTTTCGAGTACACGGATGGAGTCGGCAAAGGTTTTATCGTTTTTCGACAATTGTTCTTTCCCGTCGCGAAGCCGGTAAACAGGCATAATTTTTAGAAAACGTAGAAGGAAAGCTGCAATTTTATTTTTGAAAATATCGGCCCGGGCCAGCCATACCGGTTGAAAATTGGTGTGTAAAAGAATTGCCATTGGGTCGCTCAATGCGTTTTGGTGGTTTGGCGCAAAAACAATCGGTGCATCTTCCGGAATATTCTCCTTGCCGGTTACGATCGTTTTTTTATGAATGATAAAGTCAATAAAACGTACATATTGCTTGAGGAAGAAGTAACCCAGCGACCATTTTTCGTATTTCATGCACAATGTTCTAATTAATCCTGAAAACCTTCACAAAATCGGTATTGTTTCGAAAAGCGAGCGCAAGATAGAAAACATCACCCAAAAAATAAAAAAACCGGAATCATCAAAATACTGATTCCGGTTTTCTTTGTTTATAATCTGAAACGCATGTCTTGTCAATTTATAATTGATAGGTCACTATTCATTCAGAAGTAACTTTTTGATGCGGTCGTGAACATCTGTATTTTTCATGATTCCCGTGAAATTTTCTGCTCCCGGGCCATAAGCAAAAACCGGCACCATTACCGCACTATGGCTTTTGGTCGGGTACCCGCCTTTTATCATCCCGGATGTCATATCGCCACCTGTAATTGCAAGGCCGCCTGTTTCGTGATCGGCTGTAACAACAATCAGGGTTTCCTTGTTTTTTGAAGCAAAATCGAGTGCTTTTCCAATCGCACGGTCAAAGTCGAGCATGTCTTCAACAATATAAACGGTACTGTTTGCGTGGCCGCCCCAGTCTATCTGAGATCCTTCTACCATCAGAAAGAAGCCTTTTTTATTATTGCTTAAAATGTTAACAGCTGTTTCAGTTGCAACAGGTAGCATATCTCCACGTTCTGCTAAACGTTTAGTATGAATCTCGGCAGTTAGTCCGGCCAGTTTACCACTTTTAACCGTAGCAATTTTGTCCATTTCGGTTTCTACCCGGTAATCTTTCTTTTTCAGATCATCCAAAAGATTACGTCCATCTTTGCGTTTTGCAAAGTGATTTAATCCGCCGCCGATAAATACATCAATGTCGGTTTTTAGAAAATCAGTTGCAATGTTTTCGTACATACTTCTGGAAGGTTGGTGTGCAATAAATGATGCGGGTGTTGCATGTGTAATGGCTGATGTTGATACCAAACCGGTTGCGAGACCTTTATCTTCGGCATTTTCCAAAACTGATTTTACTGCTATGGTATCTTTATTTACCCCCAGGCCACCATTATAGGTTCTTACACCGCAGGCAAGAGCTGTTCCGCCGGCAGCAGAGTCGGTAATATAATCACTTGCCGACTGTGTTTCTGAAAAGCCAATGTGTTTAAAGTTGTTCAAAAACAGCTTTCCGTGGTTGGCTGTAAGGCCTGCAAAAATGTGTGCTACGCCCATCCCGTCACCAATCATAAAAATTACATTTTTTGGTTTTTTTGATTTGAACTTTTGAGGATAGGTTTTTACCGTGTAAGCTTCACCTCCGGCATATGTTTTTTCCTTGTCTTCAGCCTGTGCGTTTAAATAGGCATCCTGTGCCGAAGTAGTATAGATAATGTTTGCCAGCGCAAACATCAGGAGTAGTTTTCTAAACATTGTAAAATTTTAATTATTAAGTTTTGCTAAAATATTATGTTTCTGAATTTATTTCGTTAAACAAGCAATACAAATATGCTAAGGTTTTGTTAATGCGTTATCTGAATTTCTTTAATTCGCCCTCATCAAAGTCATGATTTAACTCAAAAGTAGTGCCTTCGCCGGTCATTTTTATTTTCAGCACATCGATAACCACAAAGTTGCTTAAAATATCGGTAGCTTTTTTTCGGGAAAGCTGGGCCAGCCGCATGTATTTTGAAAAGGTAATACTTGTGTTGTGTTGCAGGTATTCAATTAAAGTACGTTCATTGTCAGAATAAGAAAAGCATACTCCGTTTGGGCTGTTTTCTTTTTTCCAGGCTTCTATCTGAATGCGGTGTGCCAGCACGTTTTCATCTTTTATGCGTACGTAGGCCATCCATTTCCCATTGTCATCCTTAGCAAAATAAGGTTTATTGCTACCGGGTTCAATGCCTATTTCAAGCACAGTTTTTCCCTCAACATGCCATTGTTGTGTGGTAAAGTTGATTGCCGGCTTACTAAAAATTTTTGCTGCCGATTCAATCATGTAAAATTCTTCGTCAGAACTAACACCGGCAATTTTGCCATTATCCTTTACCCCGATCAAAAGCCGGCCACCGTTTGTATTGGAAAAAGCAACCAGTGATTTGGCAATTTTTTTTGAATCGTTGATGCAAAACTTAAAGTCCTGCTGGTCGTGCTCGCCCTGGTCTATCAACTTATAAAGGTATCTGCTCATCTCTCCAACTTCCAACAACAAATCAACTTGTTTGTTTTATTTCAGCCATTCAAACGTAATATAATGATCCTGGTTCATTCCCAGGTTTTCGTAGGTGCGGTGAGCCGGATGGTTTGATTTATCGGCATAAAGGCGCACCCCGTGCCATTCATCCGAACTAAGAACCATACTTTTTATGTGTGCATACATACTGCGATAAACGCCCCGTCGTCTGTACTGTGGTTTTACATACACCGATTGTATCCACATAATGGTGCCATTTCGCCAGTCGCTCCATTCAAAAGTGGTAAGCAACGAAGCCACAACTTTACCATTGATTTCTGTCACATAATAATTTCCTTTTTTCGGGTCTTTCAAAACAGCTTTTACTCCTTTTTCCACTGTTGACAGGTGAAGTTCAATGCCTTCCGTTTCGCGGGCCATTGCCTGCTGAAATTCCACGAGGCTTTCGTGGTCGTTGATGGTTGCCAGTCTTACTTTCATACTTTTTAGTTTTGATAATCTAAAATAAGAAATCTGTCCTAATTCAGACAAAACACTTGTCATGAATACTGAATTATTTCTTTAAAACACTCAAGGGAAAGATTTCTTGCGGGGAATCCGAAATATTTATTTTTTTGTAGAAAAAGATTGAATGAAGATTATAGTTGCATCTAAAAATCCGGTAAAAATTAATGCTACAGTGGAAGGCTTTGGCGCTTTCTATGATGAAGTCAGCGCAGAAGGTGTTTCCGTGGAGTCGGGCGTACCTGACCAGCCAATGAGTGATGAGGAAACACGCGAAGGAGCCAGAAATAGGGTCGTGAATGCTAGAAATCTGTTTCCTGAAGCTGATTACTGGATTGGAATAGAAGGTGGTTTGCACCGCGAAAAAGAAGCTTTGGTAGCTTTTGCCTGGGTTGTTATTTCTGACGGCAAGCAAAAAGGTGAATCGCGCACTACCAGTTTTATTTTGCCCCCAAAAGTTGCTTTATTGATTGAAAGCGGTTACGAATTAGGTACCGCTAATGATTTGGTATTCGATCAACACAATTCGAAGCAAAAATCGGGAGCTGTAGGTTTGTTAACCGGAGATAAAATTGATCGTACGCAATTGTACCGTCAGGCAGTGCAGCTGGCACTCATCCCTTTTTTAAATAAAGAGCTGTATTTCCCGGTTAATGGTTGATGCGGTCCATTACTTCTTCAATTTTTATCCGTTCTTCAGGAAGCAGGACCAACTGAATTTTTTCTTCTTCAAGTTTTTTGCTCACCATCGGGCCAACTTCTCCGGTAATAATGGTTGTTACGCCTTGCTCCTTCAGATATTCTACCAACTTAACACCTGTGTGTTCGGCTTCCAGACAAGGATTTTCCTGAATAGAAAAAGTATTTTTTTCAGGATCAAAAATTACAACGTTTAAACATTTTCCAAAACGTAGGTCTAAAAAAGATTTTTCGGTCTTTCCCGATGAAGTTATTGCAAATAATTTGCCCATGTTCTTAATTTTATTTTTCGGTTTATTATAACAAATTAAATTTAATTTGGCTCAATTTGGTTCATTATTATTTAGTTCTTCCCAGTATTCAACTGCCCTTCGGGTATGAGGAATAACAATGGTTCCACCTACCAAATTGGCAACTCCAAATACCTCAAAAATTTCTTCTGTGGTAACTTTCTGCTCGTAGCATTTTTCGAGGTGATATTTTATGCAATCGTCACAACGCAACACCATTGATGTGGCCAACCCAAGCATTTCTTTCACTTTTGTACTGAGTGCCCCTTCCTGGTAGGTCAACGTATCCAGACTGTAAATTCGTTTCATTACCTTGTTGTCTGAAGCCAGAATTTTTTCATTCATTTTAGCCCGGTAAGCATTAAATTCATCTACTAACTTTCCCATTGTAGTATTTTGAAATTTATTCAATTAACGTAGATTGAGTGCAATCGTTCATAATTATTTACCATATCGCCTTTTAATAATTTTCCCTGTAAAATGGCAACAACTACTTTGCTGTCCTCCACATTCGTCTGGCAACCATAGGCTTTTATAAATAATTTTCGATTTTTCATGATGCAGGCGCAAAGTTATTTTTTATTTGTTAACGAATTTGAAATTCATTGTTTTAACTTAAAGCATGCGAAAAAGTAAAGTAGTTTTCTTCTGAAAATGAAACTCATACGCTAAAAATCAGTAAGAGAAACTAATTGCTGAACTTAACAATCCGGGATTGATATTACCATAAGATTAAGGGCAATGAGTTGATTTTTGTTGCGTTCTTGTTTTATATGTTTTTGAATTATATTTGCACACTCAAAAAAAGGAATAATGAGGATTCTGGTTCTCTTTTTATTAGTTTTATTTGTGAGGCAGTTGGCTAGTGGTCAGGAAGTTGTGGGTTTCGATGCCGCGCAGGATACGGCGCATGTTGCAATTCTCGACAGGCTACAGGTTGAACGCGACCCGGTTTTAGACAAAATGCTGGAATGGCACATTGAAAAGAACCACGAAAAAGAGGGGATGGACGGATTCAGGGTTGAAATCTTTTTCAGCTCAAATATGGACGCAAAAGAACAAGCGCTGAAAACAAAAGTTGATTTTTTATCAGATTATCCGGAATACGCGGTGCACATAAAATTTGTTGCTCCGAATTTTCGGGTTAGAGTAGGCGATTTCAGGTCTAAAAATGAAGCCTGGAAGTTGTACAAAAAGATCCAAAAGGATTATCCAACAGCCTTTGTTGTTCCGGATGTAATAAATTTTCCATTGCTGAAAGCGAATCAATATGAGTGATCAGATTAAGCACGAGTGTGGCATTGCATTAATTCGTTTGCTAAAGCCATTGTCGTATTATCACAAAAAGTACGGAACCTGGAAGTACGGTCTAAATAAGCTGTATCTTCTAATGGAGAAACAACACAACCGCGGGCAGGATGGTGCCGGGTTGGTATGTGTAAAAAGCGACGTGGGCCCGGGGCGTCCGTATATAAACCGTGTCCGGTCGGTAGAGCAAAATCCGATAAAGGATGTTTTCGAGAAGGTAAATAAACCTTTGAAGAAAGCAAAACGGCACGATGCTGATATAAATGATCCGGAATGGGCTGAACAAAACTATCCCTTTGCCGGATCGCTTTATTTAGGACACTTGCGTTACGGGACATTTGGCCGTAACAGCATTGAGTTTGCACACCCGGTAATGCGGCAAAACAACTGGAAATCAAGAAACCTGGTGTTGGCCGGTAACTTTAACCTTACCAATACCGACGAGTTGTTTAATGTATTGGTGGATCTGGGGCAGCACCCAAAAGCTTATACTGATACGGTTACTGCTTTGGAAAAAGTCGGCCATTTTCTTGACGAAGAAAACCAGTTACTTTTCAGAAAATATAAAAACGAAGGTTATTCGAATTCCGATATTTCACCTTTAATTGAAAAGAACCTCGATATTCAGAATATTCTTGAACGTGCTTCAAAAGACTGGGACGGTGGTTATGCCATGGCCGGGTTAATTGGGCACGGCGATGCTTTCGTGGTGCGTGATCCGTGGGGAATAAGACCGGCACACTTTTATTACGATGATGAAATTGTTGTAATTGCTTCTGAGCGGCCGGTGATACAAACGGTTATGAATGTTCATCACGATATGGTGCACGAAATTGCTCCGGGTGAAGCTTTGATTGTTAAAAAAGATGGTGCAATCCGGCGCGAAATGATCCGGGTGCCGCATAAGCGGAAGTCTTGTTCGTTTGAACGGATTTATTTTTCGCGGGGCAGCGACAAAAGTATTTACAAAGAGCGAAAAGAACTGGGGCGCCTGTTAACGCCAACCGTATTAAAAGCGGTTGACTACGACTTTGAGAATACGGTGTTTTCATATATTCCGAATACTGCTGAAACCGCCTTCTATGGTATGGTAGAGGGAGTTCGGCATTACCTGGTGGACTGGAAAATAGATCAGATTCAGAAAAAAAATGGTTCTTTAAGTGATAAAGATATCAAGCGGATACTTTCGTTTGAACCGCGTGTTGAAAAAATAGCGATAAAAGATGTAAAGCTGCGTACTTTTATTGCCGACGATGCCAGTCGCGATGACCTGGTAGCGCACGTTTACGATGTTACTTACGGTATTATTAAAAACGATGTTGATACTTTGGTGATCATTGACGACTCAATTGTTCGGGGAACCACCTTAAAGAACAGTATCCTGAAGATTCTGGACCGTTTGAATCCTAAGAAGATAATAGTCGTCTCTTCTGCACCTCAAATCAGGTATCCCGATTGTTACGGAATTGATATGGCCCGCCTTGATAAGTTTATTGCCTTTAATGCAGCCATTGGGTTGTTGAAGGATCATGGAAAAGAGGCTGTAATTCAGGATGTTTATAAAAAGTGTAAGGAGCAGGAGAATTTGCCAAAAGAAGAAATGGTAAATTATGTACGCGAAATTTACAAGCCTTTTACTGCCGAGGAAGTTTCAGCAAAAATAGCCGAGTTGCTTAAGCCTGAAGATTGCAAGGCTGAGGTGGAAATCGTGTATCAGTCGCTGGAGAATTTACACAAAGCCTGTCCGAATGATTTGGGAGACTGGTATTTTTCCGGAAATTATCCTACCCCGGGTGGTAACCGGGTTGTGAACAGTTCGTTTATTAATTTTGTGGAAGGGAAAGATGAGCGGGCTTATTAATGAGCCTGCTTTTACAATAGCTTTATTGCGTTTTTCTAGAGTTCAAAATTGAAGCCTTTGCGAAGTAGTTCTTCGTACTTGGTGGTATTGAACTGGTAATAATAAGCGCCTTTCTTTGAAGTTTCTTTTTCCTTTTCGTCCAGTTTGTCGAGCAAACCCATTGAAAGAACTTTACGCCTGAAGTTGCGCTTGTCAAACGGTTTCTGGTAAATGGCTTCATAAAGCCGTTGCAGTTGCGGAATAGTAAATTTTTGCGGGAGTAGCTCAAAGCCAATCGGCTGTGTACGGGCACGAATGCGCAGCTTTCTTAAGGCTCTGGAAACCATGTCGCTGTGGTCGAAAATCAACTCGGGCAGTTCGGAAAGCGGAACCCAAAACGCCCCGTTTTTTTTGACCCTTTCTTTGTCGTATTCGTTTATTTTGATGAGCGAAAAATAGGCTACCGAAATAATTCTGCCTCCCGGATCGCGCCTCGGTTCCCCAAAAGCATAAAGCTGCTCCATGTAAACATCTTCCAGTCCGGTAAGTTTTAAAAGTATTCGTTCTGCGGCTTCGTCCAGGCTTTCCTCCGGTTTAACAAAACCCCCCATTAACGACCAATGTCCCTTGGCTGGTTCAAAGTTTCGTTTCAGAAGCAGAAGTTTCAACTCGTAATCGTTTTCATTGAATCCAAAAATTATCGAATCAACGGCTACAAGCATTTTGTGTTCAAACTGGTAGAAATCCATAGCCTTATATTGGTGTGGGAAATTCGTCGCTTTCTTTGTCTTTAATATACGTTTCTATGTGCCGGTCAACTTTGGCATCGTAGATGTCTTTTATGGTAACAATGATGCCTGTTTCGAGCACATTCCCGAATTTTTCATTTTTGATGGTGCCAAATGTTTTCATCGAAGGCGATAAATTCATATAGGCATTTACCAATGGAGGAATGTTTTCTCCAAACTGACGAACATTTTGTACCAGTATTTTATAATCTTCGTTATAGTTGCTGCCTGTAAATAGCTTTTGCATGGCAGACATATCAATGTCGAATTCTACCGGGTTCTTTGGGTAAACAATGTTCTCTTTGTCTCTGAAATATTTTTTAAAGAAATACTGGATCAGGTTGCGTGCCTCGTTGTGGAAATGCTCATACATTGTAATTTTTCCAAAAAAGTATTTGATTTCCGGATGGTCAACGGTCAATGCTCCCAGTCCGTCCCAAAGGTTGTCGAGGGCAAACAGAGCTTTTGCGCCTGCCTTGCTCGACTGATATACCGGCTGAACAAAAGAACGTCCCAACTCCAGGGTATAAGGAAGATAATCGTTAATAAATTCTTTTGAGAAATGAAATACCCGCGAAGTCGCCATCAATACATCATTGTTTTCGTCGCGCGGTGCTTCGGCACAAAGCATATAACGGTAACCTCCCAGAATCTCCTGTGCATCAGGATCCCAAACCAAAAGTTGTTTGTACGGCTTTTCCTGTGTGTCGTAATTGTCAATGTCGGCTTCTTTGCCTGTTCCACCTCCTGCTTCTCTGAAAGTTATTTCACGTAATCTTCCCAGTTCCTGCATTACTGCCGGAGAATCCTGGGCGGTAACAATGTATATTTCGTTTCCTCCCTTGTTTGTTTTCCTCATGAGTTTATCCGGAGTAAGCTCTGAGATAAGCTCTTTTTTGGATACAGGTGCTATAATTTCTTTCATCTGTTTCTTTGTTAGTTTTTCTATTCGTAAGCAGCCAAATTAGAATTGAAGCAAAGTTGTTTACGGTATTTTAGAAAAATGGATTACAAAATTAAAAAAATCCGCTGAAGCAAGACATTTTCTTCCTATTAATTAATGTCATCCGAACGTTTCAGGTAACTGATAAACCTGCTGTTTTACCCACTCTGCCCAATCTTTGTGTGTTTTTGTTGAATCAAAGGTCGAATAAGGAATTGGTTTTCCAAAATACAAGTGAACATCGGTGTTCCGGTGCCGGTAGGTTTCGTCGGGCAAAAAGAACATTTCGAGGTTCCATTTTATCTTTAAAAGTTTTCGGAGCTTGGCAAGCCTGTAAAACCTGTTTGTATTTCTTCCACTTATAAATACGGGGATAATATCCCGTTTGTGTTCAATGGCTTTTGATATAAAATGCTTTTTCCATTCCAGGTCGATAATCTGGCCTTTTATTTTTCGGGAAGCCAGCCCCGATGGAAAAATTAATACCTGGTTATTGGATTCGTAAACGCCCGACAACATTTTGGCAGCTTCGCGGGCATGTCCGCCATGTTTGTTTACGGGCACAAATACCGGGCTGAGTTGTGGTATGTTCAGTAAAATATCGTTGGCCAGAAACTTAAAGCTACCAAGTCGTTTTTCAACATTTTTCATCAATAACAAACCGTCAAAACCTCCCAGCGGATGATTGCTTGCAAAAATAAATTTGCCTTCTGGCGGAATATTTTCCTGTCCGTGGATAAACTCCTGTATATTAAATTCTTTTACTACTTCGTCAACAAACTCAATTCCTTTAAGCTGCCCGTATTTTTTTAATAAATCGTTAATGAAATCGATATGAAGTATTCGGTGTAGGTAGCGATAAATAAATCCCGGGACCAGACGGGAAATCCGTTCATTTTTTTCCCTGAATACCTCCCTGATATTGATCGGTTTAACCGGATTACTTTTTGTCGTATCTGCCATTGCAGTGATGTTTAGTCAGCAATTAAATAAAAATCTGCCATTCAGAAAAATCTGCTGATTGTGGCTGCTGAATATCGGTACAAAATTAACAATTCCTGTGGCAAAGTTTGTCAGCATCTTATATTGTTGGTTTCGAGATAAATAAAATCAGTCCAGAGACTTATTAACGGGTGTTTGTAATCTTTTTGTGTTTTCCTAATGTGCTGTTTGTCAGTGTTTAGTGTTTTGTCTTTAACTGGAAATACAAGGTTATTAACATGATAGTAAGATGTTATTAACAGATTTGTCAAAAAACGAAGTGGAATGAAATGGAATGATATGGCAAGATTTGGAATAAAATTGTATTTTTACGCTTAATAAAAAGTGGAACCTCATTTATGGCAACTTTCGCTGGACAATACAACGCAACTATCGACGATAAAGGCAGGGTGGTACTACCCTCGGCCTTCAAGAAGGCGATGGGTGAGATGCAGCTGGAGTTTGTTGTAGTGGAAAAAAACCGCCGGAGTAAATGTTTGGATATTCACACTGTTGATACCTGGAAAAGAGATGTTGAGAAGTTCAGGGCAAAACTTAGTCCTGCAACCAACCCGATGCACGACAAGCTGCTTCAGTTGTACTTTCAGAATTTTGTACATGTTGGTGTCGCTGCCAACGGCAGGATCAATCTCCCGAATGAGTTTCTCGAATATGCTGATTTGAAAGATAAGGTGACTTTCCTGGGGATGCAAACTTCCATTCGTTTGAGTGCTGCTGTTGATGCACCGGCTGAAGTTGTTTCGGATGAAGATTACCTGAATATGTTGAAAATGATTGATGGACAAGGAGAGTAGGATTGGAGATGGAGAACGTGTATCACATACCGGTTTTGGCAAAGGAGAGTATTGAGGCGATGAACCTTGGTCCGGGGAGCCATGTGGTGGATGCCACCTTTGGCGGTGGCGGTCACTCCCGGCTCATTCTCGACCATCTTCGCAACGGAAGGCTTTTCGCTTTCGATCAGGATGAAGACGCTGCCGGGAATGCCATAGAGGATGACCGGCTTTTTTTTATCCGGCATAATTTCAAATATGTTAAAAATTTTCTTCGGTATTATGGCGTAGATAAGGTCGATGTCATGTTTGCAGATCTTGGTGTCTCGTCGCACGATTTTGATGTGCCGGAAAGGGGATTTTCCTTTCGTTTTGACGGGGCGCTGGATATGCGGATGAACAGGGATGCGCAAATTGATGCGGCAACAATTGTAAACGAGTATCCGGAAGAACAGCTGCAGCAGCTGTTTTCACTGTATGGTGAAATAAAAAATGCGCGGCGTTTGGCTTCAGAGGTGGTAAAGGCGCGTGCCGAAAAGCGCATTGAGACAACTACCCGATTGAAAGAAATAGCAGCAGCCTGCGCACCAAGAGCAATCGAAAACAAGTATTTGGCGCAGGTTTTTCAGGCACTTCGGATTGAAGTAAACGAAGAAATGGAAGCGCTTAAGGAGTTTCTGGAAGCCAGTTTGGGATTGCTGAATCCCGGCGGGCGTTTAGTGATCATTACTTACCACAGCCTGGAAGATCGTCTGTGTAAGAATTTTATAAAAGCAGGGAATTTTGAGGGCAAAGTAGAGAAGGACTTTTACGGGAACGTTCAGTCGCCTTTTGTCCAGGTAAACCGCAAGGTGATTACTCCCGGGGAGGAAGAACTGGCTGCAAATCCACGTTCGCGAAGTGCAAAATTAAGAATAGCTGAAAGGGTGTAAAAATGGCAGGAGAAAACACAGGGAAAAAGAAGAAGCCCGGGATGAAATCTTTTATCGGTGGAACGATTCTGACAGATGAGCGGATTTCGAAGCAATTCCCTTTTGTAGTAATGTTGGCCATGTTCGGTTTGGCGCTGATTATGAACCGAAACTGGTCGGAGAAAACGATTCGCCAGATTGGAGACATGCAAAAAGAGCTGGAGGCACTTCGTTCGGAGCATGCTACTATTTCAGCCCGATTGATGGATGCAAGCCGTCCTTCAGAAGTGGCCAAAAAGGTAGAGGAAGCAGGCATCGGGATAAAAGAACCGGTAAAGCCACCTCAAAAATTGATTGTAGAGGAAAATTGATAGATGGGGATCAGAAAAACCATATTAACACGTTTCGCACTGGTGTATTTTGTACTCTTGGTGTTCACCCTGTTTGTGATTGCCAAGTTATTTTCGGTGCAACGCATCAAAAACGACCGATGGCAGCAAATTGAGGAGAATTTGAGTAAGAACACGGTTGTGGTAGAATCTACACGTGGCAATATATGTGCCGAAGATGGCAGTGTACTGGCAACTTCGGTGCCCGGTTATTTTGTGCGTATTGACTTGGCCGCCGAGGGTGTAAAAAAGGTATTTAATAATGAATGCGATTCATTGGCCTGGCATCTGTCGCACTTTTTTAAGGATGCTTCTAAAAATGAATACCTGCGTAAAATAAAGGGTGCTTACAAAGCCCGTAACCGTGGTTTTTTAATTACGCCGAGAAAGGTGGATTACCTGGAACTTCAGCAAATAAAGAAATTCCCGATCCTGCGTCGCGGGCGTTACGGAGGCGGAATGATTGTGGAACAGGAAAACAAGCGTGTAAACCCACTGGGTGTTCTGGCACTGCGTACCATCGGTAGCCTGAATAAAGGTGAGTACGAAGAAATAAACGGGCCGATTGGTTACACCGGACTGGAACGTGCATATGAATCCTACCTCAAAGGGCAAAACGGTGTGAGTTATCGTCAGAACCTTTCAGGGCGGTGGGTGATTCGTACTGAAATTGAACCACAGGACGGAATGGACATTGTTACCACGCTCAATGTAAAGCTTCAGGATATTGTTGAGAGCGCCTTGTACAACCAATTGCTTGAATCGAATGCCGACTGGGCAACAGCGATTTTAATGGAGGTAAAAACAGGCGAGGTAAAAGCAATTGCCAACCTGGGGAAAGGTGATAACGACTATTACGAAAAAGATAATTATGCACTTGGTCATCGTGGGTGCTTCGAACCCGGATCGTCTTTTAAGTTGGTATCGTTAATGGCTGCTTTGGAAGACGGTGTGGTCGATACAAGCGATGTAGTGGATACCGGTAACGGTGCCTGGGCAAACAACGGCAGGGTAATTAAAGATACACACGGCTATGGCAAACTTACTGTAAAACAGGTATTTGAAAAATCGTCCAACATTGGCACAGCAAAAATTATTACCGGGCATTACGCCAATAATCCTAAAAAATACGTGGACCGGGTATATAGTTTTGGCGTGAATAAGCCTTTGGGAATTGAAATAGAAGGAGAAGGCCGTCCATACTTTAAATATCCAGGTGATGCTGATTGGTGGGGAACTACACTCGCCGGTATGTCGTACGGTTACGAAACTAAAATGACTCCACTACAAATTCTTACTTTTTATAACTCGGTGGCCAATAGCGGGAAAATGGTAAAGCCCCGTTTGGTAAAAGAAATCCGCGACAACGGAATTTTGGTAAAACGTTTTGATCCGGAGGTGTTGAACCCGATGATCGCTTCGCGTGAAACCATTGGAAAAGCAAAAGCAATGTTGGAAGGTGTTTGCGAACATGGAACGGGAACCTCGATTCAGGGAAAATATTTTAAAGTGGCCGGTAAAACCGGAACAGCCCGCGTGGCAACCAGTAGTTCCGGTTACAGTGCGGGAATGTACCTGGCTTCGTTCACCGGATATTTTCCGGCCGATCATCCCGAGTATTCACTGATTGTAACCTTTAATAATCCGCGAGGTGCATACTACGGAGGCTCTGTGGCCGGTCCCGTATTTAAGGAAATTTCTGAAAAAGTGTATGCAAGCCAGATTTTGGCAAACCTGGAAGATGAGAAAGAGGATCAGGATGCCGGCAACCAGAAAATAGCAAAAGGAAATACTGAAGATATTCTTGAGGTGGCAAAAGAGCTGGATATTGAAAATATTAAAGGCAAACCTGAATCCCCGCTTGCAAACGTGGAAGAAAACGAAGATCACTTGCTGCTTACCGGAAGTGATGTTCAACAGGGACAAGTTCCGGATGTGCGCGGAATGGGAGCCAGCGATGCCATTTTCTTGCTTGAAAATGCAGGTCTGAAAGTGAAGATAAACGGAGTAGGAAAAGTAAAAACACAATCGTTACGGGCGGGTACAAAATGCAGTCCCGGCCAAACGATTTATATAGCACTGGGATAATATGACACTGAATCAATTGATCGAAAATATTGAAGTACTTGAACTTGTGGGCGATTCAGCCGGCGAAGTGAAGGGGATTGCTTTCGATTCGAGAAAAGTGGAAGATGGTTTTGCATTTGTGGCTCAGCGCGGTGTTCATGTAGATGGGCACAAGTTTATTGAAAAAGCCATTGCAGACGGAGCATCGGCAGTGATTTGCGAAGAGTTTCCAAACGAGCTGCCTCAAAATGTATGCTTTGTTAAAGTTGCAGACTCAAATGCAGTGTTGGGAAAACTGGCTTCGGCATTTCTGGGTCATCCGTCTGCAAAAATGAAAGTAGTGGGCGTAACCGGAACAAATGGAAAAACAAGCATCGCAACGTTGCTGCATCGTTTGTTTCGCATGCAGGGTTACAACGTTGGGTTGATTTCTACCATTTCGTATAAAATTAATGAAACGGGGGAAGTGGCTTCACATACTACACCGGATGCACTGAAAATTCAGCAGTTAATGGCAGAGATGGCTGCAGAGGGTTGCGAATATTGTTTTATGGAAGTGAGTTCGCATGCGCTTCATCAGGAACGAATTGCAGGGATTGAATTTGCAGGAGGAATTTTTACAAATATCACCCACGATCATTTGGATTACCACAAAACGTTTGCGGAATACATTAAAGCTAAAAAGGCCTTTTTTGACAGGCTGCCAGCCACTGCTTTTGCGCTTACCAATCTCGATGATAAAAATGGTTTGGTGATGTTGCAAAATACCAAAGCACAAAAACTGACCTATTCCAACCGCTCAATGGCTGATTACCGCTGCAAGGTGTTGGAAAGCCATTTCGACGGGATGTTGTTAAACCTCGACGGGCAGGAAATCTGGACCCGTTTTGTGGGTTTGTTCAACGCTTCAAATTTGCTGGCAGTTTACGCAACCGCTATTCAGCTGGGGCAGAACAGGGATGAGGTGTTGGCACACATCAGTAACCTTCAGTCGGTGCAGGGGCGTTTTGAAACCATTCGCAGCCTCGACGGGAAATATGCCATTGTGGATTATGCGCACACTCCTGACGCACTGAAAAATGTACTTGCTGCTATTTCAGAAATAAGAACAAGAAACGAACAGGTAATTACGGTAGTTGGTGCCGGTGGCGACCGCGACAAAACCAAACGCCCGGAGATGGCACACGAGGCTTTGCTTGCCAGCGATAAGGTGATTTTGACCTCGGATAATCCGCGGACTGAAGATCCGGCGGCGATTATTAAAGACATGGAATCAGGTGTTGATCCGCAGTATAAAAACAAGGTGGTTTCGATCGAAAACCGCAGGGAAGCCATAAAAACCGCAGTGTTGATTGCGCAGCCCGGCGATATTATTCTGATAGCCGGGAAAGGCCACGAGAATTACCAGGATGTGAACGGGGTGAAACATCATTTCGACGACAGGGAAGAAGTAAAAAAATGTTTCGGATTGGAAGATTAAATACAGAATTATGTTGTACTGGTTATATGATATATTAAAAGACTACGATATTCCGGGTGCAGGAATGATCCCCGGCATCACTTTCCGGTCGGCGGCGGCCATAATCCTGTCGTTGTTAATTACCACCGTGTTTGGGAAAAAAATGATCCGGATTTTGCAACACAAACAAATTGGTGACGAAGTGCGCGACCTGGGGCTGGAAGGGCAAATGCAAAAACAAGGGACTCCAACAATGGGGGGTATAATTATTCTGATGGCAATCATCATTCCCACGTTGTTGTTTGCCCGCCTCGACAATGTGTATATTCTTTTAATGCTGATCACTACAGCTTTTCTTGGCATGATCGGTTTTATTGACGACTACATCAAGGTTTTCAAAAAGAACAAGCAAGGTCTGGCAGGAAGGTTTAAAATACTGGGGCAGGTGAGCCTGGGGATTTTTGTGGTAGCCACACTTTTTATCAGCGACGATGTAAAAGTACGGGAACATGTTCGCGGAGAAGACGGGAAATACCTGACCATGCAAACCAACGACCCGGTGACAGGAGAGTCTCAGGAAGTTTTTGTGACCAAGGAAGTGAAATCGACCAAAACAACACTTCCTTTTATAAAAAAGAATGAATTTGATTATGCCTGGCTGGTGGCTTTTGCCGGAGATGCAGCCCGCTGGCTGAAATGGGTAATTTATGCCATTGCCATTATTTTAATTATTACCGCTGTTTCAAACGCTGCCAACTTAACCGATGGTATCGACGGATTGGCAACCGGGACCTCAGCAATTAGCGGTGCAACACTGGGGATTCTGGCATATGTGAGCGGTAACATTATTTATGCCGATTACCTCAATATTATGTACATCCCCAATATTGGCGAACTAACCATTTTTATTGCTGCTTTTATTGGGGCAACAGTTGGCTTTTTGTGGTACAACTCGTATCCGGCACAGGTTTTTATGGGCGATACCGGAAGTTTGGCTCTTGGCGGTATTCTGGCTGTTTTTGCCATCATTATCCGAAAAGAAATTCTGATACCGCTGCTTTGCGGAATCTTTCTGGTTGAAAACCTTTCGGTGATGATCCAGGTGAGTTGGTTTAAATACACGAAACGTAAGTATGGCGAGGGGCGGCGCGTATTTCTGATGAGCCCGATCCATCATCACTTTCAGAAAAAAGGATTTCCGGAACCAAAGATCGTAACACGCTTCTGGATCGTCGGAATTATCCTGGCAGTAATAACCGTGGCAACACTAAAAATGAGATAGGTTGGAGAAACGGATTGCCATATTGGGTGCAGGTGAAAGTGGGGTTGGAGCAGCCATCCTCGCAAAAAAGCAGGGTTTTGTCGTTTTTGTTTCCGATCTCGGAAAGATCAGGGAGAAATACCGGAAAGTTCTTTCGGAGTATGTGATTGAATTTGAAGCCGGTCAGCATAGCGAAGATCGGATTCTGGATGCCTCGCTGGTGGTAAAAAGCCCGGGTATCCCGGATACTACTCCACTAATTGTAAAGCTAAGAGAAAAGGGTATTCCGGTTATTTCTGAAATAGAATTTGCAGGCAGATATACCTCTGCAAAAACCATCTGCATTACCGGTAGCAATGGAAAAACCACTACAACTTTGCTTACTTATCACATTTTGCAGAAAGCAGGCTTAAATGTGGGGCTTGCCGGAAATGTGGGGAAAAGTTTTGCATGGCAGGTGGCCGAAGATCAACACGATGTGTATGTGATTGAACTCAGCAGTTTTCAGCTCGACGGTATGTACGACTTCCGTGCCGACGTGGCGGTTTTGCTGAACATCACACCCGATCACCTCGATCGTTACGGCTATCAGATGCAGAACTATGTGGATTCAAAATTCAGGATCCTTCAAAATCAAACAAGCAACAACTACTTTATTTTTTGCGACGACGATAAAGTAGTTAAACAAGAAATAGAAAAAAGAAAAATCGCTTCTGTTCAGGTTCCTTTTGGGTTGGGAGCTGCCGGTGTCCCCGGGGCAGGAGTGCAAGAGAATCGGATAATTATCAACTTAAAACAAAACCAATTCAGTATGTCTATTCTGGATTTATCATTACAAGGGAAACACAACATTTACAACAGTATGGCTGCAGGCATTGCCAGCATGGTGTTTCAAATTCGCAACGAGCAGTTAAGAGAAAGTCTTTCCGACTTTAAAGGGGTGGAGCACCGTTTGGAACATTTCCTGAAAGTTCACGGAATCGAATTCGTAAACGATTCAAAAGCCACAAATGTCAATTCAACATGGTATGCACTGGAAAGTATGCACAAACCCGTGGTTTGGATTGTTGGTGGTGTTGACAAAGGGAACGATTATTCGGTTCTGAACGGGCTGGTGACAGACAAAGTAAAAGCGATTGTTTGCCTCGGAAAAAACAATGCAAAAATTAAAGAAGCGTTTGGCGATTGTGTGTCCGACATTGTTGAAACAATGAGTATGGAAGAAGCGGTACGTGCCGCTTATTACCTGGCCCGTAATGGCGACACCGTTTTACTTTCACCTGCTTGTGCAAGTTTCGATTTATTTGAAAATTACGAAGACCGCGGCAACCAGTTTAAAAAAGAGGTTAGAAATCTGTAATGAACGCTTCCTTTTGGAAAATATTTAAAGGCGACCGTGTTATCTGGGCTGTGCTGATTTTGTTGTCGCTGCTTTCGCTGCTGATTGTTTACAGCGCGACAGGAGCTTTGGCATATCGTGTGGCATCGGGAAAAACCTGGATTTATTTGATCCGGCACCTGGGATTTCTGGTAGCCGGCTTTGGGGTGATGTTGCTGATGGTGCACATTCTGCCGGTAAAAATATATTCGATGGTGGCCAACCTGGCACTTTACCTGAGTATCGCACTTCTGATGCTTACAGTGGCGCTTAAGTTTACGCATATCATTCCGGGTAGCGGGCGTACGCTTCCGTTGGGGCCTTTGTCGTTTCAGCCTGCCGAAGTCGCCAAAATCTCTTTAATAATGTATGCTGCGAAAGTGCTGGGTAAAAAGCAAAAAACAAAGCGGGACCTTTTCCTGGCCTTCCGGGGAATAATCATTCCTGCGGGGATCGTGTGTTTCCTGATTTCCTTATCCGATTTCTCTACCTCGGCGCTACTTTTTGCAACCATTATGACAATGATGTTTATCGGCCGGATACCCTTAAAATATATGTTTCTGGTGGTGGCGGCAGGAATCGCTTTTGTGGCATTGATGTATTTTGGCGCCAGCATTATGGACGAACCACCCGCACGTATTGCCACCATAAAAGGGCGTATCGATCGTTTTATTCACGGCGATCCGAATTCGGAACATGGGATTACCCAGGCCGATTACGCCAAACTGGCCATTTATTCCGGTGGCTTTTTGGGGAAAGGGCCCGGACATTCTGATGTAAGCAACTTTATGGCAGCAGCCTACAACGACTTTATTTTTGCCATTATCGTAGAAGAATACGGTTTGTTCATCGGTATCGGCGTAATCTTTTTATACCTGATTTTCTTTTTCCGGGGCGTAACGATTGTGCGAAGGGCCAACCGTACCTTCCCCGCATTTTTGGTGGTGGGGTTAACGATGATACTGGTTTACCAGGCTATGATAAATATCGGAGTTTCCAGTGGTGCTTTGCCCGTTACAGGGCAGCCTTTGCCCTGGGTGAGTTATGGTGGAACAGCCCTAATATTTACGGCCATTTCGTTTGGTTGTATTTTGAGTGTGAGTTATCAGAACCAGGTGAACCGCGAGGCAGTTGATCAACCGGTGATGATAAAAGCACCGGATGAAGATTATGAAATTGAAGCCAATGAAACAAAAGATAAATAAAGTAATAATAAGTGGCGGCGGAACAGGGGGGCATATTTTTCCTGCCCTTACGATTGCCAACGAAATAAGGCGCCGGAACCCGGATGCCGAAATTCTTTTTGTGGGCGCTTTGGGAAGAATGGAGATGGAAAAAGTGCCGGCAGCAGGTTATAAAATAATTGGTTTGCCGGTAATGGGCTTTCCCCGAAAACCCAGCCTCAAAATGTTCACTTTTTTTAGAAAACTGTTAAAGAGTGCATCCATAGCACGTAAAATCGTTCTGGGTTTTAAACCCGAGGTTGCCATTGGAGTAGGAGGTTACGCAAGCGGGCCGCTGCTTAGGGCTGCCGCAAAATACAAAGTGCCTACGCTTATTCAGGAACAGAACTCGTATGCCGGAATAACCAACAAGCTGCTGAGCAAAAAAGTGAATTGTATTTGTGTGGCTTACAACAATATGGACCGCTATTTTCCAAAAGAAAAAATTGTACTTACCGGAAATCCGGTGCGCAAAAACCTTATTTGTAAGATTGAGAGGAAAGTGGCTTTTCAATATTTTGGCTTGAACGAGAATGACAAAGTAATCCTGATTGTTGGTGGCAGTTTGGGCGCACGTTCGATCAACAATGCGGTACTTAAAAATATTCAAACGATCGCGGGGTCGGATTACAAGGTTATCTGGCAAACGGGTGCTATTTATTTCGATCGTATCGGAGAAGAGCTTAAAACTTCGAAGCCGGAAAACCTGCAGGTTCATCAATTTATAACACGGATGGATCTGGCGTATGAAGTGGCTGACCTTGTAATTTCAAGGGCGGGAGCAAGTACAATCTCCGAACTTTGCCTGGTCGGGAAAGCAGCGGTGCTGGTGCCGTCGCCCAATGTGGCCGAAGATCATCAGACAAAAAATGCTTTGGCACTGGTTGAAAAAGACGCCGCTTTAATGTTACACGACGATGAAATTGAAACCCGTTTGTTTCCGCTGGCCTTTGAAGTGGTAAACAATACGGAGAAATGTTCCCGGCTGTCGGAAAAAATTAAGGGTTTAGCAAAACCGGAAGCCACGGAAACAATAGTTGACGAAGTAGAAAAGTTGTTAAAATGAACAGCATAGAGAAGATAAAAAATGTGTATTTCCTCGGAATAGGGGGGATTGGAATGAGCGCTCTGGCCCGGTATTTTAAATATACCGGTAAGAATGTGGCCGGTTACGACCGCACACAAACCGCGCTCACCGATGCATTGCAGGAAGAGGGGATTGATGTGCACTTTGAAGACGATATTCGTAAAATTCCATCAAAGTGGAACCCGGCAGAAACCTTTGCGGTTTACACACCGGCGCTGCCTGACGAACATAAAGAGTTGAACTGGTTTAAAAGCCAGCCGATTGGTTTGTTTAAGCGTGCCAAAGTGCTGGGATTGATTGCCAACGAAAAGAGTGCAATTGCAGTGGCCGGTACACACGGAAAAACAACAACCAGTACAATGGTTGCCAATATCCTGAATAAAACAACAGAAGGTTGCGGGGCTTTTCTGGGAGGAATTTCAAAAAACTTTGGGAGCAACCTGGTTTTGCCCAAAGAAGAATCGCCCTGGATTGTGGCAGAAGCAGATGAGTTTGACCGTTCGTTTTTGCATTTACAGCCCTTACTGGCGCTGGTAACTTCCGTTGATGCCGATCATCTGGATATTTATGGCGATAAGGAACGAATTGTAGAATCGTTCGAAAAATTTATTTCACAGATCCGGGAAGAAGGAAAGCTGGTTATTAAAAAAGGTGTGGAGCTGGATACTTCAAAAACAAAAGCAAAAGTATTTAGCTATTCGTTAAAAGACGATACTGATTTTGCCACGCTGAATTTAAAGCTTGATGAGGCGAGTGGGGCATACAACTTTGATCTGAAAACACCGGATGGCATTATTGCCAATTGTAAAATGGAATATCCGGGGTTGGTGAATGTGGAAAACGCTGTGGGGGCGGCTTCGCTGGCGTGGCTGGCCGGAGTTGGTGCCAACGAATTAAAGGTCGGCATTCAGGATTATCAGGGAGTGGCCCGTCGTTTTGATGTTCGCTTTCGTTCTGAAAAAAAGATTTACATCGACGATTATGCACATCATCCGGAAGAGTTGAAGGCATTTATTTCGTCGGTGAAAGCGCTTTACCCCGGTAAAAAGGTAACCGGTATTTTTCAGCCGCACCTTTATTCGCGTACACGTGATTTTGCAGCTGAATTTGCTGCGAGCCTCGATCTGCTCGACCGCGCTGTTTTATTGCCCCTGTATCCGGCCAGGGAAGAACCGATCAAAGGTGTTTCTTCCGAAATTATTTTGGATAAAATGAAACTGGAAGAGAAGCAACTTGCCGGGAAGGATGAAGTAGAAACGCTTTTAAATAACGATAAAAACGAGATTATTCTGACAATGGGTGCAGGAGATATTGACAGAATGGTAAAACCGATTGTGGAACTTTTACAAAAGGAACAAGGTGTTTAAAAAACTTTGGAAAATAGGAGGTGCTTTGCTGGTCGTGTTGTTTATGGTAATAACACTGGCATTTACGTCTATGAAATATTCCGGGGTTGCCTGTAAATCTGTACAAGTTGAATATGAACCCGATGATAAGATAACGCTTAACAAAGATGTGATTCTGCGTGCAGTGAAGAAGGCAGATAAAGACATTATTGGAAAGACTTTTGATCAGATCGATGCCGAAAAACTGGAAGCCGCAGTAGAAAAACAGGCGGCAGTTTTTAAGTCCGAAGTATATAAAACGGTTGCAAAAGACAGTTCTTCGTTTGCCGGAATACTGACAGTGCGGGTAAAACACCGCGAGCCGGTAGTGCGGGTGATTACAAGTACCACCTCGTATTATCTCGATGAGTTTGCACATCGTTTCCCGGTTTCGTCAACTTATCCGGCACAGGTGCTGGTAGCCACCGGAAGCATCGACACCGCCTTTGCCAAAGAACAATTGCTTCCCTGTGTGTTGTTTATTACCGGCGACGAGTTCTGGAATGCCCAGATTGAGCAGATATACGTGGAACCAAACGGCGATTTGGTGCTGACACCATTAATGGGAGATCATTTGATTGAATTGGGATCTCCCGAAAATTTACAGGAGAAATTCCGCAATATGAAGGCCTTTTACAAACAGGTACTGGCCAACAGAAACTGGAACAAATACGAAACGATAAGTTTAAAATATAAAAATCAGGTAATTGCTAAAAGACGGTAATTATGGCTTCAAAACAAAATTTTTCGGTAGTTGTTGACCTGGGCACAACAAAAATGGTGGCGCTGGCAGGAATACTGACCGGGCTCGGAAAAATGGAGATATTGGGCATAGCTCAAATCCCTTCAAAAGGAATAAAACGGGGGGTGATAGTAAACATTGAGGAAGCAGCTGAGGCTCTCAGTGATTTGCTGAATCTACTCGAAAACCAGCTGGAAGAGAAGCCCGGGTTGGTGCATGTGGCATTTGCCGGATCAAAAATGCAAACCATCGATTACCGGACTACCTCCATTACTTCGGGTGAAGGTTTTGTAACCGCTTCCGATGTACAGCGTTTGCTGGACGAAGCCGAAAGTGTGGAGATTCAGCAAGACTACAAAGTGGTAAAAGTAATTCCTACTTCGTACATTATCGATGATGAGCACGAAGTGGAGAAACCTGTAGGCAGCACTGGCCGGAAAATAGAAGCCAATTTCAAGCTGGTGGTAATGCCAACACAATATGTAAACAACCTGAAACTGGTTTTTGACAAAGCCGGGGTAGAGCTAGGTGAAATCGTTCATGCTTCGCTGGCAATTTCGGAAGCAGTACTGAGTTCCGAAGAAAAGGAAGTAGGTGTTATTGTGATGGATTTTGGTGCCGGCACTACCAATATTGCTGTTTACCAGGATAATATTTTAAGACATACCGCAGTAGTTCCTTTTGGCGGCCAAGTGGTAACCAACGACATAAAAGAGGGATGCTCAATCTTTTTGAAAAAGGCCGAGCTGTTAAAAGTAAAGTACGGACAGGCAATGGGCGATTTTGCCGACGAGCAAAAAGTGGTGACCATCGCCGGTGAAAACGGTTGGGAGCCACGAGATATTTCTTTCAAAAGTCTGGCTTATATCATTCAGGCAAGGCTCGAAGAAATTATTGAGTGTGTAAATATTCAGATTGAAAAATCGGGAATCGAAAATAACCTCGGTTCAGGCATTGTAATAACCGGAGGTACTGCAAAACTGGAGAACATGGTTTCGCTGGTGAAATTCAAAACCGCCATGGATGCACGAAATGCTCACGCGGTTATTCATCCGGTAAACCGCAGGGAAGAATTTAAAAACCCTGAACTTTTTACCGTTTTGGGAGCTTTAAAGCTTGTGTTGGGTTCAGCGGGAAGTATTTCGGAAAGGACACAGGTTAGGAGCAGCAAGCGGAAGGAACGCCGTTTTGCTCCGCGATTTAAAGATGTAGTGCAGGGGGCGCTTAATCTTTTTGATCCCGATGGTTCAGATGCAGAATTAAATTAAAAAATCATATTATGGCCGAAGAATTCGTAAACTTTCAATTTCCAAAAGCAACATCTTCCATAATTAAGGTGATAGGTGCGGGAGGTGCTGGCTGCAATGCGGTCAATCACATGTACGAAGAAGGCATTAAAGGGGTTGACTACATTATTTGTAACACCGATGCACAGGCATTGGAAAGCAGCCCGGTACCTGTGAAAATTCAGTTGGGTGTTACGCTAACCGAAGGACGTGGTGCCGGTAACAAGCCCGAAATGGGTGAAGAGGCAGCCCGCGAGAACTATGAAGACCTGAAGATGGTTCTGCAGGATAATACAAAAATGTTGTTTATTGCTGCCGGAATGGGTGGCGGTACCGGAACCGGCGCTGCACCTGTAATTGCCAGTCTGGCCCGCGAGCTTGATATTCTGACCATTGCAGTGGTAACCATCCCGTCGCCGGCGGAAGGTCGTAAACGCTACGACCAGGCGCAGGAAGGGATCAACAAGTTAAAACAATATGTCGATAGTATGCTGGTAATCAGCAACGACCGGCTACACAATATTTATGGCGACCTTCCGGCGAGCCAGGCCTTTAAAATGGCCGATAACATTATTTCAACAGCAGTGAAAGGTGTAGCCGAGATTATAACGGTTCATGGAAATGTAAACATTGATTACACCGATGTGCATACTGTAATGCATAAAAGCGACGTTTTCATAATGGGAACTGGGTTTGCAACCGGTGAAGGACGCGCAATGGACGCAGTGCAGGCCGCTTTGGAATCGCCGCTGCTTGATAGCAATGATATTTTCGGAACCAAAAATATTCTGTTGAATATTATCTCCGGAAGTGAAGAAATAAGGATTGGGGAGATCGGAGAAATTATTGAAGCATTACAGGAAAAGGCGGGTCAGGAAGCAGATATTATCTGGGGTAACGGTTACGACGACCGTTTAGGTGACCGAATTAGTGTAACCATTTTGGCAACCGGTTTTGTTACCAATCCAAACCGGGTAATGCAGCCAAAACAAGAGCCGCAAAAATTTGACCTGGAAGAGGAAGAAGAAAAAACAGATGAAGGATTTGTAAGTTTCGATTTTTCAGGACGCGAAGAAAAAGAAGAGGATGTAACTGCTAAGGATACTCCGGAACCTGAAGAAACGATAATAATCAGGCCTCCAAAACAAGAGAACGACAGAAAAAAAGAAAAGAAAGCCAAACGGGAAAAGAAGGAAAAAAGTAAAAGGGATGAGCCGGTGGCTGAATCGAACGTGGATAACTGGTTCTTTAAGAACTTTGGTTTGAGCAAGTTTTTTGATGAAGATGACCAATCGTTGGATTAATCGCGCATCACCCTAAAAATGAGTGGAAAATGGAAAAACTGGCAAATTTTAATCTAAAGGAAGAACCGGGAACGGTAATAAAAATTGTGGGAGTTGGAGGAGGTGGAGGAAATGCCGTAAATCACATGCACGAGCATGGAATCCGTGATGTAGGTTATATGATTTGCAACACCGATGCCCAGGCAATGGAGAACAGCCCGATTCGCCTGAAAGTACAGTTGGGGGCTACGCTTACCGAAGGCCGGGGCGCCGGAAACAAACCGGAAATGGGGCGGCAGGCTGCCATCGAAAACATTGATGATGTAAAAAAGGCGCTGGAGAAAGATACCAAAATGGTATTTATTACTGCCGGAATGGGCGGTGGTACCGGAACAGGTGCAGCGCCGGTAATTGCACAGGCCTGCCACGAAAAAGGATACCTGACCGTGGCAATTGTTACCATCCCTTTTCGAAACGAAGGACGGCGAAGGATAAAACAGGCTTACGAGGGAATCAAGGAACTGGAGCAATACGTGGATTCGCTGCTGGTGATTAACAATGAGCGGATTCGCGAAATGTATGGCGATTTTGGTATCTCTGAAGCTTTTCTGAGGGCTGACAATATATTATCGACAGCTGCTAAAGGAATTGCGGAGATTATTACAGTTCCCGGCTATATTAATGTGGACTTTGCCGATGTGGAAACCGTTATGCGGAAAAGCGGAATGGCTCTGATGGGAACTGGTATTGCCGTGGGAGAAAGCCGTGCGGAGGACGCAGTGGAACAGGCACTGAATTCGCCTTTGTTGAATAACAACGATATCCGCGGCGCAAGAAATATTCTGATTCATATTACTTCGGGAGAAAAGGAAGTGACCATGTCAGAAATTGGGCATATTACAGATTATGTGCAGAATAAAGCCGGTTTTGATGCCGATCTGATTTGGGGAAATGGCTTTGATGAGGGCCTGGATGAGGAACTTTCAGTAACAGTTATTGCTACCGGTTTCCCAAGCAGTATTCTTTCGGGTGCACAAGGAAGCAGTCAGCAAAAAGAACGCGTCTATTTATCGGATGATACCACCGCCGGAAAGAATGTGGCAGGCGGTAATGAAAAGCATACACCGGGCCAGACCGGACAAAAAACTTTTGAATTCGATATTCAAAAAGAACGGGAAATTGAGGATTTGGAATTTGAGAACCTGTATCCAAATACCAGTCGCCGACGTACAAGCGAGGAAAAACATGAAATGAACATCTCCGATTTTTCATCGCTGAGTGAGGAAGATATGGATGATTTGGATAAAATACCGGCATACCGGCGCCGGCAGATCAGGATGAACGATCCGAAATTTCAGAAAAAGCCATCGAAATATTCCGTGAACAGGAACAACCAGATTTCAGACCGTAATAGTTATTTACACGATAAAGTAGATTAAAAAACAAACGTTATGTCATTATTTGATCAAATCAACACCGATATCAAGGATGCGATGAAGGCCCGCGAAAAAGAAAAGCTTGAAGCCATCCGTGGAATTAAAAAAGTAATGCTGGAAGCCAAAACCGCTAAAGGTGCCGGAGCTGAGCTTTCAGATGAGGAAGCCTTGCAAATTATTTCAAAGCTGGCCAAACAGGGAAGCGATGCAGCAGCTATTTTTAAACAACAAGGCCGCGAAGACCTGTATGAACAGGAAATGGCACAGGTAGCAGTTTATGAACAGTATTTACCCGCAAAAATGTCGGACGAAGAATTAAGTGCTGTAGTAAAAGCGATTGTTGAAGAAGTGGGTGCTACTTCTATGAAAGACATGGGGAAAGTAATGGGGATTGCTTCCAAGAAACTGGCCGGACAGGCTGATGGTAAAGATATTTCAGCAAAAGTGAAGCAGCTTTTAGGATAGAAAGTATATAATCCGGAAACAATGAGTTCAATACAAAAGGCTGGTTTTTACCGGTCTTTTTTTTGTAGCCGGAACCACATATTGTTTCTGTTTTTACGCTTCAGGGAGGGCTTTCAACGCTCCGTTAGTATCCTGAAATCTTAAATTTGTATGATTGGGATAGTCTTTGAATTTGCTGATTTATAGCAGTAACAACAATCAGGCGCAATTTCGAGGTAAATATGCTGGCTTATACTTTCTTTTTACATACTTTAGCCGCACGCTAACTAATTTGAATTAAACCGCCTGTCTATACGACATGAAGGAGGATAAACAGATATGGGATGATTTTCGTAAGGGAAAAGCTGATGCGCTTTCTCATATTTATTTTCACTATGCCCAATTCCTTTTTCGTTATGGCCGCAAATTTTCCCAGGACGAGGAAATGATCAAAGACATTATTCAGGACTTGTTTTATTATTTGATTAGTGCAAGAGAGAACCTTGGATCAACCGACAATATCCGCTTTTATTTAATGGCCTCTTTCCGGAGAA
>JBKEDN010000016.1:0-6605 GCA_047975435.1 Draconibacterium sp. | reverse complement strand
GGAAGTAACCGCTTTAAATCGTACGTTTGGTTTCGTTGTCATTGCAGCCTTTAAGATACAATTCTTAAAGGGATAACAAAAACAAAGGCTGTCCAATTTTACTTTTTGGACAGCCTCTTTAAGTCGCAGTTATAAACGTGGATGCCTATTCCAACACATCCGTTAGTACCACACCATCTTTAAAATGCTTTACATTTCCGTTTAAATCGTAGAGTTCAACCCAAACAATGTAAACACCCAGTTTTTGGCGTTGCCCGCTTTCGTCGGCTCCATCCCAGTTTACGGTTTCCGAAGTTGCGAGCAAACTGTTTTGTGCAAGCGTATTTATCAGCCGGCCTGCCGCATCGAAAATCTTTATGGTGCACAGGTAGCCCGGATGGTCGAGTTCGAAGTTAATCGCATACAAATCATGGTAGCCGTCGTTGTTGGGCGAGAAAGATTCAGGTTCGAAAGTAACCGAGGCTTTTTCGTTGAGATCCAACCCAGATTGCGAGTTGCGGTAGCCCGGTGTTCCGTAACCGGCAAAGGAGGAGGCAGAATGCCAGTTTCCGGGAGTATTTGTTGGTGTGTCAAACGAAATCCGTTCGAGCGAAACACCTTCGCGATCATGAAAAACGGGCAGGTGCAAATCTTCGGTGTAAGCCAACTCATCGATGATTTCCAGATCGTTATTCAGCAAAACCACATAATCTTCATCGTTGTTGTACGACGGAAATTTCGCCATCTGCAAAAAACACTGCGGACATTCGACGGTAAACCAGGGAAAAACGCCGTTGGTATCTTTGGTAAGTGCGAGGTAACCACCGGCTTCAACAAAAAGCTTTTCAGCAGTTAAAGTATATATTTGAGTGAGTTCCATTTCCTTGTCGCGCGAAGCCAGGTAAAGCTTGTTAAGTGGAATAGGCTTTTCGGATCTGTTATAGATCTCAACATAATCTTCGCCATCGGGAACGGGATTAAACAGTACTTCGTTTATCAACAAATAACCGGGCTTGATAAACACCGGATTTTTCTCTTCACCTGTAACCACAACTTCATCCAAAATAACTTTGTCCGACGCATAATGGTTGTTCATGTAAACTACAATCTGAAGTTTTTCGCCATTCAGCCCGGTTTGTATAGCTGTATCAGCACCCCAGTTTCCATAATTTTCAGCCGCCATTTCAAAGGGTATTTCTGTTCCCCGATCGAGAATATAAAAAGCTTTCAGGTATTTGTTTTCCTCGTTGGCTCCGCTTCCTGTTTCACTTGCTGCAAGGCTGATTGTTATGTTTTTATATTCCGAAATGTCGATGAGTTCAGAAGTCCAGGTCACTTCAGCATTTATATCCCGGCATTCGAAACGGCCACCCGCCGTTGAAACGGTTTTGGCATAATCGTCAGAATTTGAAAGCTCAACATTCGAATAATCGAGTGTCCAGCTTATAACTCCTTCAAAATCGATATGAATTTCCGAAGTTTCGTCGTCGCCCCAAACGCCTTTGTCGGGCGTGTTGAAACTTTCGCGCCAAAGCTCCTGCGCTGGGGCATTGAGCGAAATAAATACAATAGAATATGTTAATATTTTTAGAAGATTGGGCACCATAACATTACCGATTAAGTGCAAAATACTAACTTTGGCGCACTTATTTGACAGTAAGGACTTTAATTTATTAAACAAATAAAAATGAAAATTGCAATTGTTGGCGTGAGCGGCGCTGTAGGACAGGAATTTCTGCAGGTTTTGGCCGAGCGGAATTTTCCCATGGATGAGTTAGTGATTTTTGGTTCGGCAAGAAGTGCCGGCAAAACTTACGAATTTAAGGGTAAACAGTTAACGGTTAAGGAACTGAAGCACGGCGACGATTTTAAGGATATTGATATTGCGCTGACTTCGGCCGGTGCAGGCGTTTCGAAAGAATTTGCTGAAACCATTACCAAGCACGGGGCAATTATGATCGATAATTCGAGCGCATTTCGTTACAACGACGATGTGCCGCTGGTGGTGCCCGAAGTAAACCCGGAAGATTCGCGTGTTCGTCCGCGAAATATTATTGCCAATCCCAACTGTTCAACCATACAAATGGTTGTGGCCTTGAAACCGATCAACGATCTCTCGAAAATTAAACGGATTCGTGTGGCTACCTACCAGGCAGCAAGTGGTGCCGGTGCGCAGGGAATTGCCGAGTTGGAAGAGCAGGTGCGCGACGTAGCACAGGGGAAACCCGCAAAGGTTGAAAAATTTGCCCACCAGCTGGCGATGAATATTATTCCCCACATCGATGTTTTCCTGGATAACGACTATACCAAGGAAGAGATGAAGATGAACTGGGAAACCAAAAAAATTATGCATACCGATGCCGAAGTGAGTGCAACCTGTGTACGCATTCCGGTGGCCCGTGCACACTCTGAGGCCATTTGGGTTGAAACCGAAGCCCCAATTTCGGTGGATACGGTTAAGGAAGCTTTTGAGAATTTTGAAGGCCTTACCGTGATCGACAATCCAAAGAAAAACGAATACCCGATGCCCTTGTTCGTTTCGGGAAAAGATGATGTTTATGTGGGCAGAATCCGTCAGGACATTACCGACCCAAACAGCATAACTTTCTGGTGTGTTGGCGATCAGATAAAAAAAGGAGCTGCACTAAACGCGGTGCAAATTGCCGAATGGCTTATTGCAAATGGCGAGGTAAAATAACCAATATCTCAACCAATATAATGAAGCCCGGAAGTTCCGGGCTTTTGTTTTATCCCAAATTTATTTCGGAATAAGCCTTATCAAGATAATTCCCTTTCCAATCGGCATTAACTCCCTAAGTTCCAGGATCATTTCTTCATTTCGCTTAAGGCTCGCATTGAAAAACAATTGGTATTATACAGCTTTTTACTTTTTCAAAGATGTTAACCAACAGTTTGATTTTGGATATTCGGTTCCTGAAAATCATTAATTGCAGATGTGAATGATATTTCAAACTCATTTTATATATTGACATCCGTTTTATAAACTCGTATTTTATGGAAAATATTGGAACAATTGAGCTTCGGCAACTGAATATTGATGATTATGAAGAGTTACAAAGGTCGTCTATTGAGGCCTATCCAAACTGGAAGGATGATTATTGGGAGAAGAAAGATATACGAAAACTCGTAAAAATTTTTCCTGAAGGACAATTGGCCGTTCTTGTTGATGGAGTAGTGGTTGGCTCTGCATTATCAATTATTGTAAAATACGAGTTATTTGGTGATAATCATACCTACGAGGAGATTATTGGCCGCTATAGTTTTAATACACACAATCCGAAGGGAAATGTTCTTTACGGGATCGATGTTTTCATTCGCCCCGATTACAGAGGTTTAAGACTTGGCCGGCGTTTGTACGATGCGCGGAAAGAATTGTGTGAGAAGTTAAATCTGAAAGCAATTGTTTTTGGCGGCCGGATTCCGAATTACCATAAGTATTCAGATAAAGTCTCTCCAAAAGAATACATTCAGAAAGTAAAATACAAGGAGATTCACGATCCGGTTTTGAATTTTCAGTTGTCTAATGATTTTCACGTAAAGAAAATTCTAAAAGGTTATTTGCCCGGCGATAAAGAATCAAAGCAGTATGCTGTGCTTCTGCAGTGGGATAATATTTATTACGAAAGAATGCCGGATAAAGTAGGCGGGATGAAGTCGGTGGTACGCTTGGGGCTGATTCAGTGGCAAATGCGTTTGTATAAAAACATTGATGAACTGTTTACCCAGGTGGAGTATTTTGTGGATGCGGTAGCCAGCTACAATGGTGATTTTGTGTTGTTTCCCGAATATTTTAATGCACCATTAATGGCCGACTACAACCATCTGGGTTATGCTGCCGCCATCCGAAAACTGGCCGAATATACCGAGGAGATTCGAGAGCGATTTGTAAAACTGGCAATTACTTATAATATTAATATTGTTACCGGAAGCTTTCCGCTGATCCGTGATGAAAAACTGTACAATACCGGTTTTGTTTGCCGAAGAAACGGTACTTACGAGACCTATGAAAAGATTCATGTTACTCCCGATGAAATAACTACCTGGGGACTTTCAGGTGGCGATTTGATCAATGTTATAGAAACCGATTGCGGACCAATTGGCGTTTTGATTTGCTACGATGTGGAGTTCCCTGAACTGTCACGAATTCTGGCCGAACAAGACATGAATATTCTATTTGTTCCTTTTCTTACCGATACACAAAACGGCTATACCCGGGTTCGGTACTGTGCCCGTGCGCGTGCCATCGAAAACGAATGTTATGTCGCCATTGCCGGATCGGTTGGTAATTTACCGAAAGTTGAGAACATGGATATCCAGTTTGCCCAGTCGGTTGTGTTTACGCCCAGCGACTTTTCATTCCCGGCAAACGGAATTAAGGCTGAGGCTACTGCAAACACCGAAATGATTCTGGTGGCTGATGTTGATCTCGATCTGCTTAAAGAGCTGCATACTTTTGGAGCAGTACGAAATCTTAAAGATCGGCGAACAGATTTGTATTCGATAGTATTGAACAACAAAAAAGAAGATCACAATGAAAATCAGTGAGATGAATTTTATTCTTCCTCCCAGTTTTTTTCATATAAATAGTCGTTAAACGGAAAACGTTGGGCGTGAATTTTCTTTACCTCGTCGTATAGATTTTGTTTAAAAGAATCGATGTTTTCTTTTTCAGTCGCAGAGATAAATAGGGCCGGGGTATTGTCTTTGGCCATCCACGAATTTCTCCATTCTTCTAATGTGAAATTTTCTTTGGAGCGGGGTGTCAGGTCATCCTCATCTTTTTCCTCATAAGTAAAAGCATCTATTTTATTAAAGATATAGATCAGTGGCTTATCTCCGGCATCAATTTCTTTTAGTGTGTTGTTAACCGTTTCAATCTGTTCTTCAAAAACCGGATGCGAAATGTCAACAATATGCAGCAGAATATCTGCTTCGCGTACTTCGTCGAGGGTCGATTTAAATGATTCAACCAGCCCGTGAGGAAGTTTGCGGATAAACCCAACCGTGTCGGCCAGCAAAAAGGGAATGTTTTCGATCACCACTTTTCTGACGGTGGTATCCAGCGTTGCAAAAAGCTTGTTTTCTGCAAATACTTCCGATTTCGCCATCATATTCATAATGGTCGATTTCCCGACGTTGGTATAGCCTACCAGGGCAACACGAACCAATTTGCCTCGGTTCTTACGCTGGGTTGCCTTTTGCTTGTCAATTTTTATAAGTTGCTCTTTTAAGCGGGCAATTTTATCGAGTATTATCCGGCGGTCGGTTTCAATCTGGGTCTCACCCGGGCCGCGCATCCCAATACCTCCGCGCTGCCGTTCGAGGTGGGTCCACATTCGGGTTAACCGAGGTAGTAGATACTGATATTGTGCCAGCTCTACCTGTGTTTTCGCATGCGCGGTTTGTGCGCGTTTGGCAAAAATATCGAGTATCAGGTTGGTGCGGTCCAGTATTTTACATTCGAGCTGGCGTTCCAGGTTGCGAAGCTGTGTTGGTGACAATTCATCGTCGAAAATAACCGTATCGGCTTCCATTACTTTTATGTAATTGCCAATTTCCTCCAGTTTCCCCGGTCCCACAAAGGTCGCTTTGTTGGGAAGATCCATTTTCTGCGTAAATTTTTTCAACACCACAGCACCCGCTGTATCAGCCAGAAATTCCAGTTCATCAAGATATTCTTTTACCTGACGTTCGTCTTGCTGAGAGTTGATCAATCCAACAATTACGGCTTTTTCTGTTATTGGCGCTGTTTCTATCATTGCTTATAATTTTTCACAAAAAAACTCCTGCTTCATATTGAAACAGGAGTGCAAAAATATTGTTTTTATACTTTATTGCAATACGAAGTTAATTGGTACCGTGTAGGATACATTAACAGGTTTGCCGCGCTGTTTCCCAGGTTTCCATGTAGGAAGGCTGTTTACCACACGAAGTGCTTCTTTGTCGATCGATGGGTCAACACCCCTTGCAATACTAGCATTGGTTACTTTTCCATCTTTCCCAACAACAAAAGTTACATAAACTTTACCCTGAATACCGTTTTCCTGAGCAATTACAGGATATTTGATGGCATTGGCAATGTATTTCCGCAATGCCAGGTCTCCACCCGGAAATTCAGGCATGTCTTCCACAATCAGGAAAACCTGTGCTTCATCTTCTTCTATCTCTTCAGTAGTTTCAATTACCGGAGCAACATCGATCACGGTGTTTTCATCTGCTTCAGAATCTTCGATCTCGAGTTCATCATCAATTTTCACCTCATCGTCAACAATATTCAATACTTCAACAACTTTTGGTGGTGGTGGTGGTGGTGGTGGTTGCACTTGCTGTTCACGGGTGATCGGAATGATTTCTTCTTCCACTTCTTGTGCCTGAACCTGTCCCAGAGAATCAGCCTTACTAGGCTTGGTGGTCCATTCAAAGGCAACAAGTGTGATACCTAAAGCCACAACCAACCCTAATAACCAGTAAGTATTCTTACGGCTCTCAAGATCAGCTTTCGGCGATTTTTTAAGTTCCATACTTAGCTATTTTTACTTGTTTTATTCGAATTTTAGTCCCCTAAAAACGGGGTTTAAAGATAGAAAATAATATTTATTTACAAG
>JBKEDN010000319.1:0-3878 GCA_047975435.1 Draconibacterium sp. | reverse complement strand
TTTTATGCCGAAAACGGCATTTTAGCTACCCGGCACTCAATGCCACTAACGGACATTTGTTTCTGACTATTAACCTGTTACCCTCTTTTTCTTTCTTTTGCTTTTTATCTGCTATTCCTGTGAAGCAGGCAAAGAGGAATAAGTCACGGGTAAGCCGGGTTGATGGACATCTGGAAGGTATGTCCAGATCCCGTATCTTTTCGAAGCTTTCACGGCTCAGGGCTTTTGGGGTGGTCTCTTTCTGCTTGGGAAGTTTATAATGGGCAAAATGAAATTTCTCGGAAAGGCCTTCCCGGAAAGCCATCCTGCAGATTTTTTTCAGTATCGCCAGGTAATGGCGGACAGTATCCAGTGAATACCCCAATTCGCCCAAAGCAAAATCCTGGTACTCCCGGATAAATTGTTCATTTAATTGCCCGAATGCCACATCTTTTGTCCTGAACTTCTTTTTAATGAATTTGCCCAGTGAACGGTGGGTGTACACATAGGTGCCCAGCGTGGTCGGGGCAACGTCTATCCCGATACGGGACCTCAACCCTTCCATGTATTGACCGAGAAGGGCCAGCAGGCTTGTCTGGGAATCCATGCTTCCCTGGTACATATCCTTAACCGCTGCCGCATCAAAAGGCTTTTTTCGTTCCATGAGGTTGTCGAATGCCGAATGTACCGCCAGTAACAGCTTTTCGATTTTCCGGTTAGCTTCAACCGCTTCATGGCTTTTGCCGTCCAAGCGGCTTTCGCGTGGGTTCCACAAGTTGGGAGTGCAGGATAATTTACAACTGAACTGTGCCATGGAATTGTTTACGGTAATGCGCCCCATGATGGGGGCTTTGCCAGATTTGTCCAGGCCGCTTTTTTTGAGGTAAAGCAAAACCCTGAATTTTTCGATTTTCATACGCTTATAATTTTATGGGTAAAATTACCCGTTATACAAGCGCCCTTTGTTATGCAAAATACAGTAAATCAGCGAATAGAAGCCGGTTTGATTTGCTGCGGTTTACCAATGGTTACCAATTCCTGTTCCGGTAACAATCCGGTTAACACTTTGGTAACTGAAATCCTGCAACATCCTGCCCATTTCTGCTTTTTTACATTGTGGCAAAACAGAGAGATTCTGCTCATTCTAAACACTTTACGTTTTTGCTTCGTCGTTTTGGGGTTACCTGCTTTGGGCTGTTTTACTCATGTGGCCCGGCATTCTTTCGCCACTCTCTGTCTGACAGAGGGAATGTCGATTGAAACCGTATCGAAGTTATTAGGTCATACAAAAATAAAAACGACTCAGATATATGCCCGTATAATTGATAAGAAACTAAGCGAAGATATGGATAAGTTAGCCCAAAGGCTAAAACAGTCCGACCATTTGACTATCGCAATTTAAGAGATGAAGTAGTAGAGAATCAATCTAAAATTAAAAACTATGGATTTAGATACAATTAAAGACAAAATTATTTTTATTCAGGGACAACAGGTTATCCTGGATACAGATGTTGCGGAGTTGTATCGCATAGAGACAAGGCGGGTCAACGAAGCTGTAAAGAATAACCCGGATAAATTTCCTGAAGGATACATTGTTCATCTGACAAATAGTGAATTTGAAGATTTGCGGTCGAAATTTTCGACCGCAAAATTCAGTAAAGTTCGTGTAGCCCCCAAAGGGTTCTCCGAGAGAGGGCTTTATATGATTGCGACAATCCTCAAATCACCTAAAGCTACTGAAACAACTATCGCCATCATTGAGACTTTTGCAAAAGTCCGGGAACTCTCAAGAAATATCGCAGGTTTACAGCGGCAGGAAGATAAGGGTATCCGCCAATCAATGTTGCAGAAAAGCGGGGAGATCATTGCAGATATTATCTCCAATGATTTTGAAACGACAGGTACGGAAACAACCGTAGAACTAAACTTTGCGCTACTCTCTGTAAAGCATACTGTAAAGAGAAAGCCTAAGCCTAAGAAATGAAAGATCATTCAATTAATAATAAAAAATGTCATGAATAGAAGTATAATAAAAATAAAAGAAAATCCTGATGCAGGGACTTCCATCGAAATAGTGCCTGCTGGTGGAGCAGTTTGGATGACAAAGTCTGAAATAGCACGCCTACTTGTAGTCTATCAAAATACTATAAGTAACAATTTACGGACAATCTTTAAAGCTGGGATTCTAAAGGAAAAAGATGTTGTTCGAGAGCATAAATACAAAACGCAAGGTATAGAACAAATTACAGTTTATTATAGTCTTGAAGTCATTATTGCATTATGCTATCGGATACAGTCTCGGGATGCAAAAATTTTTCGTGAGCACATGCTTACGAGGTTCTGTAATGATATGGGAAACAGAATCGAATATGATATTCGGAATAAACTCATTTTTTCGTTAAATTGAACTATTGTCATGATGATTTGTATGTAAGTTTCTGGATTAAGAGTTCTGACTTTCAACCCTTAATCCAAAGACTTACAACTTGCACAGTTAGTGGGATATCCCCTCCCACTTTAGAAAATTAATTTCTCCAATCAATAATTGTATTGCTTGTCGTAGAATTTTATTATCTCTATATTTTGGGGGTCTACATTTACACTCTGATAGCCATCCTGGTCATCTTGGTGGGCTTCGGGATTTACCAGTCGGTGATATGTTGAAACAGCAATATTACCCCACGGATTTTCGCAAAAAGTATTCAAATCTTTTGGATTCAACTTGCATTTTAGAATCAATGGGATCCCTATATTTTTTATTTTTTCACTGATGCAATCGATTGATTCTATAGGCATATAGACTTGTTCCCCTCCATAATTCTGCAATAATCTTTGTGCTCCACCATTATATAATGCATACGTAGTAAAATTAAAGAACAAAATATTATCTCTACCTTGTTGAGAATGCATACTAAAATAACTATCCCATGTATTTGTTATTTTAATTTTCTCCTCGTCTGTGAATAGATACCCCCAGTTTGACATAAAAGTACGGCGTAGCTCCTTTCCCGTTCTACAAATTAAGCCTTTCTTGGATATTTCCTCTGGAATAACTCTTGTGTAATGAAATCCTATAATTGTATTACTCTCACAAAATTCGTTGATTTTTACAATGATGTCATTAATAGAGTCTATATCCAGAAGGTTTTCAAGGAATTCATTCTGATAAAAAAGATAATCCTGTTTTTCTAATTCTTGCAAAAATTTTATTGGAATACCATTTAAATTACTAAGGTTTATAACTCTCATAAGTCTATTATTCTCAAACAGTTTTATTACTTTTCGATTTTTTTCTTTCATTAAAGTTGCCATACAAAGATAACATCATTTCATAATCTCTTCTAAAACGGTTTGCAGAATATCTAAATTGAGACAATATTGACGGTAACACTTTTCATTGTCTTACCTTCATTTTTATCTATCCTTCTCTTTAATAATCATCTCCTCATTAGCATAGGAACAGCCCAATGGCGATTTCTATTTTTCATAGGCAAAGGTATTTCAGATTCCCGGAATGACGTAAATTCTGAAGCCCTGAAGGGTTTTGGAAAAAATCTTCCTCTTTCCGCAAGCGGCGAGCGTATTTTTCCCAAAAAATTTGTCATACCGCCAATCTGACCTTTTGCCGCCTATAAAACAATAGAAACCTCACTGGCTCCGTCCCGGCATATAAAAAAAGTCGATGATTATGAGAAGAACAGAAAAAAATAAAGAAAACAATATTTCCTACTTTCCATCTAGCATCAAATTTGTGTTGGTGTTGGCAGGTGTCCTTGTGTGTAACCATTCGGCCAACCCCGTCTTGTTTTTGTAGACGGAGTGGTTTTCTTTCAAAGTTTCTTTAAAATGTTCGGAGAACTTTGAGCGGTTTAGGAGTGACTTTGGCTTAGGGGTTTGAA
>JBKEDN010000120.1:0-12278 GCA_047975435.1 Draconibacterium sp. | reverse complement strand
ACTCGCTATTTCCCGAAATGCAAGGGGCTTACTTTTGAAAATAGAAATAATGACAACTGATTAACTGAAAGTTAGAAAAGAAAAATTACAAATATTCCGATTTACCGGACAACAGTGATAGAAAATAAAGATTAACTTCTCTTCCTTTTTCCTCTAACATTTTGCTGTTCCCAAAAACCATTCTACCTTTGCGCCGATATTTACGCAATGGGGTGTCCCGATTACCCGGGACTGAGATTATACTCAAAGAACCTGATCCGGTTAGTACCGGCGGAGGGAGAGCGAAAGGAATATTTCCTGCCTCATTGGTTAGTTTTATAACCAATTATTCAAAAAATGAAAAAGTTTAGTTTTTTACTGCTGCTACAAATGTGTGCAGTTGTGTTGTTTGCCCAGGTAAAACTGAGTGGCGTAGTTTTGGCCGACGGCGAACCGCTGGCCGGGGCGAGTGTTGTTATCGGCCAAACCTTTTACGGCGTTTCTACCGATGAAAACGGAAATTTTGAAATGAAAAACCTGAAAACCGGGGCTTACACGTTAAAGGTTTCGTTTATCGGTTTTGAAACAAAAGAAGTGGAAGTAAACCTTCCGGCTGACAAAAAGATTGAAGTAACCCTGGCGCCCGATGTGGTAATGACCGACGAAGTTTTGATTGCTGCTACCCGTGCCTCAAACAAAATTCCGATGGCTTATGACAATGTTACCGGCGATGAAATTGCCACCCGTAATATGGGGCAGGATATTCCATATTTGCTGCAACTTACACCCAGTTTTGTAACTACTTCCGATGCAGGGGCAGGTGTAGGTTACACCAATTTCAGGATACGCGGAACAGACCTGAACCGGATTAATGTAACGGTAAACGGAATTCCGCTGAACGATGCCGAGTCGCACGGCACCTGGTTTGTCGATCAGCCCGACATGGCTTCTTCGCTCGATAACGTTCAGATTCAGCGCGGCGTGGGAACTTCAACCAACGGCGCAGCGGCCTTCGGGGCCAGTATAAATATGCAAACCAATGCCTTGCACAAAAACGCTTATGGTGAGTTTAAAACCGCCGCCGGAACTTTTAATACCTTCAAAAATACGGTGCAGGCCAGTACCGGATTGATCAACGACCATTTTTCGGTAGATGTCCGTCTGTCGAAAGTAAATTCCGACGGTTATGTCGATCGTGCCAGTTCCGACCTGAAATCCTTTTTTGTTACGGGAGCTTATTATTCTGAAAAAACGGTTTTGAAGCTCAATGTTTTCTCGGGTTTCGAAGAAACGTACCAGTCGTGGAACGGGGTTCCGAAAGTGCGCCTTGAGAACGACCTCGCAGGAATGCAACGCTACGGAGACCACTGGCTTTATACACCCGAAGAAACGCAGCACATGATTAATTCCGACAACCGCACCTACAATTATTACACCTACGCTAACCAGGTTGACAACTACACACAGGACCATTACCAGTTGCATTTTTCACATAAATTCAATCCGGCGTTGAATTTTAATACATCGCTGCACCGGACCCACGGCTACGGATATTACGAAAACTACAAAGCCGATGCTTCGCTGGAAGACTACCAGCTACAACCCGTTATTGTTGGGCATGACACGATTGGGACAACCAACCTGGTAAATCGGAAATGGTTAGACAATAACTTTTACGGAATAACTTACTCGCTGAACTACAATAAAAACAACTCGGATTTCACGTTTGGCGGAGCATACAATGTTTACGACGGTGACCACTATGGTAAAGTGATCTGGGCGCAATACCTCGGCGATAATCTTCCGTATTACGACATCTACGAAAAAACAGGAGAAAAAGTAACCGAACATGAATGGTACCGCGGAACCGGGCTGAAAAAAGACTTTAACATCTATACCAAATACAACTGGCAGGTAGCCCGGAAACTAAATTTTTATGCCGACTTGCAGTACCGGCACATCAATTATAAAATTACCGGAATTGATGATGATCTGCGCAACATTGCACAGCAGCACACCTTTAATTTCTTCAACCCTAAATTTGGTATTTACTACCAGCCGGCAACAAACCAGGACCTTTACCTGTCGTTGGCCATTGCCAACCGCGAACCCAACCGCGACAATTACGTGGATGCCCAACCGGGTGAAGCTCCTTCGCACGAAACCCTGCGCGACTGGGAAGCAGGCTACAACTATTCTTCGTCAAAGTTTTCTTTAGGCGCAAATTATTATTATATGTGCTACAAAGACCAACTGGTACTAACCGGGCAGATTAACGACGTGGGTGCACCGGTTATAGTAAATGTGGATAAAAGTTTCCGCACCGGGCTTGAGTTGCAGGCCGGTGTACAACTGCTGCCAAAACTCCGGTGGCTGGCCAACACTACCCTAAGTATCAACAAAATAAAAGACTTTACCGAATATGTTGACGACTGGGACACCGAAGAACAACAGGCCATTCATTTAGGCAAAACCGATTTATCGTTCGCCCCAAATGTAACAGGCAACAGTCAGTTTGTTTTCACTCCGGCTAAAAACCTGGAACTGGCGTTTGTTTCAACCTATGTAGGGAAACAGTACATCGACAATACAGCCAGCAACAGTCGTGCGCTGAAAGCTTACTTTGTAAATCACCTAAAAGCAGATTACTCGTTTACAAGCAGTTTGTTTGAAGAAATTAAGCTGCACCTGATGGTCAACAACCTTTTCAATACCCTGTACGAATCGAATGCCTGGGTGTATTCTTACATTCTGGGTGGCGAGCGATACGAAATGGACGGCTTCTTTCCGCAGGCCGGAACACATTTCATGTTCGGAATAGATTTTAAATTTTAAAATATTTTCACCGCAGGGACGCAAAGAGAATCGATTACTTTGCGCCTCTGCGGTGTATTCTTAAATATCATGTATTTTTGACTACTTTTACGGCTCTTTATGATCATATTGCTGTGCGGATAGAGGATAAAATATTATTCAACGAGATAAAAAAAGGGAATAAGGAAGTTTATGAATCCTTGTTTTCTGACTATTATGAAAATCTTGTACACTACGCCGAAAAATATATATTCGACCAGCATGCCAGTGAAGACCTTGTACAAGAGTTATTTATTTTTATTTGGGAACACGCCTCAAGATTAGAAATAACAACTTCACTAAAATCCTACTTTTATCAGGCCATCAGAAATAAATGCCTCAATTACCTCAAAAACCTAAAAGTAAAAGACAAACACTATTTGTTATATATTGAAGCTGTTTTACAGGACGACGACACTGATGCAGAGCTTTTTGACCCCGAAATAATATTTAATATCAAAGATGCAATCGATGAGCTCCCTCCGCAAATGGCACGGATTTTCAGGTTGCAACTTCTCGATGGTTTAAAGCGTGATGAGATTGCTGAAGAGCTTGATATCTCAATAAATTCAGTAAAAACACACTTAAAAAGGGCACGTGTAAAACTGAGAGAAATCCTGTTAAGCAAAACCAATTTAAATTTCCTGCTGTAAATCTCAAAAGAGTTTCAAAAAAAATATTTCAATTTTTCGAAAAAACTTGTCACCCCAAATTACAATTTGTTGTCTTAGTAAAGAATTCAATAACAAATTGCATGTCATCATTCAATAATAATATCGATTTCGCAATTATCTGGAAAAAGATAAACTCAGAATTGACACCCAAAGAAGAAAAGGCGTTCAACAACTGGTTGAACAGCGATACTTCACATAAAATATTCTTTGAAAAAATACTCTACTACCAGCAAACCGGTGAGGTAAAAGACAAACACGACCTTAATATTATAAAAGCCTGGAAAACGGTTGAACCTCATTTACAGCAACGAAAAGAAAAAAAGCTACCTGAATGGATTAAAGTGGCGGCTTCGGTGGCGGCTACGGTTTTTATAATGCTAAGTGTTTATTATTTCTCAGCCAATAAAACTGACACCACAAATACACTGGCAACCAACGAAATGGTAATTCCTCCCGGTACAAGTAAGGCCCGCCTTATTTTTGATGACGGAGAAATCGTTGATTTAACCGAAGGACGCAATTTCCACGGAGATGTGGATGGAGCCACCATCTTAAACAAAGGAAATCAGATTTCATACACCGGAACCGATTCTTTAATTGCCGAATTAAAATACAACACATTGGAAATTCCGAGAGGGGCAGAATATTTTGTAATTCTTTCCGACAGTACAAAAGTGTGGCTAAACTCCGACAGCCGCTTGCGCTATCCGGTTCAGTTTATTGGAGACGAACGCCAGGTAGAATTAACGGGCGAAGCCTATTTTGAAGTCTCTAAAAACGCTGATAAACCTTTCAGGGTTAGTTCAGCCGGGCAGGTGATAGAAGTTCTGGGAACCCAATTCAATATTTCATCCTACAACGAAGACGATTTGATTTATACGACCTTGGTTGAAGGAAAAGTAAAAGTTTACACCGAAAATAATCCGGGCTTAAGTCAAAACCTGGTTCCCGGATATCAATCTACTGTGGTCAAAGAAAACGGGAATATTTCGATCCGTAAAGTAGATGTTGATGAATTTATTGCCTGGAAAGACGGCAAATTCAACTTTAACAACCGTACACTGGAAGAAATGATGAACACCATTTCGAGATGGTACGATATTTCTTTTGAATTTACTGACGAGAACAAGAAAAATATCCGGTTTACAGGTGTGTTAAAACGCTACCAAAACCTGGAACCTATGCTTAAACTAATTGAAGAAACAAACGAAATAAAATTTGAAAAAAAGGACCAAACAATAATAGTAAAATAGAAAAGCGGGAGCCGTCCGCCAACATTTCCCGCTTTCGTGATAGCTAAAGCTGAGTTTAACTTTAACGTTTCAAATGTATGAAAAAACTTAAAACGCTGTCCCATAACCCTGGGGCAAGAAAAATTTTATTGATTATGAGGTTAACACTATTTCTTCTGATTGCCGGGTTTATGCAACTCTCGGCTAGTGTTTACTCGCAAACCACAAGACTTAATGTTGATTTGAAGAATGCCAGTTTTGAAGAAATTCTGGACAACATCAAAGAACAAAGTGAATTTAATTTCCTTTACCGCTCCGATATTTTTAAAGGACTGGAAAAGATAGATCTCAAATTCGCAGATGTTACGCTTGAGAATATTTTAGACAAAGTGCTTGTACCTGAAGGCTTTGACTATGTGATTGAAGACAATGTAGTGGTAATCCGAAAACGTACAGAACAGACACCACAAGACTCAACAATGAGTGTTATGGGACAGGTTCTTGATGCCAATGGACATCCATTACCCGGAACCACCATCCGGATAAAAGGTACCAACATCGGTGTAGCTTCCGATAAAGACGGAAATTATACCATACGTGGGAAAGTGGTTGGCGAACCTATATTGGTCTTTTCGTTTATTGGTTTTAAAACACAGGAAATACCGGTGAATGGAAATCCCATAATCAATGTTACCATGGAGGCAGACCAACAGGATGTATCGGAAGTGGTGGTAACCGGTATCTTTCAGAAAAGCAAAGCCTCATACACAGGAGCTGTAACAACAGTATCTGCAGCAGAACTTGAGGAAATGGGTACCCGAAATATCATTTCGAAGATAAATTATATCGATCCCGGCTTTGTAATTGTTGAAAACAATGAACTTGGTTCTGACCCCAACAGTCTTCCTGAAATCAACATCAGGGGTAATTCCAACATGCCAAACGTAAACGAACTGCAAGATAATACACGAGCCTTGTTGAATGCCCCCCTGGTTGTTCTGGACGGTTTTGAGTCATCACTGCAAAGGCTGTACGACCTGAATGAATTTGAAGTGGAGTCGATTACCATATTGAAAGATGCTTCGGCCACCGCTATTTATGGTGCCAGAGGAGCAAACGGGGTAATTGTTGTAACCACAAAATCGCCAACAATGGGTAAATTAAGGGTTACCTACTCGGCCGATGTCAATATTGAAACACCCGATTTAACATCTTACAACCTTTTAGATGCCTGGAGAAAACTGGAGCTGGAAAGAAGAGCCGGGTATTGGGATGGAAACCCTCCTTATTACAACGAACTCCTGAACAATGTAAACGCAGGTGTAAATACCGATTGGCTGTCACAAGCCGTACGAACAGGTATCGGCCAAACACATGGTATCAAAATCGATGGTGGTGATAAAACCTTTCGCTACTCCGCCTCTGTGCGTTACAAAAATACAATTGGGGTTATGAAAGAATCAAGCAGGGACGTTATTAACGGTAGCATTACCCTTAGTTACTATTACAAAAACCTGCGGTTTAGCAATAATTTAAGGATTGATGGGCAAACCCAATCAGAATCGCCCTATGGAAGTTTCTCTAGTTATGCAGCAATGAACCCCTATTACCGGATGCGCGATGATGCCGGAAACCTGATTATTGACTATAGAAATGCAATGGGAGGTTACAACCGGATTGTTAGTAATCCATTGTACAATGCCGAGTTAAATACCTACGACAAATCAGACTATACCAGTTTTGCCAACAACTTTATGTTGGAATGGAAATTAAAACCAACGTTGGTATTAACCGGTAAAATCGGTATAAGCCGGAGATTAAGCGAATCCGATGCCTTTAAACCTGCAGAGCATACTGATTTCTTAGGTGATGAATACGAAGGAACTAATGTATTTAAAAAAGGAAGTTACGACTATGGCACAGGTCGAAACACTTCTTTTGAAGCTTCGGCAAATTTGAGGTACACAAAAACATGGAAAGATAAACATACTTTGTATTCCGCAGTGGATTACAACATTCGCGAATCAAAAGGATACAACTATTTGTTTTCAGCTGAAGGATTTACCAATGAAGACTTCGACTTTTTACCACTGGCACTGGGCTACTTAAGTGACTCCAAACCAACTGGTGGCGAATCTCACACCAGAGCAATTGGCATAGTTGGTAACGTAAACTATACCTACGACAAAAGGTATTTTGCTGACCTCTCGCTCAGAACAGACGGAGCGTCACAGTATGGTACTAAAAAACGTTTTGCCCCTTTCTGGTCGGCCGGTGTGGGCTGGAACATGCACGATGAAGCTTTTCTGAAAGATAACGCAACCATAAACTTTTTGAAAATTAGGTATTCAACAGGTATAACCGGTTCGCAAAACTTCTCTGCCTATCAGGCATATTCAACCTATCAGTATATTATCGACAGAAGTTATAACGACTTGATGGGGGCAACCATGATGGCATTGGGTAACGAAAACCTACAGTGGCAACAAAAGTTTAACAACAACCTTGGGGTTGAAATCAAATTATTGGATAACCGCTTGTCGTTTACCGGAGATGTTTACATTGAAAAAACAAAAGACCTGGTTTCTTCTGTTGATATTCCTCTAGCGAACGGATTCTCATCGTATGTAGAAAACATTGGCACCATGCAGAACAAAGGTTTTGAGGCCAAAGCATCTGCATTCCTCATCCGAAAAAATAATTTCAGATGGATCGTAAGTAGTGGCATCCAGCATAATGAGAACGAAATTATCGAAATCTCAAAAGCGTTAGTTGATGCTCAATCGGACCTTGAATCAGAACAAGGGACCAACCCTCGCCTGGTTTATAAAGAAGGTTATTCTACCCGTACTATCTGGGCAGTAAAATCTTTGGGAATTGACCCCAGTACCGGTAAAGAAGTATATTTAGACAGGTTTGGAAACCAAACCCTTGAATGGAATGCATTAGACCAGGTAGCCTGCGGTATTGCAGAGCCCAAATACAGAGGAAATATATCCTCAAATATTACCTACAAAGGCCTCTCTTTGAATATGAATTTCGGTTACTTTTTTGGAGGGCAACTGTACAACAGCACCCTTATCAACAAAGTTGAAAATGTGGACCTGAGATCGAATGTAGATGCCAGGGTATATAACGACCGCTGGATGGAACCCGGAGATGTAGCAAAGTACAAAAGCATTACCGACAACTCAACCACTTATAAAAGCTCCAGGTTCGTTCAGAACGAAAATACCTTTACCGGGCAAAACTTCACGCTAACCTATCAGATGCGTGAAAATGAAATAAAAAAGGCCCTGAAAATTTCAGGTATTGAGTATGTTTCACTTTCGTTTAGTGCATCCGACCTTTTTTATCTCTCTACCGTAAAACGGGAAAGAGGTACATCGTATCCGTATTCAAGACATTTTGCTTTTTCACTTAGAACAACCTTTTAATGAATACAATTATGAAAATCAGATATACAATATTACTATTGCTAAGTCTTTTCATCTTTCAATCGTGTAACGACTGGTTGGATGTTGATCCCAGGACACAACAAAAAGTAGATAAAATGTTTGCGTCACAAAAGGGATATCAAGACGCACTTACCGGTGTTTATCTCGAACTGGTTCACAATGAATCTTACGGCCAATTTTTAACCCAGAGTAAAATCGAGAACCTGGTAAATTTCTGGACAACAAATGCCGGCTCAGGCGAAGAAGCGCTAAGCCTTCACAATTATAAAAACGACGATGCTGCTGCATTTATAAAACGTATTTATGCACGGCAGTACAAAGCAATTCTAGGGGCCAACTCTATTCTCGAACACATTGAGGATAACAGCGAAATCCTTTCAACAGGTGGTTACGAATCGATTAAAGGTGAATGCCTGGCAATCCGGGCCTTGTGCCATTTAGATTTGTTACGTCTTTTCGGGCCGGTTCCCGGACAGGAAGATAATACTCCGATCCTGACATACATGACTACCGTTAGCGCAGAATTGCACCCGCTGGATACCTATAGTACCATTAAAACAAAAATACTCGACGACCTTTTCCTGGCAGAAGAATTATTGCAGAAGAAAAAAGACATGCAGGACGACATTACGGTAGATTATTACGCAGACCAACCGGTTAGAATTAATGTTTTTGCTGTTAAAAGTATCCTGGCGCAGGCTTATCTGTGGTTTGGGGAAAAACAAAATGCAAATAACTACGCATGGGAAGTCATTCATGCGGCTGAAAACGTGGAGTTGGGTTGCAGCTTGGGAGAGGCTTCCGACATGGATGAATTTGACTATATGTTGACTCCTGAGTTCATCTTCGCACTTTCACGTTTTGATGCATACGCACGATATCAGGCTCTTTTTGAAGGACATGCGCTGTATAAAGGAATAAACGAATCATTTATTAAAAACGATATTTTTGAATCGAGCGGTACGGATATCAGAGAGCTAAACCTTTGGAAACAGGTAATTGCATCGAACCAGGCTCAGTATTATATTACCACAAAATACTTCGCCTTTGAAGATCCGGGACAGTTCGACCGCGATTTATATTTTATTCCCATTATCCGCCTTAGCGAGATCTATTTTATTGCCGTGGAAACAGGAGGGGCTACTCCCGAAAACCAAGCACTTTGGGATGAATTCACCACGTCAAGAAACATTGAAAATGTAACATTGCCAACGGATAATACGGAACTAAGTAACTTACTGTTAAAAGAATATCGTAAAGAATTTTATGCTGAAGGGAAAGCATTCTATTTCTACAAAAGGCATAATATTCAGAAAGATAACTTCTTGTGGGCGCAGGCTCAACTAAATGTCAACTATGTATTGCCTTTGCCCAATACAGAAGTTGTTCAATAGTTTGAATGTAAAAGTAAAAATGAAAAAAATGAAAACGAAAATAGTATTCTTTTTAATGCTGGTCATTGCTTTATTCCCTGCATGTACCGAAGAAGAAGTACCGGTATTCTCAGGAACCAATGCCATACAGTTTGCAAGCAATGCAGATGAGGTTCTATCCTATATGTTTTTTTACGACGATCCAAGTGTTCAATCAGTAACAATCAATTTCAAAGCGCTCACAACAGGCTATACTTCGGATGTCGATCGTACTTTCAAAATCAAGCAACTATTCCCCGAAGGAGTAAATAATGCGGAATCGGGAAAAGACTTTGAGCCATTTTCTGACGACCAGTTTGTGGTAAAAGCGGGAGCTGTAAGAGCTGACATTCCAATCACAATTCTGAGAAGTGAACTGGAACCCAAAAAGATTTATCAGATAAGCATCCAGATTGAAGCAAATGAGAATTTTATCAAAGGAGATACAACTTTACTGGTTCACAAGCTAATCTTCTCACCCGACCTTATTCAACCCAACGAATGGGATGAACATGCGATAAAATACACTATGGGGCCATACAGTGTAAACAAACATGCCTGGATGATTGAGCAAACCGGTGAAAGATGGGATGATGAGTTTATTGCACATTTCTATGCTGAAGGTATATATACCTTTTGGCGCGATGTGTTAAACATGCACTTAAGGGAATACAATGCAACAGTTGGTCCCTTATACGACGACGATGGTATTGAAATCACCCAATTCCCGTAATAAAACTTGCACAAGCGAGATAATCACATTTGAAAGTATTTGATAAAAACAACATTAAAACGATATTACATGAATAAGTTACTTAATATACTGCTTATCATCGGGGTAATGCTCATCGCTTTTTCCTGTTACAAGGACCAGGGCAATTATGATTATTCCGATTGGGAAGAAATAACTATTACGAATGTAGAAGATACATATACAAAGTCGTTTATGACAGAACGATTGACCGTAACACCAGGCGTTTCATCGAATATACCCGATGCCGACATTCAGTATTACTGGACATATGGAGGTTACAAAGACACCATTGCAACAGGTGCTGTATTGGACACGCTCGTCACCTGGTTACCCAATCAGTTGCATTACATTTATCTCCATGCCCAAAACAAAAAGACGGGCTACACCGCCACAAAAAGGTTTGGGCTCGTTGTCAATACACCATTCCTAAACAAGTGGTATGTACTAAAAGATGATGGCCAAAACAGCGAGTTGGATATGTATGACCAGGAGGATTACAGTCTGACAACGAATATTCTTAAACTGGTGAATGGCAACAATTTTATTATGCGCGGCAAAGGAGAAAAGTTTGCCTATTATGCCAGGCATTACAGATTTAATGAAGAAACAACTAAACTGGAAAGAACAAAAACGCTATTTGTTCTGAGTGAAGACGATATTGTAGGCGTTGATGCGGCCCAGTTTAATGCGTTATGGACCTATGATAATATGTTTAACATTACTGCTGAAGAAGAACCAGGACCAAGCTTCTATGGTGTTGGAACCAATGCTCTTGTTTTGGTAAACTCAGGTCAGGTTTATACTATAAGTTCATCATCAGCATCAAATGGGAAATGGGGGGTAAAAAAGGAAATCAACCTGGCAGGTGATCCTTATCATGTTTCGAAATATGTATTTAATGACTATTTTTATAGTCAGTTGTTATTTGATGATTTGGGAAGTTCGTTTTATACCGTAACAAATTATAATGTAGTAATGAACCCGGCAGTCGATGATCCCAGTACCGAAATGCCGGCAACTAACAATGGAAAAAAACTACTCTACATGGGAACCAATAAAGCTTATGTGGTTACATACGGGTATGCAGTAATGCAAGACAAAACCGATCCGGATTTGAAAATGATTACCAGGGTCAAATATGGTGGTTCGAAGGTTACCTTAAGAAACGATACTTTACAGACTGGTGTTGACAAGGCCTACAATGGCCAGTTATTTACGATGGCGCGTCCAGAACAGGGCTTATATTTCATTGCCGATAATGCATTATACTATCGCAATGTTTCCTCAAAAGATGGTTCTGAGAGCCTTGAATATGAGCTCCCAGCCGGTGAAACAGCCTCTTTTGTCCGGTGCGACGACAATAACTACGTGGTACTTGGCACCCAGATTGGAGCCGGTTACAAAGTCCGCTTTTTTAAGAAAACCACAGCAGGGCATATTAATACAGTACCGGACTTTACCCTTCCGCGCGAAGGAGAAACAGCGGAAGGAACTGCACGCGATATTATTTTTGTAAATGCTAATATGCCCGGATTCGCGATTTATTCCTGGTAATAGGCTTTATGGACAAATTAATTTGAAATAATAAAAAGGCGCTGGTTGTTAACGTTTTTGCAGAAACTTCAACAATTGGCGTCTTTGCATCATTCGTAAAAGTCATTCCTAAAATCGACTGGTATTTGATACAAGCACACTCAGTGAAAAAAAACTTTTGAGGATGTTTAAATACATTTTATCATGAAAAGGATGTATTCAAAAAAGCCTGCAAGATGATATTGAAAACAGACAACAATTACTTAAGGAAACCTCTAAAAATTAAAAATCTACCAATCAGCCTATTATAATAGTAAATAGTATCTTAGGAGCATATTCTTATACAATGAGGACAAGATACAAAGCAACAGGGACAAACAGTT
>JBKEDN010000262.1:0-16344 GCA_047975435.1 Draconibacterium sp. | reverse complement strand
TATCTCTACTCGACAAAACTCCTGTAAGAGAGGTGCTTATAAAATACGATTACAAAAACGTCAAAGAACTTAAAAATAAACAATTAATAATCAGCGGGTTTTAAGTGCCCGCTAATGATATGCTTAATAAAATCATAAAGTTTTTTCTCGAAAATAAGCTGGTTACAATACTGGTATTGATCCTCATGGTAAGTTGGGGAATCATAACATCACCCTTTGGCTGGAACACCGGAGTTCTGCCCAAAGACCCGGTGCCGGTTGACGCCATTCCGGATATTGGCGAAAACCAGCAAATTGTATTTACCCAATGGCCCGGACGGTCGCCACAGGATATCGAAGACCAGGTTTCTTATCCGCTGACCACTTATTTATTGGGGATTCCCGGCGTAAAATCCATTCGCAGTTCATCCATTTTCGGATTTTCAAGTATCTATGTCATTTTCAAGGAGGATGTGGAGTTTTACTGGTCGCGTTCGCGGATTCTGGAAAAGCTGAATTCGTTGCCCTCCGGTTTGTTGCCCGACGGCGTGCAGCCCGCGCTTGGACCTGATGCCACAGCGCTTGGACAAGTTTACTGGTACACCATCGAGGGGCGCGACAAAGACGGCAACCCTACCGGCGGCTGGGATTTACACGAAATACGCACCGCGCAGGATTTCTTTGTGAAATACGCGCTGAATGCTGCCGAAGGGGTTTCCGAAGTGGCTTCCATTGGCGGTTTTGTGCAGGAATACCAAATTGATGTAAACCCCGATGCACTGAAAGCCTATAACATTCCACTGCAAAAAGTAATGCAGGCCGTTCAGAAATCGAACCGCGATGTGGGCGCAAAAACCATTGAAATTAACCAGGCTGAATATTTGGTTCGTGGCTTGGGCTACGTAAAAAGTGTTGCCGACGTTGAAAAAGCCGTTGTGGCCGTTCAGGACAATGTGCCAATCCGGGTGAAAGACGTTGGGGTTGTAAGCCTTGGACCCGCAAGCCGTCGTGGTGCGCTCGACAAAGACGGCGCCGAAGTGGTTGGCGGTGTTGTGGTGGCGCGTTATGGCGCTAATCCGCTGGAAGTTATTAATAACATAAAAACAAAAATTGCCGAAATTGCTCCCGGCCTTCCGAAAAAAACGCTCGAAAACGGCACAGAGAGCCAGCTTACCGTTGTTCCGTTTTACGATCGTTCAACACTGATTCATGAAACACTTGGAACGCTGGAAGAAGCGCTGTCACTCGAAATTCTGATTGCCATTTTAGTGGTAATTGTTATGGTACTGAACCTGCGGGCTTCGTTCCTGATTTCGAGTTTGCTGCCCATTGCCGTGTTGATGGTTTTTATTGCCATGCGCTATTTTCATGTCGATGCCAACATTGTTGCACTTTCGGGTATTGCCATCGCCATCGGGACCATGGTCGATCTGGGGATTATTCTCTCCGAAAACATTATAAAACACATTGACGAAGCGCCGCCCGAACAAAAACTGATTACGACGGTTTACAACGGTGCAGCAGAAGTAAGTTCTGCAATTGTAACAGCAGTTTCAACAACTATTGTAAGTTTTATTCCGGTATTTACCATGCAGGCTGCCGAAGGAAAACTTTTTGGCCCGTTGGCGTTTACCAAAACATTTGCCCTGACAGCTTCGCTTGTAGTTTCACTTATATTTTTGCCAACATTTGCACACTGGGTTTTTGGAGCAAAAATCAAAAAGAAAAATATTGTCCGCTGGCTGAACATTGCCGTTATTCCGGTGGGAATTGTGGTGCTGTTTACCGGCAACTTGTGGGCCGGCACCATCCTGCTTGCTTTTGGCATTTCGGGCTTGCTCAACCAGGTTTATTCTGAAAAAAATACTCAGGATGAATATTCTGAAAATACTACTTTCATTACAAGGCTGAAAAAATTTGGTCTGCTCGTTCTGAAACATGCCAGCATTATCATCTCGGTAGTTGCAGTTGTTTGGTTGCTGGCCAAATACTGGCTGCCGCTGGGGGCTTCGAAAAGTATTGTTACCAACTTCATTTTTGTTGGCTTGCTGGTCGGAATTATTTTGAGCGCTTTCCTGCTGCTCGAACATTTCTACAAACGCATTTTAACCTGGTGCCTCAACCACAAAGTCGCATTTCTGCTCATTCCGTCATTTCTGATTCTTGTGGGCCTTACTTCGTGGATGGGTTTCAGCAACCTGTTTGGTTTTGTTCCAAAAGGTTTCGACAAGCTGGGCTGGAATGTTCGCACAACAAAAGTTTGGTCAACACTGGCGCATTCATTTCCGGGAATCGGGAAAGAATTTATGCCTTCGCTCAATGAAGGGAGCTTTTTGCTGATGCCCACATCGATGCCCCACTCGGGTATGGCTTACAACCTGAAAGTAGTTGGCCAACTCGATATGTCGCTCACCAATATTCCTGAGGTTGATTTATCGGTTGGAAAAATGGGACGTGCTGAATCGGCGCTCGACCCGGCACCTATCTCGATGTACGAAAACGTGATCAACTACAAACCGGAATACATGCTGAATGAAAAAGGTCACCGTGTGCGGTTTAAAGTTGATAAAGACGATCATTTTGTTTTGACAAGCGGCGAAAGTCTTAGCAACGAAGAGGCATTGCAACGTGGAATTACCCGGGAAGATCTAATTCCGGATGAAAAGGGAAATTTCTATCGCAACTGGCGCGACAAAATTAAATCACCCGACGATATCTGGACAGAAATTGTGAATGCTACTAAAATTCCGGGTGTTACTTCGGCGCCAAAACTACAGCCGATTGAAACCCGCCTGGTGATGTTGCAAACCGGGATGCGTGCGCCTATGGGAATAAAAGTGTATGGCCCGGATTTGGAAACCATCGAAAACTTCGGTATCCATCTGGAAAATATCCTGAAAACGGTGCCATCGGTAAAAGCGCAGGCTGTTTTTGCCGACCGCATTGTGGGCAAACCCTACCTGCTTTTCGATATCGACCGGGATAAAATTTCACGCTATGGTTTGAATGTGGAAGATGTGCAACAGACCATTGAAACGGCTGTTGGCGGCATGAATATCACGTCTACAGTTGAAGGGCGCGAACGCTTCCCTGTTCGGGTACGATACCCGCGTGAATTGCGCGACGATCCGGAAGCGCTGGGAAAAATCCTGATGCAAACGCCAACCGGAGCGCAGATTCCGCTTAGCCAACTGGTTCACATCAAATACCAGCGCGGTCCGCAGGCCATTAAAAGTGAAGATACATTTTTGGTGGGCTACGTGCTTTTCGATAAAAACGAAGGTTTCTCGGAAGTTACCGTGGTGAACGACGCCCAGCAAATGATACAAAGCAAGATTGATGCAGGCGAATTAACTGTTCCGTCAGGTGTAAGCTATAAATTCTCGGGAAACTACGAAAATCAGGTCCGTGCGGAAAAACGCCTGTCGATTATTGTACCGATTGTACTGATTATCGTCTTTTTGATTCTGTATTTCCAGTTTAAATCAGTCTCCACATCATTGATGGTTTTCTCAGGAATTGCCATGGCATTCAGCGGCGGGTTCCTGATGATCTGGTTGTACGGACAAGGCTGGTTCATGGACTTTTCGGTGTTCGGCACCAATTTCCGCAATCTCTTCCAAATGCATACCATCAACCTGAGTGTGGCGGTTTGGGTCGGATTTATTGCCCTGTTCGGAATTGCAACCGACGACGGCGTGTTGATCGCCACTTATTTAGATCAGAGTTTCGAACGTAACCGTCCGCTAAACCTGAAAGAAGTACGTGCCGCAGTAGTGGAGGCAGGGTTACGAAGAATTCGCCCGGCACTGATGACTGTAGGAACGACCATGATCGCGTTGCTGCCGGTACTTACTTCTACCGGGCGTGGTTCGGACATTATGATTCCGATGGCGATCCCTTCGTTTGGAGGAATGGCCGTGGCGCTCATCAGCATTTTTGTGGTGCCGGTTCTGTACAGTTTCAGGGAAGAACGAAAAATTAAAAAACAGTAAGCATGAAGACAACTATAAATAGAATATACGATGAGCGAAAGTACTTTTCAGACTTCGACTTCGCTCAGTCTGACAGTCACAGTGAGCGTAGTCGAACTGTGTTCATGTTTAGAATAAGTAATTTTCTCCATTCTACTGTTGTAATCTTATTATTGACGTTGTCCTTTGCGGCAAACGCTCAAACGCTGGAAGATTACTTCCGGGAGGCAGCTGAAAATAATCCGGGTTTACAGGCCCAATACAAAGATTTTGAGGCTGCCCTGCAAAAAGTTCCGCAGGTAAGTTCGTTGCCCGATCCAACGTTTTCTTTCGGCTATTTTATTTCGCCGGTTGAAACGCGTGTGGGGCCACAACGTGCCAAACTTTCACTCAACCAAATGTTTCCGTGGTTTGGTACGCTGGCTGCTAAATCCGATGCCGTATCGCTAATGGCCGAAGCAAAATACCAGGCTTTTTTAGATGCACGGAACAGGCTTTATTACAACGTTTCCGAAGCGTATTATCCGCTGATTGAGTTAAACCGGCTAAAGGAAATTGAACAGGAGAATATTGAAATCCTACAGTCGTATAAAACCATTGCCAACTCCAAATTTAAAAACGGAGTTTCGCCAATGACCGATGTTTTGCGGGTTGACATTATACTGAAAGATGCACAAACCAACCTCGGAATCCTGAATAAAAAGGCAAAACCCTTGCAGGTTACTTTCAATAATTTGCTGAACAGGGACGCGAACGAAGCAGTGCTTATCCACGATTCGCTGACGGTGGAATATTTACCCGAAAATTTCAGAAGAGATTCGTTGCTGACCAACAACCCGGTGCTCGTAGCGCTTGATCTGCAAAAGCAAGCCAGCAAAAAAAGCGAGTTGGCGGCACAACGCGAAGGGCTTCCGAAAATTGGGGTTGGACTGGATTACGTAATTGTTGGAAAACGTACCGATATGGAAATGGCCGACAACGGAAAAAATGCCTTTATGCCCATGGTTTCGGTAAGTATTCCGCTGTTCCGGAAAAAATATCGCGCAGCCGAAAAAGAGGCGCAACTGATGCAGGAAAAATATTCCTTTCAAAAAAAGGAAACCATCAATTCGCTTACCTCGGGATACGAATCCATCTGGTTTCAAATTCAGCAGCAAAAAGATTTAATCGATTTGTATGACGAGCAAATTCTTGAATCCAATCAAACGCTGAACCTGTTGTTTAGCGCCTACGGAAATTCGGGGAAAGATTTTGAGGAAGTTTTACGCATGCAGCAACAACTGCTTAAATACGAAAAAATGAAAGCCATGGCAGAAACGCAATATCAAACCGCTTTGGCAAAAATCAATTACATCACCGCAAAAACATATTAAAATGAACACAAATAGAAAAACAATAATCATAGTTCTGTCAACACTGGCAATTGGCTTGTTGCTGGGCTGGTTGATATTTGGCGGATCGGAAAGCAAAACAACCGAAGAACACCAGCATGAACACAGTGCAGAAGAAGTGGCCGGAGAAACTATCTGGACCTGCTCGATGCACCCGCAAATTCGCCAGCACGAACCCGGCGACTGCCCCATTTGCGGAATGGATTTAATTCCGCTGGAAGAAGAGCAAAACGGAGAAATTGATCCGAATGCAGTAAGTATGTCGCCAACCGCCATGCAACTGGCCAATATTCAAACAGCCTTTGTTGGCGCTGCAAAACCGCTAAAAGTGGTAAGGTTAGATGGGAAAGTTCAGGAAGATGAACGGCTTATTTTTTCGCAGTCGTCGCACATTCCAGGCCGTATTGAAGATTTGAAAGTGAATTTTACCGGCGACTATGTTCAAAAAGGACAGGTAATCGCGTCGGTGTATTCACCCGATTTGGTAACTGCGCAGGAAGAGCTGTTCGAAGCACAGAAAATTAAGGATTCGCAGCCACAACTTTTTGCGGCAGCCAAAGAAAAACTGAAAAACTGGAAACTTACCGACGGGCAGATCAACCAGATTCTGGCATCAGGAAAAACAGTGGAGACATTCGATGTTCTGGCGGAAGTTTCGGGTTATGTCACCCAGAAAAAGGTGAATACCGGAGATTATATTCGCAGGGGACAGGCAATATACGAGATTGCTGATCTTTCAAAGGTTTGGGTGCTTTTCGATGTATATGAATCGGATCTGCCGTGGATTAAAAAAGGTGATAAAGTAAGTTATTCTATTGAGTCGCTACCGGGAGAAACATTTGAAGGAACGATCGATTACCTCGATCCGGTTATCAACCCAAAAACCAGGGTTGCAAAGGCACGCGTGGTAAAATCCAACCCGGGCTTAAAACTTAAACCCGAAATGTTTGTCTCGGGGAAAGTGGAGGCAAAACTGCCGCAAAGTGATGCCTTAGTAGTTCCGAAAACTGCTGTTATGTGGACCGGCGAACGCTCGGTGGTGTACGTTAAAACAGAAACCGATCAGGGTGTGTATTTTAAAATGCGCGAGGTGGATTTGGGTCCGGCACTGGGCGAAAGTTACGTTGTTGAAAACGGCCTGCAGAAAGGCGAAGAAATTGCCGTAAACGGCACATTCAGTATTGATGCGGCGGCACAACTGGCCGGCAAACCAAGCATGATGAGCCCGGCTTCAGAAAAGAGTGAGGGCTTCACTCAAAGTGAAACCCTCACTACTACTCCAATGGAAGTTGATCCCACATTTGTGAAACAACTTACTACATTTTATGAAGCTTACCTGAAAATAAACGAAGCTTTTATTGCTTCGGATGCAGCCAAAGTGAATGCAGAAGCAAAGAACACCTCAAAAGCTCTTGCAACTATTCAGATGGAACTGTTAAAAGGTGACACGCACATGGCCTGGATGAATCAACTAAATGTTATGAAACCATCGTTGCAAAAAATGGGCAACAGTGGCGACATTGCCTGGCAAAGATTAGAATACGCCACATTTAATCAGGCGTTCTACAAAAGCCTGAAAATGTTTGGGTTGGATAACGAAACAGCTTATTACCAGTTCTGCCCCATGGCCAACAACGACCAGGGAGCATATTGGCTAAGCGAAACAAAAGAAATCCGGAATCCTTATTTCGGAGATATGATGCTGGGTTGCGGCGAAACGAAAGATACCTTAAAATAATGCGCTATGCTACTTAAAACGCTAATTGTAACGATCATTCTGATTGCCTTTGTGATACTGGCACTCGGGATTAAAATGCTATTCAAAAAGCATGCGACCTTCGAGATGCGTTCGTGTTCATTCGTCAACCAAGACGATACGGCAAGCAAGCATTCAAATCGAAAAATCGAAGTAAAAAAGTTAGCTGTAGAAACCTCAACAAAAAAGGATTTCAGCCATAAATAAAGACCAAAACATATGAGCATAAAGATGCAGAACATCAAAATAATGTAAATCAATTCAAAAAATATGTAACACATTCGGCACAAGAGCATTGTAACTTTACCGTACTATAAATTCAGAAAGGAGACACGGAATGGATAACGCGAAAAAATATGCTTGCCCGATGCACTGCGAAGGCGATAAAACCTATGACCAGCCGGGTGATTGTCCGGTGTGCAATATGCACCTTGTTCCTGTTGACGAAGCGGAACAAAAAAGCCATCACAACCATTCGGGCGCTGGTCATTCGCACCAGCATCATAAACAACACGATCATCAACATCAACATAAAGAATCAGTAAACGGAAAAGGTAAATACTACTGCCCCATGCGCTGCGAAGGTGACAAAATGTACGATAAACCTGGCGATTGTCCGGTTTGTGGAATGCACCTCTTAAAAGAAGAAAGCCGCACGAAAAGCAGTAGTTCAGGTACCATTTATTCCTGCCCGATGCACCCCGAGGTAAAACAGGACCACCCGGGAAGTTGCCCTAAATGTGGTATGGACCTGGTTCCCGAAAAAGGAGGCAATGTTAGCGAAGAAGAAAAAGCCTATAAAAAGATGCTGCGTAAGTTCTGGCTGGCAGTTGGCTTCAGTTTGCCGGTACTGATTATCGCCATGTCGGGAATGATCCCGTTTCTGAACCTGAACAAACTTGCATCAGAAAAAGTCTGGAACTGGATAGAATTTGCCCTGGCTACACCGGTAGTGTTTTACGCCGGTTGGGATTTTTTCAAACGCGGCTGGAGTTCGATTGTAAGGCGCAGTCCGAACATGTGGACACTGATTTCAATCGGTGTTGGGGCAGCGTATTTGTTTAGCGTCGTTGCCATACTTGCACCCGGTATTTTCCCGGCACAATTTAAAGGCGAACAAGGCAACGTTCACGTTTATTTTGAAGCGGCTGCCGTAATCCTTACACTTGTTCTTCTGGGGCAGGTGCTCGAATTGCGTGCACACAGCAAAACCAATTCTGCCATAAAAGCATTGCTCGAACTGGTTCCGGCGGTGGCGCACGTCATCCACAATGGCGAAGAACACGATATTTCGCTCGAAGACGTAAAAGCAGGTGATATTTTGAAAGTGAAACCGGGAGAAAAAATTCCGGTTGACGGAGTGATTTCAAGCGGAAATGCTGTGATTGACGAAAGCATGATCACCGGCGAATCGATTCCGGTTGATAAGCAGGAAAACGATAAAGTTACGGGCGGTACTGTGAACGGAACAACCGCCTTCGAAATGAAAGCCGAAAAGGTGGGTGATGAAACACTGCTTTCACAGATTGTCGATATGGTAAACGAAGCCGGGCGCTCACGGGCTCCTATTCAAAGTCTGGCCGATAAAATCTCGAAATACTTTGTACAGATTGTGGTGTCGGTGGCTGTAATAACCTTTATTGTTTGGGCCATTTGGGGACCGGAACCAGCCTACGTTTACGCTTTTGTAAACGCGGTTGCAGTGCTGATTGTCGCCTGTCCCTGTGCGCTCGGCTTGGCAACTCCCATGTCAATTATGGTGGGTTCAGGCCGCATGGCGCAATCGGGAGTTTTGGTGAAAGATGCACGGGCCATTGAAGAAATGAACAAGGTGGATACGCTAATTATCGATAAAACCGGTACCATTACCGAAGGAAAACCGGCGCTGAAAAACTACAAGTCGTATGGCAAAATGAGCGATGAAGACGTGCTGAAACTGGCCGCTTCGCTGGAAGCAAACAGCGAACACCCGATTGCAGCAGCCATTATTGCCGGAGCCAAAGACCAACAAATTAAAACCGATAAACTCTTCGGTTTTGAATCGCTAACCGGAAAAGGTGTTCAGGCCGAATATATAAATGAAAGATTTGGTTTGGGCAATCACCGCCTGTTGGAAGATTTTGGGATCAGCCTTAAAGATGATGTTAAAATTACCGCAAAAGAATGGCAATCTCTTGGCCACACGGTGATGTATTTAATTTCTACTAAAAACATAGAAGGATTAATCAGCGTAGCCGACACCATAAAACCGACCTCAAAAAAAGCCATTCACGATTTACAAAAGCAAGGTATTAAAGTACATATGCTTACCGGCGATAACGAAAACACGGCAAAAGCCGTAGCCGACGAAATTGGCTTAGACAGTTATACCGCCGACTGCCTGCCGGAAGATAAAAACAACAAGGTAAAAGAGCTACAGGATGAGGGACACATAGTTGCCATGGCCGGCGACGGTATCAACGACGCCCCTGCCCTCACACGTGCCAACGTGGGCATTGCCATGGGAACCGGCACCGACATTGCCATGGAAAGTGCAGAGATAACACTTGTTAAAGGCGACCTGAACGGCATTGTTCGGGCTCGCGAACTCAGCCATAAAGTAATGCGGAACATCAAACAAAACCTGTTTTTTGCCTTTGTTTATAACGCCGTTGGCGTTCCGGTTGCTGCCGGAATCCTGTTCCCGTTTTTCGGAATTTTACTAAGTCCGGTTATTGCTGCAACAGCCATGAGTTTTAGCTCTGTTTCCGTGATTACAAACGCATTACGGCTACGAAAGAAATAGTAACAAAGCCTCTCCCCTGCCTCTCCAAAGGAGAGGTGAAAGTTCCCCTTGCGGAGATTTAGGGGGCTAATTGAGAAAGAATTATTTATTGATCATTTTAAAATGTAAGATTATGAAAACAAAAGTTTTGAGTTTAGTAGCCCTGTTTACTTTGGGCGCATTTACCGTTTTTGCAGGCAATAAAACGGAGAAAGTGAAAGTGTATGGAAACTGTGGCATGTGCGAAAAACGTATCGAGAAAGCTGCCGGTGCCGTTGACGGCGTTTCAAAAGCCGACTGGGACAAAGAAACCAAAATGCTGAAGGTAACTTTCGACGATAAAAAAACCAACATCCATAAAGTAGAAATGGCGGTTGCCGCCGTTGGTCACGATACCGACATGCACAAAGCCAAAGACGAAGTTTACGACAAACTTCCGGGCTGCTGCAAATATGACCGCACAAAAGAAAAAGCTAAAGAGGCTAAAGAAAAATAACATTAAAAAGGGTGTATCCAATCAAACAGATGCACCCTTTTTAACAACCAATTTCTTATTTCACAAACTTCGCTTTGTCGAGGTAGTCGAAACATTCTTTTACACCCTCAAACTGGGTCATTCCATTACGGATACCTTCCAGCTCAACAAAAAATTCATCGAGGCCGTTTTCGTAGGCTTTTGTAAAAATGTTTTCGAAATTCATCATTCCCGACTGGCCCAAAACTTTGCGGTCTTTTATGTGAAGGACAGGGAATCTTCCCGGATATTTGGCGAAATATTCCAATGGGTCATTTTGCCCCATTACCGTCCAGTAAACATCCATTTCAAAGAAAACCAGCGAAGGGTCAGTTCCGTTAAGTACCAAATCATAAAAAACTCCACCTTTTTTCGAGTTGCCACCATCCTTCGATACACGTTCAAACTCGTGGCTGTGGTTGTGGTATCCCCACTTAATTCCGGCTGCTTTTGCAATTTCTCCCGCACTGTTAAAAATCTCTGCCACCAAAGCTACATCGGCTTCTGTTTCTACCTGTGGCATTCCGGGCTGAACAAGCGTTCTCACGCCCAGTTTGGCATGGTCTTCAACAGCTACCTTCCAGAAATCGGCAATTTCAGCTTTGTTCTCTTTCGAATATTTGCGTACCGGAGGGTTTACATGCGAACCACTTATTTTCAGTCCTGCATCATCAGCCATTTTCCGAATTTCGGAAACATCCAGTTCATACATTTTCCGATCGCGATAACCGGCTGCTTCGGCATTTGTATAACCAATTTTAGCCACTTTCTTCAGTCCTTCCGGAACATTGTCGGTGAGCTCTTTTCCGAGTGAATACAATTGCAGTCCAATTTGTTTTTTGGCTACAGGGCTACTCATCAGCGAAGCGGCTGATGCAGGATTAACTGCACTGCTAACAACTCCGCCGGCTGCAAGCACTCCCAGGCTTTTCAAAAAATCTCTTTTCTTCATAGGTATTTAAGTTGGTAATTACAATTTATATGGTTTTCTGTAATCGTAATGATATAAACGATGGTTCCAGGCTTCTTTGTCGGCTCCAAAACTTTGGGTTGCCGGATTCCATTTTACAGGACGCTCCAATTCGGTTGCCATGTTTCCTAAACAACACGTAATTGCGGTACTGGCTCCCACCTCAATCGGGGCAATTGGTTTTTGCCGCGAACGGACACTGTCAACAAAATTTTGCATGTGCGGTGAGCTGATTTCAAAACTACCCTTTCCTTTTGACTGTGCTTTTTGCATTTCTCTGAATTTCCGGGCTTTTTCGGCGGCATCCAAATCACCGGGACGTGCACCTGCCAGTTCTTCAGGAACCAACGAAGAATCGGAACAGGCCAGATAACCACGAGCTACTTCTATCCAACCTTTATCGCCAATAAATTTTATTCCCTGCGCACCCGGCATATCTTCCAGGTAAGGCTGTTCGGTCATTACAATTCCGTTCAGGTATTTAAAGGTCAGGTATTCCTGTCCGTTGTATCCCTTTGGAATAATCTCTGCCGGCCCTGAGCCGTCCATTCCAATGGCTGCCTGTGCAATGTCGAACATGTGGGCACCCCAGTCGGCAGTAAAACCATTTCCGGTTTCACGGTACCAACGCCAGGCTCCCCACAATTTTTCTCTTTCCGGCGGATCAAGCGAAATTGGAGGACAAAGATCAGGATTGTAATGCACATTCGGATCGTTCAGCGGCCCCATCCACAAATTAAAATTCAGGTTACCGGGAATCGGTTCTTCAGGTAAATCCAGCGGTTTTGGCGGATCACCTACTTTGGCATAAATCTTATCGATGTGCCCGATGGCCCCGGATTGAACCAGTTCAATAGCCTTTTGAAATTCGCCACTTGAGCGTTGCTGGCTTCCCACCTGTACAATTCGTTTGTTATCGTTGGCAACACGAAGCATTTTTTGTGCCTCGGTTATCGTAAACGAAAGTGGTTTCTGCACATAAACATCCTTTCCGGCCTGACAAGCATGAATGGTCATTAAAGCATGCCAATGATCAGGGGTTACCACCTCAACAGCATCAATATCGGTTCGTTCCAGAATATCTTCGTAACGTTCGTACCGATCACAGCGAGGAGCTAATCCTTTTGATTTCTGCCATTCTTCCACGCGTTGTTTGAAACGTTCGGTTTTCATGGTGTCAACATCGCAACCTGCAACAATTTGAACCCCGGGGACTGTTGAAAAACTGACAAAATCGTTGATCCCCTGTTGCCCAAGGCCTATAAAACCCATTACAACACGGTCGCTTGGTGCAATTTTTACCCCGTCGATAACCCAGCTGGGCAGAATGGTGAGGCCCGTAAGCCCCAATGCAGAAAGGCCCAGAAAGTTCCTCCTGCTTAATTGATTTGCTTCTTTTAAACTCATTGGTTTAGTTTATTAATTTATTGAATGTTAAATATATGACTGTTCAAAATACAGTTGAATCAACAGTAATGGTCGAATATACAAAAAGTTCTTTTTGCTTATTCCAATACAGCGCAATAATCCCCATTCAGCAAATAAACCTTAAACTGATGTCAAGTCAGGTATGTTTTTCAAACACAATTTGAAGCCGACAGAACACTATGTTAAATAATCGATTTATTGTATGCTCCAAAAATTTATTTTCCACTGAACATAACCTGATTTTATAAAAAACGTATAAGCCACCGAAATCAACTTATAAAACCAATAATTAACGAATGAAACCGTTACTGTTATCACTATTCATTCTTGGTTTTGCCACACTCTGCACAAATGCACAACCATGGCAACCAAAATGGGAACATGTATCCGGAAATCAAAATCAGGACTACTTTGCGGATATTACCGAAACTTCGGAATGTTTTGTGGTTCTGGGATCGGTTGAAAACAACAACATTTCGAACCTTAACCTGCTGTGTTACAATAAAACCGGCGAGTTAATCTGGAATAAAACCTTTGACTCCAACCAAAGCGAGTATCCCTCAAAAATTGTTTCCACCCCAAACGGAGATTTGGTTATCCTTTCGCAGATAAATGCTGATGAACAGTCGCAAATTATAATTCGGAAAACGGATCTTTCAGGAAATGAAATCAATCATACAAGTTTAAACGGTATGTATTTCAAAGGTTCTGACATTGCAGTGCTAAACGAAAATGAATGGGTGGTGGCAGGTGCAAAAGGAACCGACGCAAACCATCTGCAACTTTGGATGGCAAAAATGGATGAAAAAGGAAATGTGGCCTGGGAAAAAACCTTTGGCGAAATTTCCAATGGCTGTTTTTCAACCATCAAAAAACTTCCAGACGGAGGTTTTGTATTGGGAGGACAGGTTGCGGGTAAAGCAAAAAATGACTGCGACATGATTGTTATACGAACCGACCCTGAAGGAAATGCGCTTTGGACAAACCACATGAATGCTCCCAAAAGCAAAGAATGGACAGAATGTGTTTGTTGTTCTCCCGACAGTTGCTTTATGCTGGTAGGCTGGGGCGACACCTGTTTAAACGATATGAACGATGAATACCCAATTTTTGATTTCGACCTTATTTTGAAAAAAGTGAATTGCAACGGAAAAGTAAAATGGACCAAAAACTTTGATTCGGAAGGTTCGGAAGGGGGTAATGCCATTGCAATACGGCCCGACGGTCATTTTATAGTTGCCGGAACCAAAGTGAGCTCATTTTCAGGGAAAGTTGGCCCATGGCTAATGGAGGTTGACGGGAATGGCAAACTTCTAAACGAACTACTTCTTGATATTAAATACTCAAGGGCCTGCAAGGTTCTCAACACAAGCGACGGAGGTTTTGTGGTAATCGGCCCCGGATTTCATGAAAATCTGACTCCAAGAAGTGATGGGTGGATCATTTCGTTTAATGAGATGTGAACTTTTAAAAATTTCATTTTAGATGTATTTAAAACCGTAAAATATGTCAGAAAACGACCCCGCTTCAAATTCTCTTTAGAAAGTTTGCCAAACTTTCCCATATGAAACTAATGATTGTAGAAGATGAACCGGATTTACTTGCCGAGGTGAAAGATTTTCTGGAGAAAGAAAATTATGTGTGCGAAACGACTGCAAATTTTATCGATACCGAAGAAAAGCTGGCCGTGTATCACTACAACATTGCGCTAATCGACATTACACTTCCGGGCGGCAGTGGGTTAAAACTCATCGAAAACCTGAAACGCCGGAATACCGACACCGGTATTCTCATTATTTCGGCCCGTAATTCGCTCGACGATAAACTTACGGGGCTCGATCTGGGAACCGGGATGAAAGCCATCCAGCAAAAAGTAAATTCGATCAGTCTGCCGCCATCGTATCAGATAGTTTACGCAGGTTCGTATGCCCAACAGCAAAAGTCGTTTGCCGAACTATTGCAGATATTATTGTTAGGCGCCATGCTGGTTTTTACCGTAGTTCTGTTTATGTTTAAAAGCCTGAAAATATCGCTTACCGTGCTGTTTTTGAGCCTTCTTGGCGTTTCGGGAAGCCTGCTCGCACTGTATTTTACGCATACACCATTAAATGTTGGCAGCTACACGGGGCTGATTATGATTATCGGGATTATTGGCGAAAACGCCATTTTTACCATCCAGCAATTTTTATTCGAACTGAAAAATTCAAATGTAAACAATGCCCTGGGATTTGCGATTTCGCACCGCCTTCGCCCCAAATTAATGACCGCTACCGGCGCCATAATTGCCTTAATGCCGCTGGCACTCGGAATCGGTTCGGGCGCAAAAATGCACCAGCCGCTGGCCATTGCCGTAATCGGTGGGTTGATTATTGCCTTGCCTCTATTGCTGATCGTGTTGCCGGGAATTTTGAAATTGTTGTTCAGAAATCCTCGTTCAATTGTATAGAATTCTATCGAAAATATCACCTGCAATCTATGTCATTTAAATATTAGGTTTCGTTGAATTTGTCAGATTCCCAAACCACAGGATTGTTTTTGATGAATTGTTTTATCTGCCAATATTCATTTTCATTTCGGATAATATGATCGTAATAATTGGCCTGCCATAATTTGTTGTGTTTGTTGAATTTTGGAATTTTCAAATCGTGCGAATCAATGTAATCGTCAATTTTTGATGTGGTTGCCGATTTAAATCCGGCAATAAACGACGAAATGGATTTTGGTTTGCGTTTAAATGATGGCAAATTATGAAATGCGGGGTCGCGTGGTGGTGGTAGAGACGCACGGCCGTGCGTCTCTACATTCAAATCACGATCATTCCCTGAATTTCTCAACACAACCAATGCATGCAAATGATTGGGCATGATAATGTATTCATCCAAAAACAATTCGTTGCGCAAATCGAATGATTTTTGCCATTCTACATTTACAATATTCCCGAAATCGGAAAGAATCATCTTACTATTCCGTATTTCACCTAAAATGCAATCACGATTCTGAATTACGATGGTAATAAAATAGATTCCATTTTTCGAATAATCCCATCGAGACAGGCGGTGAGAAGAAATTCTGTATTTACCCTGAAATTTATCCATTCAAATGTTTGAAAAATAATTCAATTTCAGATTTCGCTTCATCCAGCGTTTGGTAATTCCTTAACACTAAATCCGGGCAACCTGCAATCATGGCCGATAAGTTTTTTCCGGCATCAGGTCGAAACAAACAGAGCACCGGTTTTCCGGCTTCAACAGCCCGGCCAATTTCGTAACCAACACCCATTGAAACAGTGGTAACTTCGGCAACCAAAACATCGGCAGCCTGTAACCATTCCAGATCACGGTCGTGAATAAAACGATCGGTGGGACCATCGTCGCCGGCGCTGGTTAATGAAGGATCACCAATATGTTCGGTTAATACTTCGCCATAATTTTTGAGGTAATTAATAATTTGATTGAATTAGGCATTTAAGCAATAAATTTTGTACGGCAACGGCTCTGCTTTGACCATCCTGCGCAGAAGGTTGTCAAAGATGCCATCCTTCATGTTGCTCCGGTTGAAACGGTAACAA
>JBKEDN010000117.1:0-8735 GCA_047975435.1 Draconibacterium sp. | reverse complement strand
AAATAAAAGTCTGAAAGATTCAGAAAGTTCTATGCACTAAATTTACGATTTGTAAACCCTTCAGTAAAAAGTTAAAAGTAGTCAATCAAGTACAAAACTTTAAGCATATATTTGTCTTTGTAAATTTTTTTAAGAACCAAAGCCGATGGACAAAACTCCAATCTTCATTATAAAGCTGCTTATTATTAACATCATTACTTACTTCACTGTTTCAATAAGTTTGGCTCAAAATCCCGCCAAATGGGTGAACCCGTTTATCGGAACCACCAATTACGGCACTACAAACCCTGGCGCAATTGTTCCGCGCGGAATGGTTTCGGTGGTCCCGTTTAATGTTGCCGGAAATTCGCCTTTAAACAAACACGACAAAGACGCGGGCTGGTGGTCAACCCCTTACTCGTGGGACAATAAATATTTCACCGGTTTTTCGCATGTGAATTTAAGCGGGGTTGGATGCCCCGAGTTAGGCGTAATCCTGCTTATGCCAACTACCGGCGGTATTAACGCCGACTTTCATAAATACGGCTCCAAAATGAGCAATCAATCAGCCCATCCGGGTTATTACTCCGCCTTTCTGAATAAATACAACATCCGGGCAGAAGCTTCGGCAACCGAAAGGACCGGGATCAGCCGTTTTACTTTTCCGGCGGGGCAGTCCAATATTCTGCTTGATTTGGGCAACGGGCTTACCAACGAAAGCGGCGCTACCCTGCGCATTGTAAACAACCGCGAAGTGGAAGGGTCGCGCATGACCGGTACTTTTTGTTACAACGACGGTACCGAACGCCCGGTTTATTTTGTAGCCCGTTTTAGCAAAGCTGCCAACGAATTTGGCGCATGGAAAAAAATGTCCGGGATGAAAGCTGAAGCGGCCTGGTCGTCCACCAGCGGGCAATTTAAATATTATAAAAACTTTCAGGCTGAAATGTCGGGCGACAGCATTGGCGCCTGGTTTTCGTTCAATACAAAAGACAATGAACAAATTATAATTGAAACAGGCGTTTCGTATGTAAGCATCGACAATGCCCGCCAAAACCTAAATGTAGAATCCAACAATTTTGATTTTGAAGCCACAAAAATACAGGCTGAAGAAAAATGGAACGAGGCGCTATCTACGATTACCGTAAAAGGCGGAACTGACGATCAGAAAATCGTTTTTTACACCGCCTTGTACCACATGCAAATTCACCCGAATATTTTAAGCGATGTTAACGGGCAGTACCCGGCAATGGAATCATTCGAGATTAAGGAACGCAAAAACGGCGAACGTTACACCGTGTTTTCGCTGTGGGATACTTACCGAAACCTGCACCCGTTTTTTAGCCTGGCTTTTCCGGAGCAACAGTTGAATATGGTAAGTTCGCTGATTGAAATGTACGATGAAAGCGGCTGGCTGCCCCGCTGGGAGCTAAACAGCACCGAAACCCACGTAATGGAAGGCGACCCGGTAATTCCGGTAATTGTGGATACCTGGTTTCGGGGCATCCGAGGTTTCAACATTGAAAAAGCTTATGAAGGGATGCGCAAATCAGCCACTACACCTGGCAAAGACAATAAAATAAGGCCCGACATTGACGACTACATTTCATTAGGGTATGTGCCGCTAAAAACCCAATTCGATAACTCGGTTTCACATGCGCTGGAATATTACATGGCCGACTGGAACCTGGCGCAACTCGCAAAAGATATGGGAAAAACAGCCGACTACGAACGTTTTCTGAAACAATCACTTGGTTGGAAAAATTATTACGACACTGAATTCGGGATCATTCGCCCCAAACTGGAGAATGGAGAGTTTTTGCCGGATTTCGATCCCAAACAAGGTGAAAATTTTGAGCCAAGCCCGGGCTTTCACGAAGGAAATGCCTACCAATACAACTTTTGCGCCCAGCACGACATGCCCGGGATGATTGCGTTAAACGGAGGCAAAAAGAACTTTGTAAAGAAATTGCAGGCCACTTTCGACGAGGGTAATTTTGATATGGCCAACGAACCCGATATTCATTATCCCTGGCTTTTTAATTATGTGAAAGGCGAAGAGTGGCGCACGCAAAAGGAAGTCAGCCGGTTGCTTGCCAACTATTTCAAAAATGCCCCCGACGGGCTTCCGGGGAACGACGATACCGGCACCATGTCGGCCTGGGCAGTTTATGCCATGATGGGGATTTATCCGGTTATTCCGGGCGATATGAATTATGCCGTTTCCTCTCCCGCTTTTGATGAAGTGAAAATAAAACTTGACCGGAATTTTTATCCGGGTAAAGAAATTATCATCCGGCAAACCGGGGGTAAGTCATTAAAAATCAAGCGTATTAAATGGAACGGCAAATTGCAAAAATCATTTTTTATAAACCATGCCGAACTTGTAAAAGGCGGCACACTTGAGATTATTCATTAAAAATCAACAATAAACGATTACATATTATGAAACTATTTTTCTATTTAGCCATTGCACTTTCAACGCTGTTTTTAAGTTCGTGCAGCAACGAAAAACCGGCGCAACAAAGTGAAACAACCGATTTTACAACTTTTGTCGATCCCCTGATCGGGAGCGATTACCACGGACATGTTTTTGTCGGGGCCAGCGTTCCGTTTGGCGCCGTACAACTGGGGCCAAACAATCCCACGCAAGGCTGGGACTGGTGTTCGGGCTACCACTACTCCGACTCGTTACTGATTGGTTTTTCCCACACCCACCTAAGCGGAACAGGAATCGGCGATTTGGGCGATATTCTTTTTATGCCGCTTTCGGGCGATTATACACCTAATTTCGAAGGTGAAAATCAGTACGAGTGGCAGGCAAAATACACACATGCCGGTGAAGTGGCCAAACCGGGTTATTACTCGATTGAAATTGACCGCTACAAAGTAAAAGCCGAACTGACCGCCACAGAGCGTGTTGGCTTTCATAAATACGATTTTAAAGGTGAAGGCAATTCAAAAGTGCTGATCGACCTGAAATACGGAACTGGCTGGGATGCGGTTCAAAAAGGCGAAATAAAGCAGACAGGCGACCACAGCATTGAAGGGCTGCGTTTTTCAAAAGGCTGGGCTGCCGATCAGCGTGTATTTTTTCATACCGAATTTTCGAAACCGATTTTGAATATTGAGGTGTTGAGGTCAGACTCGGAAAAGGGAGAAATCACCGCGCTGGTAACGTTTGAGGGCAATGGTGTTTTAATGGCTAAAACCGCTATTTCTCCGGTGAGCAGTGAAAATGCCAAAGGAAACCTGGTAGCGGAAGTTAACGACTGGGATTTTGAAAAAACAGCGAAATCAGCCAGCGAAAAATGGAACAAAGAGCTGGGTAAAATAAAAATTGAAACAGGTGACCTTTCACAAAAGAAAACGTTTTACACTTCACTGTTTCATACCATGATTGAACCCGCACTGTTTGACGATGCAAATGGCGATTACCGCGGCACCGACAAGGAAGTGTATTCTAATCCGGGTTTTGATAATTATACGGTGTTTTCGTTGTGGGACACCTACCGTGCCGCGCATCCGCTTTATACAATTTTTCAGCCCGAACGTGTGGATGATTTTGTGAATTCGCTGCTGACAGCTTTCGACCAGCAGGGCAAACTGCCGGTGTGGCATTTATGGGGAAACGAAACCAATACCATGGTGGGTTACCACGCGGTTCCGGTAATTGTTGATGCTTACTTAAAAGGCTTCCGCGGTTTTGATGCAGAAAAAGCGTTTCAAGCCATGAAAACTTCTGCCCTTTTGGATGAAAGGGGCTTGAAGTACGTAAAAGAACTCGGCTATATTCCGGCTGACAAAACCGTTGAATCGGTTGCAATGGGGCTGGAATATGCCATTGACGACTGGTGTATTGCTGCCATGGCCAAAGCGTTGGGAAAAACCGAAGATTACGAGCTTTTTTCAAAACGTGCGGAATATTACCGGCAATATTTTGACCCTTCCGATAAATTTATGCGCGGAAAACTTTCGGACGGAAGCTGGCGAACCCCGTTTGACCCGATTTCATCGCAACACCGTAATGATGATTTCTGTGAAGGAAACAGCTGGCAATACACCTGGCTGGTTCCGCAAAACCCGGAAGGCCTGATTCAACTGCATGGTGGCGAACAGGCTTTTATTACCAAATTAGACAGTTTATTCAGTATTTCATCGAACCAGGTAGAAGGTGCCTCGAACGATATTTCGGGCCTCATCGGGCAATATGCACATGGGAATGAGCCAAGCCACCACACCACTTACATGTACACCTACGCCGGGGCACAGTGGAAAACTGCTGAGAAAGTGCGCGAGATTTGTACAACTATGTACACCGACCAACCCGACGGGCTTTGCGGAAACGAAGACTGCGGACAAATGTCGGCCTGGTACGTGCTTTCATCCATCGGCTTTTACCCGGTTAACCCGGCCAACGGCGCCTGGGTATTTGGCAGTCCGCTTTTCGACAAAGTTGAACTTACGTTTCCCGAGGGAAAAACCTTCACGATTTCAACCCAAAACAATAGTAAGGAAAATCTTTATATTCAGTCGGTTAGCCTGAACGGGGAGCCTTACGCAAAAACATTTATTACCCATAAACAACTGCAGGCCGGTGGCGAACTGGTATTTACAATGGGCAATACGCCAAACAAAGAATTTGGTGTAAAAACGGAGGACCGCCCACAATCGGTCGTTTATTAACAGACGCCGGAACAACAGTTATTCCGGGATTATTTTAGGAACAAGACATTATTTGAAGGCCTGAAAAAATCCCGGAATTTTTATGTTTAGTCAGATCATTTCGTGTAAATTTAGGGTCATACGCAAATAGGTTGGTTGAATTTATTTGAATTTTGCTCCTTCCCGCAATTTAAAAATTTCAGAAGGGTGAATACGATAAGTGCAAAACAATAAAAACCGGATTAGCTATGAATAAAATAAAATTTGGCATTTTATTGATCGGATACATTACGGTAGGCCTTTTGCCCGATGCCGTTAGAAAATCGTTGCAACATGTAAAGATTGACATTCACACTGAAACACTTAGTTTTCTCAGCAACAAAAGTTTATACGGAAAAGAGTTTGAGTCCGGATATACTTTACTATTATTCACCGTTGCCATTCTTCTGTATGCATTTTTCTGGCTGCTTACAAAATATTACAACCTGGGCAAACACACACGGCTTATGCGGGGAATCACTTATACCTTTGCCTCACTTGCCCTTCTGGCCTTTGTACCACACAACATTCAACCTTACAGCTGGCATAACCTGGCTCCTTCACTGGAACGTATTATGCACAACTTACTTGCAGTAGTGGTTTTTGTTTCCGTTCCCACGTTAATAATAACCTTTCAGGTATCCATTCTGAAAAGGTTCCCATTTATTGGTGTTACCGGATTATGTATCCTTTCGTTAGTAGTGCTTGTAATGGCCTATTTATTAATTGCCAATGGTTTAAACGGTGTTGCCGAAATCTTTTTTATCAATGGTATTTCTGTTTGGATTGTTTTTGTATCAATAAGTACAATTCTGGGCCGGCGGCAACAACCAGAGTCTGCCAAAGAATAGATTGCTTTTGGTAGTTTACGAAATAGTCATTTATCAGGACATACTGAACTAATCATCACAATTGATGGTTAACTTTGCAAAAAAATTAAATATGCAGTCAGATAAATATTTTCCACAAATACAAAATATTACTCGTGCCAAACGCCGTATCAACGATATCATCCTGCAAACACCGCTTCAATTAAACATCAATCTATCCGAAGAATTTCAGGCAAATATTTATCTGAAACGCGAAGACCTGCAACTTGTCCGTTCGTATAAACTGCGTGGAGCATACAATAAAATCGCCAAACTTTCGGCAGAAGATCGAAAGAAAGGCGTAGTGTGTGCGAGCGCCGGAAATCATGCACAGGGAGTAGCTTATTCGTGCAGCAAACTGGGTATAAAAGGGAAAATATACATGCCTGCCACAACACCGAAACAAAAAGTACGGCAAGTACAAATGTTTGGGAAAGAAAACGTGGAGGTAATCCTGATTGGCGACACATACGACGATGCCCACAACCTGGCACTGGAAGATTGCAAAAAAACAGGAATGGCTTTTATTCATCCGTTTGATGACAAGGAAATTATTGAAGGCCAGGGAACCGTTGCCCTCGAAATATTGCAGGAAGCAAAAGATGATATCGACTACCTTTTTATCCCGATTGGCGGTGGCGGACTGGCAGCCGGTGTTGGCGCTTACTTTAAACAAATCAGCCCAAACACAAAAATTATCGGGGTGGAACCCGCCGGAGCACCTTCGATGCAAAAATCACTAGAAGCCGGTAGTGTGGTTACACTCCAGAAAATCGACAAATTTGTGGATGGCGCTGCCGTACAACGTGTGGGAGAATTGACTTTTGAGATTTGCAAAGAAGTACTGGATAAAGTGCAGCCGATTCCGGAAGGAAAAATCTGTACCAAAATACTGGAACTGTACAACCGCGATGCGATTGTTATTGAACCTGCCGGGGCACTTTCAATTGCCGCCCTCGATTATTTCAGAGATGAAATAAAAGGGAAAAACGTGGTTTGCATTGTAAGTGGCAGCAACAACGATATTACCCGAACGGAAGAAATCAAGGAACGTTCGCTGTTGTACGAAGGTTTGAAACATTATTTTATCGTCCGTTTCCCGCAGCGTGCCGGCGCACTGAAAACCTTTGTGGATGTGGTACTCGGCCCAACCGACGATGTTACCCACTTCGAATATTCGAAAAAAACCAACCGCGAAAAAGGCCCTGCCATGATCGGAATCGAAGTTCAGAAAAAAGAAGACCTGAACGGCCTGATCCGCCGAATGGAAGAAAATGGGTTCATTTACGAGTACCTCAATGACAATCCGGATTTGTTTCAGTTTTTGATCTGATTGTTTAGCAAGAAACTATTTCAAATATTGGCAGCAATCTGACGTAAATAGGCTGCCGCTTCTCTTCCGCCAAGTTTTTGCGACTGTTGGAAACTACGTTTGGCATCCTGTAGCATTCCGCTTTCCAGTTCTGCTTTGCCTTTCAATAGGAAAAGTGCCGGGTCTTTGGGATGCAGGTTAATCACATATTTCACATCGTTTAAAGCCCCTGCATAATCCCGTTGATCAAACCTTGCATTGGCACGTAGTTCATAAACTAACGGCTCAATTTCTTTAACGGGCCTTAACTGAATTGCACGGGTCAAGGCTTTGTTTGCCTGCTCTGCCTTGCCGCGGGAATAATTTAACAAGCCATAATAGTAATAGGTATAAGCGTCGCCATTAAAAAGTTCAATCGACTTCTCAATACAATTTTCGGCTTTCTCATACTCGTCACGATTGTAGTAAAGAATCCCAAGATAGGTTTGAGGCGTGTTATCAGTCGGATCCAGCCTGGCAGCCTGAAGTAAATCTCTTTCGGCCTGGTCGTATTTATTTAATTTCAACTGAACGGTACCCCGGGCTGTATAATAAATAGCTCTTTTTTCCAGACGGATGGCCCTATTAAAATCATCAATTGCTTTTTGGAAATCGTGTCTTTCAGAATAAATTCTCCCTCTTTGATAATAGGGTTCCGATTCTTTGGGAAATAATCCGATCGCCTTGTTAAAATAACTGAACGCTCCGTCCTGGTCTCCATTTTTTAAGCAGATTTCTCCATTCCGGATAATAAAATCATTTTCAGACAAGAACGAAGGAGTAATCTTTAGGCTTTTATCGTACTCAATATTCACAAACTCAGGAATATTGTCCGCATAGTTTTCAAACGAAAAATTTTCGAGATAAACCGGTGGAGAATCATTGCCATTTTCATCGATATGTGTTAGAAACAACTGGGTATAAGGGCTCAAAGCTTTTGTTGAATACACCAGCCACTTGCTGTTTGGCGACCACGAATGCCACGAATTCATATTGGAGGTGTTACAATTCATTTCGCGTGCCTCTCCCCCCTCTGCCGGAATAATATTCAGCCTGCTATCGCTTTGCAAAAGCATAAAACTTTCGGCTTTACAAAACACCAGCCATTTCCCATCCGGAGAAATTTTCGGGAAATAATTACTCATTCCGTTGTTGGAAGCTCCTTCCACCGGAACAGCCGCTCCTCCTCTCCCATCGTTAAAAGGAACTTTAAAAATATCGAACTTAATAAGCGAATCGCGGTCCATGTAGTTCTTTTCAAACTGATGGTAACGTGCTGCGTCAATAGCTTTTGGAACCGATCCGTTGTGAATACCGCTTTCTTCAAACTGCCGTGCTTTGGCACGCGTAAAATATATATATTTTACGTCGGGTGTCCAGCACGGATTACTTTGAACCAAAGTCGTGTCGTTGGCTCCCTCCAGTTCAAAATACCGGTTTTCCATTCGGTCGAAAATTACCAGTATTCCCTTAAACGGAAAAAACAACTGTGAATATTCCAGGTCCTTTCGGTCAGCAAAAATTTCACAATCGCGCAGGGTACTCACCACATAGCGACCATCGGGAGAAATTTGCGACAAAAGTCCGTAGGTGAACTTCCCTTCCTGAAAATCGCTCCAATGAATAATACTGTCTTCCGGAAAAGTAATCTGATCTTCCACCTTTGTAATCACATAAGCTCCCTTGTCGTCACGTGCATCCACATCCATTGCTATAGGAAACCTCTAAAAATTAAAAATCTACCAATCAGCCTATTATAATAGTAAATAGTATCTTAGGAGCATATTCTTATACAATGAGGACAAGATACAAAGCAACAGGGACAAACAGTT
>JBKEDN010000082.1:0-32213 GCA_047975435.1 Draconibacterium sp. | reverse complement strand
GAAGTATTTTTTACTAATTCAAGGCGGAATTGACGCGAATAGCACCAGCTATTTAAGGAAATTTCAACGCAGAAGTAGTGAAAAAGACGAATAATAGAATGATTCGATAAATTTTAAACAGACTCTTATTATTACAAAAAAGAATATGTCTATAAAGTGGATTTAGAAACTATATCTATTCCTTCATCCCGCAAATGAAAGAAATCCTATAAAATATGAATAAATGAAGTTTAAAAAAACATTGAACCCATGTAAACATATACTCCTTATCTCTTGTCTGATATTTAGCAGTTGTGCCACAATCATAAACGGTAAATCTAGCGTATTGATATTTTCCAATGCCGATAAAACAAAAGCTGAAGTTTTTCTGGATGGTGAGAGACTGTGCGAAGCCCCGGGAAAAATCCGCGTTCCAAAAGCGAAAATTCAGCATGGCAGTCAATTAGTCATTCAGGCCGATGGTTATCAACCAAATAAATATACGATAGTTCGCCGACAAAATGCAGTTTATACTGTAATTGACTTACTGATTGGAGGTGTTCCTTTGGTTGTGGATTATACCACAGGAAACCTCTATCAACCGCAACCACGAAAATTTGAATACAAATTAATCCAAAACACGACAAATGATCAGGACTAAACAACTTCTACTTATACTGACTGCTTTATTCATTGTACTTTGCGGTACTGCACAGGAGTCTTCTAGATTTGATGCCAAAGAACTGAAAAAAGATAAAAACTACGGCTGGCAGAATTATATCCAAATTAACGGATACAAAGGAGTACACTTGGTTGAAGGAGGCGCACCGGATTTGCTGAAAGATGGCTTTTGGGGTGGTGGTCTCCGGGTTGGTACCCAGGCAACAGGCCGTAAAGAATGGCAAAGGTTACACGCTTATCCTCAATATGGCTTTGGGGTTTCATTTTTCAATTTAGGAGGCCTGGTCATCGATTCCCTGTTAGGGAAGCCAACTTCCTTTTATTTCTTTTACGGTGAACCCATTGTCCGCTTTGGAAAATACCGTCTAAATGCCGATGTGGAAGTGGGCATTGCCACCGACTTTAAGCCATACGATCCCGAAACCAATGTTCACCAGGTATATATCGGGGCAAAAAGTAACCTGCACTTTAATTTTTCCTTTCAGATGTACTATGAATTAACAAAGCGCATGGATCTTGCAATGGGTTTATCATTTATGCACTTTAGCAATGGCCGCACTTTTACACCTCAACACGGAATTAATTTGCTGGGGTTAAACTTGGCCGCCAGTTACCATTATAATCCAGTGCGTAATTTTACCAAATACATTGCTCCTGATTATCAACCCCCAATTCGCGCAACTTTTATTGACAAACAACTTTTAGAATTTAAACCGCAACACGACCTTATCTTTATGACAAGTATTGGCACCATGCAGGAAAGCCCCGGAAAATATAAAAACGAACTGGGGGAATTGGATACCACAGTAAACAGAGGCCCACGGTATTTAACCAGCTCTCTTTCGGTTGAATATGCCTGGCACTTTGAGTATAGGTTGAAAGCAGTGGCAGGCCTCGATATGTTTTACGACGGGTCCACCGAAAACTATTATGAAAATATCTTACCCCAAAATACTACGTTTACAGATAAAAGCTTCTACGGGACACATGTTGGCATCCAATATCTGATTGAGCGTATAACATTTATGTTTCAATACGGCCGCTACCTCTACAAACCATTTGAACGCCGTGGGAAATGGTACATGCGCGTTGGTGGACGGGTTGGAATTACTGAACATGCGGCGGTACATATTGCACTAAAAACCCGTAACGGAGGAAGTGCCGACTGGATTGAATGGGGCCTGGCGTATAAAATAAATACCGGGGCACTGCGCAAGTAACCGCTTCTGAAACAACCATACAAATTATTTATTCTACCCAAAAATCCTAAATAATTCGAAGGAGAGGGAGGCTTAATCAGATAATCGTTCATTAACTGCCAGCCCCACTTTTCCTTTTGTTGAACAGCTAATTCCCGAACCTATGCAACAATTTCTTTCAGATTTTCGATATTTGCACACATCACATTATGTTAGTAGAAGAAATTATTATCGCATATTTTGTTTTTATCGTCGGAATTGGCGTGTATTCCGCCTTTCAGGTAAAAAAGCCCGAGGACTATTATGTAGCAGGTAAAAAAGCAGGCTTACTTCCGGTTTCAGGAAGTTTGCTGGCAACCATTTTGGGCGGTTCAGCCGTATTGGGAACCATTGAGTTAAGCCAGAAAACCGGGTGGGCGGCGTTGTGGTTTTTATTTAGCGCAGCCATTGGCCTGTTTGCCTTGGTACCTCTTTCAAAATATGTAAAACGATTTGGGAATTTTACCTTGCCCGAACTACTCGGCACCTTTTACGGGAAAAAAGCCGAAACCATTGCCTCCTTGATCATTCCGCTTGCATGGCTGGGAATTGTTGCAGCCCAGATTATTGCCGCAGCTAAAATCCTGACCGGGCTAAATTCTATTGACTACCAACAAGCTGCCATTTTATCCGGAACGGTATTTATCGTTTATACGCTGCTGGGTGGACAATTAAGTATTTTGAAAACCGATACGCTGCAGTCGGTGCTTATTTTGGCCGGAATAGTTGCTTTGTTACTGTTTACACTGCCGGCCTCCAACACCATGCAACTGGAACCGTTAAGGCCTGCAGCCTTGTTTAATGATTCTTTTGGCCCGGTTGACCTGCTGATTTTGCTGGTAACCTACTCCGTAACTTTTGTGGTGGGGCCCGACATATATTCGCGCGTATTTTGTGCCCGTGATGAAAAAACCGCCTCGCGAAGTGTTTTGATTGTTGCGCTTATTTTAATACCTGTTTCGTTTGGGCTTACCTGGCTGGGTATTTACTCCAAAGAAGCCGGAGAAGGGATCGTTTCTTTTGCGCAACATTTACTCCCAACGTGGGCTTACGGCCTGTTTCTGGCGGCTTTGTTATCGGCGGTTATGTCGTCTGCCGATACTACCCTGCTTACCTCTTCCATTATTTTAAGCGAATTGATTACCGGCAACCTCAGCAAAGAAAAATCGCTAAAACTTACCCGTTACCTGATTGTGGTGATCGGGGTATTAAGCTTGTTGATAGCACTGTATATTACGTCCATTATCCAGGCCCTGTTGCTGGCGCTTACCTTTTTTTCGGGGGCGTTTGTGGTTCCCACACTTACCGGATTGTTTCAAATAAAAGTGAATAAAAAGAATGTCGCACTGGCTATGATTATCGGCGGACTGGTTGCGCTTTCGGGCAAGCTGGTTAACCAATTACACCACGACTTATTGGGTAATTCGTTAATTGTTTTTGCCTATTTGGTAAATGCCTTCCTCCTGTTTTGGAAAAGAAACGATTGATTCTTTGTTATTTCTTATTACTGTTGCATCAAATGTGTTTTATCTCAACCTCATACTGAATTCATTTCAGCATCTTTGCTCAAAATGCAGATTCCGAAATAAATTCGGAATGACGATACATCAATTTAAAGTTGAACACTATCTTTTCTTTTTTCGAATTCTGATTTTACGTGGTATATCAATAATATCTTCATTTTTCAGCGTTACAAACGAGCAGGGTACTTTTTCAACAACTCTTTCGGTCACGCTCCCCATCATCAGCCGGTCCAGAAAAGATTTTTCGGTGGTTCCCATTATCAAAAGATCAGATTTTTGCCTCGAAATTGCATTGAGTATTGCTTTTGAAGGGCGGCCTGATACAACCTCGGTTTTACAATCGATGCCCGACAAGTCAAGATCACTTAAAAATGAATTTAATTTGCTGACATGTACCAAACGTTCTTTTTCATTCACTTTATCCCAATAAGCGGTACGACGAAGAGTGCCTTGATGATAAATTTCAGAAACGCTGAAAATAATTAAACCGGCTTTGAACTTACGGGCCAGGGTAATGGTGTTTTTTAAAGCCCTTTTCGATTGCGCTGAAAAACTTACCGCACAAATTATTCGTCTGATATCCAGTTCATCTTCCTGCTTAACCACCCAAACGGGCTTTGGGCTTCTTCTGATTACTTTTGTTGTAAGGTCGCTCAAGTGCAAAAAAATACCCTTTACTTTTTCGCCCGATCCCATTAAAATCAAATCGGCATTTACCTTTTGTGCTACCTCTATAATTTTATCCCGGGGATTTCCTGATTCCAGCACGTACTCCATAGTTTCCAGGCCTCCGGCTTTCATTTTATCCTGCAAAATATCCAGTCGTTTTATGGCAGTTTCACGAAGGAGCAGGGTTACGGTTTCCTTTTTGATATCATCGGGCAGAACATAAACCGGAATAATCCGGGACTGAAATATTTTAGCCAGGCCCATGGCATATCTCAACAGATTATCCGAAGATTTACCAAAATCTGTTGCCAGTAAAATTGTTCTTAGTTTCTTCATAACTATTCCCTCCTTCTCTTTTTATAACTACAAATTCCGACTTCCCATCCGGCCTGTTATTTTAGCTGAATGTAGCGGTCGTACAATTCATTCACCGAGCTTGTTTCACCAATAATGGTAAGTGTATCGTTTTCAAGAAGAACCGTATTTCCTTTGGGTGCAAACGAAGTATTCTCCCGGTCGATAAAAACTACAAGAACATGCTGCGGCAGTTCAACATCCATCAGTTTTTTATTGATAAATTCTTCGGAAGGTGTATCTCTTTTCAGCTCAAACGAAATATACTGTTTATTGTGCAGCATGTACTCAATAATTTCCCGGTCTGTTTTCAGCAAAAGAATGTCTTTAATAAAATAATCCCGCTCAGCAATGTCAATAATACTCGACAACATGCGTAGTTGCTGCTTTGGCTTTTCCTCGGCATTCACCAGAAAGAAAAATACTTTTATTGTATCCGTGGTTTGAATACCATTTTTTTCAATCGGTTTTTCAATACCTTTTCCCGAAATGGCTATATGCAAGGTAGGATGTTCCACTTCGGGCATTTTAGCATACAAAAGCGAAACCTCGGGAATAATAAGTGCAGGATCGATGGGATTTGTTTTTAGAAATTCTGTTTTTAATGCATCGATTTCAACATTTATTTCCGGTGAAATAGCCTTTGTAACCCGTTGCAACAGGGTTTCGAATTTTACATCAGCAACAAAACTTATTTTCGAACGAACCAATGTCTGGTTAAACGGATCTTCCTGTCGCAATCCTTTCTCCCGCAAAATTGCCATAAACTCGTTTTCCAGTTCATCGTGCTGATGTTTTCCCAAAATAGCAAACCAATGAAAAATAGCCCCTTCGCGTTTTACTTTCGAGCGAACAAAAAACACATACCACAAATAAGCAAGTATAATTGTACCCAATGTAAAAAGAAGCGGTCCCCACCCCATGTAAAACATTAATGCCAACGAAGAAATGATCCCGAATATCTGCATCCAGGGATAAAACGGCGAATGATAGCCGGGGTCGTAAGAAGCAATTTTACTGTTTCGGAAAACAATTACCGAGAAATTTATAGCCATAAAAATAAACAGCTGAAAAGTACTCGCCAGTTTAACAATCCCTTCTTCGGTGAGCACAACAATAAACAATACAATTAAACCGGCAGTAAGCAGAATGGCTGGAATTGGAGTTCCCCAACGACTAATCTTGCTAAACTTTTTTGAAAACAATTTATCGCGGCCCATCGCCAAAGGATAGCGTGAGGTTGCAAGCATACCCGCGTTACCGGTTGAGGCAAAGGCCAGCAAAGCTGCAATAACAACAAAATAAAGCCCGGTTTTGGGAGGCAGCCACAAAAATAACTTATCAACGGCTGTGGCTACCGGCGAGAGGTCTCCCGCCAGTTTATCGGTACCGATTACCGCCACCATTACAAATACGCCCAGCACATAAATTAATCCGGTAACCAGCAGCGAGAGGATCATCCCTAACGGGATATTTCGTTCGGGGTTCTTAATTTCTTCGGCAACACTGGCAATCTGGGTCAGCCCTAAATAAGAAACAAAAACAAAACCCGTGGTAAATATCAACCCTTCAACCCCACCTGCAAAAAATGGATTGAAATCGTTTTTATTAAAACGGATTTCAGGTTGTACCCCGGAAAATATATTCCACAGCCCGTCGGCAATAAAGGCGCCCAGCACAACTAACAAACCGATTACAAATACTTTTTGGATACCCGACGATTTTCGGGCGCCAAATATATTAAGGAGTGCAAATACAACGGCAAAAACAATGGCCGTTTCCTTTATCGGAATATCCCAGAAAATAGCTCCATAAGCACCAATTCCCACAAGGGCAAAAGCGGTTTTTAAAAGAAGGGCGATATAGGTACCGATTCCGCCAACAGTGCCCATCATTGGCCCCAGGCTGCGGTCTAAAAAAAAGTAAGCGCCACCGGAGCGCGGCAAGGCTGTAGATATTTCTGCAATGCTAAACATGGCCGGCATTATTAACAGCCCGGCAAGAAAATAGGCCAAAATAACTGATGGCCCCGTGTGCTGTGCGGCAAGCCCAGGAAGTAGAAAAAAACCTGAACTAAACATTGCTCCGGTACTTACCGCAAAAACATCAAACAAACCTAATTCTTTCTTGAGTTTCATAATTTGCTTTTTAGTTTAAAACACAATTTTTTTTATCGCCCACATTTTTTTATAACTTCCCATTTCGTTAGTATTTTCTGCAATACAAATGCGCCGGAAAACGTCGGACAGTTTAATCCAATATAGATTTATTCAAAAAAACATATGGTAGGAATAACCCTACCTGCAATTAGAGTTATTCCTACTTTTAAGTAGGGATTTGCCTGTAGCCATTCAGGTTTGGTGACACTAATTTTGTTACAAACAAAATGATTGTGGAAATGAGTGAAAGATTGAAGAGCAATCTACCTTCGCCATTAATACTGGCAGACTTTTCGGACGGAAGTTGGTATGCAACTTCTTTTGCGATGCAGTTTTTGTATCGGGAAAAATCATCGGTTTCTATTTTACAAACCTATCAAAACCTCAGCATGGGGCATTTTATGATGCGTAAACTCAGCCATCAGTTAAAAAAGATCACGAAATATGAATTAAAGGCTTTAAAAAATAAATTACTCACCAATTTCAGGATTGAAAAGCACGAAGTAAATACGCTTTCGGTAGAAGGAGAACTTAATTTTATTATCAATTACAAACCGCTTATTAACGGGCCACACAATATTGTTTTGTGTACCTACAGCTCTTTCGGCGACTCGTGCAACCGCCAAAACGGATGTTTGGAGAAAATTGTAGATACTTCAGACCATCCCCTGTTTATTTTACCTGAAACATTTGAAGGCGAAACTTCTAAAAATATCCTTTTTGTTGGAAACCCTGAGAAAAATCCTTCGGAACAACTTTACAACCAGGTTCTTGAAATTTGCAAAAGAACACAATCAAAACTGGAAATTCTTTTTGTAGGAAAAAAACAAGAAGCGCTGGAGACTGTAAAATCGTTTTACCACGAACATGCTAAAGGCATTGATATTACAGTTCGTACCATTCGGAATAATTCAAAATGCAAAGGGATAAAAAAATACCTGAAGAGTACAGACAAAGATTTAATTGTAATTGCAAACGACTAACCCGGTTTGCAATCAGATAAAGCAATAGCTATGAAACAAGAAGAATACAGCATTTTGGCGCTTATTTCGCCCAATAAAGAAGGAGAAACCGTTTTAAAAGAGGCTCTCTACCTGCAAAAAACACTAAGGGTTAAACTCGTTATACTAAATGTAATAAAAGAGCCCGGTTTTTTTGAACGGAATTTTCAGCCCGAAGAAACAGAACTAACACTAAAAAAAGCCAAAGAAGAACTTACAGAATTTGTTGAAAAAGTAGTTGAAAATAAACTGCCCGATACAATTGTTATATCGGTGAGAGCGGGTAATCCGGTAAATGTTTTATTGGAAAAATCAAAAAGCGACAGCCTCGAATTTCTGTTGATCGACAAAAGCAACAGCAATTATCCGGGAGCCATGACCAAAGAAGAAGTTGATGAATTGATTAGTCTTTCGAGATGTCCGGTACTAACAGTAAACAAAGATTTTGGCGTTCCGAAAATTAAAAACATTGCCATCCCGATTGATATTACCCAATCAACCAAAAAAAGACTTTTATGGGCAAGCTTTTTAGCAAGACGGTTTAATGCTAAAATCACCATCTTATCGGCCCTTAAAGCAAACATAAACGAAAAGAAGAGCCTTGCCCTGAAAAATGCACAAAAAATCAGGCACCTGATGTGGGACCACAACATTGAGTGCGACATAAAAATACTGCGAACCCACGACCAGGAAGCACATCAGGCCATTTTAGAATATATAAAAGAAGAAAAACCGGAGCTGGTAATTATTCGTACGCACCAGGAATCCATATTCTCAAATACACAAATTGGGGTATTTGTTTCCGAAATAGTGCATGGAAGCAAACTGCCGGTATTTACGGTAAACTATACCCCCAGCTTTTTAGATTCACTTTTTCTTTAAAAACGGGAAGAATTATACAACATGGATAATAATAAACCAAGAACAGGCAAACTCATATCCGTTCAGGATTCGTTGGTAAAAGCACGATTTTACGGCAATGTGATAATGGGTGAAACCGCCAGTATTATAGTAGACGGCAAATCGTTGCAAGCCGAAGTGTTACAAATTGAGTCTGATCCGAAAAACGCGGATGCCGGAATTGTAGAAATGCAGGTATTTGAAGACCTGACCGGCGCATTGATTGGCGACCGGGTAGAATTTACCGGAAAACCACTATCGGTACTTCTGGGCCCGGGGCTTTTAACCAGCATTTGGGACGGGCTTCAAAACCCGCTGTACAAATTAGGCGAACAGAATGCTTACCTGGTGCCCGGTATGAAAGCCCCGGCACTGGATGATGAAAAACAATGGGATTTTACTCCTTCTGTTTCAGTTGGCGACAAAGTAAAAGGTGGTACGGCCATCGGTACCGTACCCGAAGGACGCTTGACCCACAGTATTTTAGTCCCTTTTAATTTTGGTGAATGCAAAGTGGAAAGCATTATTGAGAAAAGCGCAGTAAACATTACTGAAACGGTTGCTGTTGTGTGTGACGATCAAAACGTTAAACACGTTTTAAAACTGGCATTTCGCTGGGCAGTTAAATCGCCAATCCCGTTTAAAGAACGTGCCATTCCAAGCAAAACTATTTCAACCGGTGTACGTGTAATCGACCTGCTGGCGCCGGTAAGCTACGGCGGAACAGTTGGTAACCCCGGCCCTTTTGGTGCCGGAAAAACCGTGCTGCAACACTCCTTGTGTAAATATGCTTTGGCCGATATTATTATAATGGCAGCCTGTGGCGAACGTGCCGGCGAAGCGGTGGAAGTGTTTAAAGACTTTGCTGAACTGGAAGACCCGTCAACCGGCGACTCGCTGATGAACCGGATGTGTATTTTCGGGAATACCAGCTCAATGCCGGTTGCAGCCCGCGAAGCCAGTGTGTTTATTGCACTTACCGTTGGCGAATATTACCGCTACCAGGGCTACAATGTGGTGCTTTTGGCCGATTCCACTTCGCGTTGGGCACAGGCGCTTCGCGAGCGTAGTGGCCGCCAGGGCGATATTCCGGGGCCGGAAGCTTTCCCGATGGACATTCCCGATCAGATTAAAGGGATGTACCAACGTGCAGGCGCCGACCGTGGCACAGGTGGTTCTTTAACATTTATCGGAACCGTATCGCCAGCTGGTGGCAACTTCCAGGAACCTGTAACACAGGCAACAATGGACTCGACTGGTGGTTTCTGGGGTTTGTCGCAAGACCGCGCTGATGCAAAAAAGTATCCCGCAATTGATCCACTGGCTTATACTTCTTCGGTTTACGACAGTTTTATTTCGTGGGACGACCGCAATAAAATGCTGCAAACACTTTTCGAGGCAAACGGTATCGACCAAACCATCAGTACCATCGGGTTAAAAAAAGTTCCGGTCGGGAAATATATTCTCTATCAAAAAGGACTTACCATCGATTTCTGTGTAATGCAGCAAAATGCGTTTCACGAGCTGGATGCCTGCACACGCCCAGAGCGCCTGATTGTTATCAACGATGCGATACAAAAACTCATTAACAGTTCCATCAGTTTTGTAAGCGATGAAATGGAAGACGAGGAATTAAAAGCGTTGGTAAAAACAAAATTCGACGAGTTGCGGCAATGGTGGAAAGACTGGAATACTTCGGCACAGAGCCTGGATGAAATGGCCGTTCTTCCTCAAAAAGTTGAACAATTTATTTTACAAGAAGAGTACACACTATGATACGAAAAGAAATAAACAGAATAAGCGAAGTTGGTAAAGCCCTGATTTCAGTGGAAGGAAACCCCGGCGTGGCGCTCAACCACGTGGTTGAACTGCTGGAGGCGGATACCAACCAAAGTCTATCGTTTGCCAAAGCCATTAATATTACCGAAGGTTCAACCCGTTTTCAGGTGTTTAACGGAACACAGGGTTTGAGTACCAAAACCAAAATCCGTATGCACGAGGTACCGCTCTCGGCAGGTTTCTCGTACAACATGCTTGGCCGTAGTTTTGACGGTATTGGCGATGTGGCCGACGGTGGTCCGGAAATTATTTACGAGAAACAAATCTCAACACGTTTAGATACCTTAAACCCAACGGTTCGTTTGGTACCCAAACAACCACTGTGGACGGGTATTCCGATGATTGATGTTTTTAATACGCTGGTGAAATCGCAAAAAATCCCGATTTTTGCCGGGCCAACCGAGCCTTACAACCGCCTGCTTTCGCAAATTGCACAGGGTGCGCAGGCCGATATAATTGTTTTTGCCGGAATTGGCTTGAAATTCGACGAATACCATTACTTCAAGGAGCAACTGTCGCAATCGGGAAATATCGATAAAACCATTATGTTTACGCACCTTGCCGGCGACTCGCAGATTAAAGGCCTGATGCTGCCTGATGTGGCATTAAGTGTTTCGCGCGAATTTGCCGATCAGGGAAAAGATGTACTGGTGTTGCTTACCGACATGACCAACTGGTCGAATATTTTACGGAACGTAGCCAACTACCAGGATCAGATTCCGTCGCTGCAAGGTTATCCCGGCTCGCTGTATTCAGAATTAGCGCGGCGTTACGAAGTGGCAGCCGACATTGAAGGGGCAGGTTCGATTACCATTATCGGGGCAACCACGCTTGAATCGCTCGAAGATCCGGTTCCCGACAATACCGGTTATATTACCGAAGGACAGTTCTTCCTTGAAAACGGAAAACTAAAACTGGCCCGGTCGCTTTCGCGTTTGAAGCAACAGGTAAATGGTAACACCCGCAACGACCACCGTCCGATTATGACAGCGATGGCCTCTTTGCTGGCCGATGCTGAAAAAGCTCACGAAGCAGCCGAAGTTGGTGCCGCCAACGACACATTCTCGCAAAAACTACTACGTTACCGCGAAGATTTTATTGCAAACATGGAAGAGCCGTTTGGAGAGCCCATCGAACTGGAAGCCGCATTAGACAAATGCTGGGATATTTTAAAACGTCATTTTGAACCAACCGAAACGGGGTTGAGCAAAAAATTGATTGAGCAATATTGGAATACCACTGAATCAAAATAAAAAATAAGATGAGCCAAAATAGAGAAAACCTGGAAGGAATTGTTTCCAAATTAAAAGAGCAGGGAATTAATGCCGGAGAAGCCGAAAAGCAACGCATAATTGAAGCCGCAAAAAAACAGGCTGAGGCGTTAGTAACAAAAGCAAAAGCCACCGGAAAAACGATAGTGGAAGAAGCAGAAACAAAAGCTTTGCAAACCGAAAAAAATGCGCAAAAAGCAATTGCCCAGACCTCGCGCGATATGGTTGAAGCGACCAAAATTGCCTTGTTGAACCACCTGAAACTAGTTTTCGGGAAAGAATGCAAAACATTGTTCCGGCAGGACGAATACCTGAAAGAATTGCTAAAAGTTGTTATCAACTCAATTTCAGGGGAAAAAACAATAAAAGTAACCCCCGAGGTGCAAAAACAAATGGAAGCCTTTTTACTAAAAGAAGCGCTGAAAGAAAAGGTTGTTTTAAAACCACTGCCTTCAAGCCAGGCAAAAATAGAAGTAGAATCGAACGAAAAAGGCGGAATCAGCTTTGTGGTGAGTTCCGAAGAAATAGAAGCCGGGCTGTTTTCGCTACTCAACAAAGAGTTGGTAGATCGGATCACTAAAAGTAAGGAGGATTAAATATGTCAAACATGGTTTATCTTATGACCAGTTTGCCATCGTTGTCGCTTGGGGAGACGCCGCCCATTACACTTGATGAATTTAACGACGATGCAAAAAAGCAATTGTCAGCGCGGCACTTTAAAATGCTTGAATCGACTGATATTCAGAAATTAAATTCAAATGTTGGTGTAAAAAGCATTTCCTCGTTCCTTCAAAATATACAGGAAGACCTTTTAGAGGTAAGAAACGCCAAAACCCAAAAGCGTAAGTCAAGAACCGATCATTTGCCCGATACCGTATTAAAGGGAAACCCCTTTGAACGCGAGATGAATATTTTGCAGTGGCAATGGAATCAGCTCCTGGATATTGAGGCCGGCAAAACATTTACCTTAACAGAAGTGCTGGTTTACAAGCTGAAACTGCAAATAGTAAGCAGAGTACATTCATTCAATAAAGAAAAAGGTGCTGAGATTCTTGCATCGGTGGTAAACCCGAAGAAAAACAGGGAGGACAAATAATGGCAGGAATAAAAATAAAATATACAAAAACCGAACGGGCCCGGCAGAAGAAAATACTGAAGGTTTCGGAAAGGATGCTGCCTTTGTTTGAAGCAATGGAAAAGTCGTTGATGGCAACCATTAATACCATTGCGGAACGGATTGATCAACTGCGCGAAGAGATTGAGAAAAACCGGAAAGCCGCAGAACCCTGGACTGCCGTATTGAGTGATTCGTGGGTAAACATCGAAGAATTTATTGCGGTTGAAAAAGTTGTTACCAAAACCATTGATGTGGCAGGTGTCCGGGTTCAACAATACGTGGAGGTTAATTTTAATGTAATGCCTGTAAAAAACGATACCCCGTTGTGGGTAGATGATGCCATTGAACTGATGCAGGAACAATTACAATTACTGGCGGAAATCGACTGTTTAAAGAAACAAATCGACCTGTTGGAAGAAGAGTTAATGGATGTACGCGCACGTATAAAACTGTTTGAAAACCGTCGTATTCCGAATGCAAAGCTGGCAATCCGTAAAATAGGGCAAAAATTGCAGGATGATGAGCGACTTACAATCGCAACGGCAAAAGTGGTAAAAACCAGCAAACAAATGGAGGACAGTTTATGATTACAAAAATGAAGAAGCTGATGCTCTTTATGCCAGATTCGGCTGCTGACATTGATACCGAACTCACCGCCCTGGGGCAATTGGGCGTAATACATATCACTCCGTTGCAGGCGCCAAAAGATGAATCTATTGAGCGGGTTGATGCACGTATAAAGCAAATGCAAAGAGCCATAGAGGTTCTTGGCAAATACGATGGAGAGCAATATTCCGGGAACAACGATAGCGATATTCCCGATTATTCGAAATTGGAAAGAGGCGCTGTTTTTCTGACAGGAAAGGTGTTGGAAACGGAAGACCATCGCCAGAAACTGGAAAATACCGAAGTTGATTTAACAAACGATATTAAATGGTTTGAAGATTGGGGAAACATCGCGTTAAAGGATATAAAAAAACTTAACAACAAAGGGGTTTGGATAAAAACTTACCTGCTTGCCGACAAAGATTTAAAACGGATAGCAAACCGGGAAGATATTCGGTTAACAGGTAAAATAAACGACTTAAACCAGGTTGTTTTATTGACCGACAATGCTGATGAAAAACTCTCTGATTTTGAAGAACTTCCTTTTCCGCAGTACGAATACGAAAAAACAAAAGAACTGCTGAAAACCACCCGGAAAGGCCTGAAAACAAACAAAAGGATTTTGATACAGCTATGCCAACAAAAAGCAGTGCTCCACGACGGTTTAAAAGAACGTTTACGCCGTTTTAATGTACGAAACATTCAGTTTGGCGGAGTAGCCATTGAAGAGCATGTGCGTTTTTGGAGAGGATTTATCCCGGCTGAGCAGGTGGAAGATTTTATAAAAACAGCCGACGAACGCCGCTGGGGCTATGTTATTGAAGACCCTTTGCCCGAAGAAATGGAAGAAGTGCCAACCCTTGTTCGTACACCGCGCTGGGCAGAACGGATTCAGCCGGTAATGAATTTCATGGGATTGGTTCCGGGTTATAAAGAAATGGATGTTTCAAAGGTATTCATGGTATTTTTCACCTTTTTTACCGGAATATTAGTCGGTGATGCCGGCTACGGACTGGTGTTTTTACTGATCACCTTTTTTGTTCACCAAAAGAAAAAATTTGCCAAACAAATTGAATTTGGGTTAATATACACGCTGTCTGCATCCATTATGTTTTGGGGTGTTTTAACCGGCACTTATTTCGGGTCGGAAACACTTGCCGAACTGCCGGTATTGCGTAGTTTGAAAGTTGAAGCGCTGGCCAGCTTTGGCGGCGACAACATTATTGTACAAAAGCTTATGTTTTTAATAGGCGCCATACACCTTACCATTGGCCATTTACAGGTGGCCTGGAAATTTAACCATAGTGTAAGGGCGCTTGCTCAACTTGGCTGGGTGGCAATTATCTGGGGTTTATACCTTATTGTAAGCCAAATGGTTTTAGGGATACAGGCACCGGCAATAATGCTTTGGTTGTTTGTAGGCGGGGCATTGCTTATTGCTTTGTTTTCAAACCCCGGCCCAAACCTGTTGAAAGGCATTCTTTCATCGCTCGGAAATTTACCGCTTAGTGTAATCAGCGGCTTTTCCGACATTATTTCGTACATCCGGCTTTATGCAGTCGGGCTTTCAACCGTATTAATGGCCGCAAGCTTTAACCAAATGGCAATAGGTGACGGAATTACAACGGTAGCTTCCGGAATTGGGGCGGTACTGGTTCTAATTTTAGGGCACGGGCTAAACATGATATTGGCGGCCATGGCGGTGCTGGTTCACGGCGTTCGCCTGAATATGCTTGAATATGCCGGCCATGCCGATGTTGAGTTTTCAGGAAATGAATATAAACCCTTCACCTTGAAGGGAAACAATCAATAGAAATTTTTTAAATAGAATAAAAATGACATTATCAACAATTTTAGCAACAACAGTTACAGGCTTTGGCGGACATGCCATTGCACTGGGTATTGCAGGTGTAGGTTCGGCACTCGGAACCGGTATTGCAGGCATGGGAGCTTTAGGGCTCTGGAAACAATCGATCAAAGACAAGAAAAAACTTCCTTCGCTGGCGCTGGTAATGGTAGGGATGCCTTTAAGCCAGGTTATTTACGGGATGATTTTTATGAATTCGATGATCAGGGCAAACCTTAACCCCGACAGCTATCCCAACCAAATGATTTTTGCATTGTTTATCGGTATTGCCATTGCAGCCTCTGCCATTATGCAGGGAAAAGTAGGCGCTGCCGCTTGTGCAAACCTGGCCGTTAATGAGAAACAAGGTTCGGGAATGTACATTGCCGCCATGGGTATCATTGAAACAGTTGCACTTTTGGCCATGGTTTTTGGTATGGGAGGAATTCCTGGAGCTTAATAAAAATGGAAAATATTGCCCCCGCACTTTCCGGCGGGGGTTTAAACTTAAAAAGAAAATACAATTGAATATCTTTAGCAAAGAAATCATTGAGTTTACAGAATGAGTTTAAAGTTTATTTTACCAGGGAAAGTACTGTTAACCATTATCATTTTTACGGTAATTACCTTTTCCGGAATTATTTACACCTCCATCAAAAGTTTACAGCTCGACCGCGAACATCTTTCATTATTAAAATTATCCAAAAACATTGATCTGGAAATAGCACACAGCAGAATCGTTTTTACCGAGTATTTTCTTTTTAACAACAGCGCAAAAAAAACGGCTGTTTTAAACCATTTTACAAACGCTGAAAAATATATTTTCTCACTTGATTCGCTGATCGAAACAAAATATAAAAAGGAAGGGGAATCCGGACTTCGAAAATCGCTTGAATCGGTTTCCATCCAAACAAAACAACTACAAAATAAAATATCCGCTACACTGCAAAACAATACGCTGGATTTTAATCAGACGGTTTTAACACGCTACCATAATTTCCAAGCGGCCCACCAGGACCTACAGCAAAGAATTGAGCGTTACATATCAAACGAAAACAGTAAGTTCAAACAAAAGGTATTTATTCTTGTACTGCTAACTTTCATTCTGTTTATGCTTTGCATACTTTTGATACATCGTATAATTAATTCTTACAACACAATTGAAAAACAACAGGCACTCAGGTCGTTGGAAGTTGAATTTAAAGAACGAAAAAGAATAGCAGCCGATTTACACGATGGGCTCGGCTCCATACTTTCAAGTATTGCCCTCTTTATCAGGTTGATTGAGAAGGATGATCCCCAAAAAGCAGAAAATAAAAACCTGGCCCAGGTTAAAGAGTTATCAGGAATTGCCTTAGAAAGCCTCGAAGCGATTATATACAACCTAAACCCCTCTATTTTAAACAAATACGGACTAATAAAATCGTTAGAAATAATATGTGATAAAATAAACGATATCGGGGAAGTTAACTGTGTGGTTGATTCGCCTAATTCGGAAATAAAATTAAAGCCAAATGTGGAACTAAATGTTTTCAGAATATGTAACGAACTGATAAACAACACCCTTAAACATGCCGAAGCTTCTGAATTACATATCGACATCCGCCAGATTAAAAAGACAGTAATTATATTGTACCGCGATAATGGGAAAGGATTTAATCCTGAAATTATTAATACTTCGGATGAAGAAAAAATGGGCTTGCAAAATATTATCAACCGCATTGAGTCGCTGGGTGGTAAATACGAAATAAACAGCGCAGAGGGAAAGGGCGTAAAGATTATGCTAAGCTTCAATCTATAAGACCTTTACATGAAACGAGCATGATTTTATTAATCATTAAATCACAAAGGAGTATGATTAAAAAAATTATGTGAGAGCGAAGCGGTTCCATGAGTTTCAAATTTTTAATTAACTCATTAACCGGTAATTATAAAATTTTAAACGAATGAAAAACACAAGCATTATTATTGTTGACGACCATAAGATTTTCAGAGATGGTTTAATTTTATTACTCGACAACTTCGACTTTGTATCGGTTGTTGGGCAGGCTGCAAACGGCGAAGAGTTTTTGGAACTCCTGGAAACCGTAAGTTCCGATATTGTTTTAATGGATATTAATATGCCCAAAATGAATGGCATTGAAGCAACAAAACAAGCATCAATTAAATATCCCGATATAAAAATAATTGCGCTGACTTCTTTTGCCGACGATGAATATATTGAACAAATGATTTCAGCCGGAGTTGAAGGATATATGTTAAAGCGCTCTGACATTGAGGACTTTGAAAATGCCATTAAAAAAGTTGCCAGGGGCGGTAGTTATTTCTCCCCTGAAATAATAAAAGTAATTTCACGCAATTTGTACAAAAACAAAGAACGGAAATCGGGTGAACAAACACTTTCACAGTTCACTTCGCGCGAAAAAGAAATCTTAAACCTGATTTGCAAAGGGCTTAATAATGAGCAAATTGCCGAATTAATTCACTTAAGTCCCAAAACCGTTGAAAAACACAAAAGCAGCCTCTTCCAAAAAACGGAAACCTTTAATACGGTTAACCTGGTTATTTATGCCTTTAAAAACCAACTTATTTCGTTATAAAATTTCAGGAGCAGGCAAGCTGCAAAGCATTTCTTTTCTGAAAGTAAGCGCTAAGCGGGTTAAAACCCCTAAGCGCAGAGGAAAATATACTGCCGATACCAATTGCGTCTCAAAAGAACAACTAAATCTTCCTGGTCAGTTCATCCAAAAACACATGGTATTTTTTATCAAGAAGAGGTTTTAGCTCCTGATTTACAAGATTATGATAATCGTTCAGCCAGCTTTTTTCTTTTTCGTTTAACAGATTAATCCGGATCAGCGAAGTATCGATCGGACACAAAGTCAGGGTGTCAAATCCCAGGAAACGACCATAATCAGTCTGCTCCCGTTCCACACACACCATCATATTTTCGGTACGGATCCCATATTTCCCTTCGCGGTAAAATGCCGGTTCGTTCGACAATACATTACCGGGCAAAATAAAGTTCTCGTTGTACTCTGCCCGAATCGCCATCGGCCCTTCGTGCACATTCAGAAAATGCCCCACTCCATGACCGGTACCATGCCCGTAATTCATACCGTTTTCCCAAAGTGCCTGCCGCGCCAAAATATCCAAATGACATCCTTTCGCACCATACGGAAACTTTGCCAAAGTAAGGCCGATCATTCCCTTCAACACCAGCGTATAATCGGTTTTAAACTGATCGGATACCTGCCCCAACGCAACGGTTCTTGTAATATCGGTAGTGCCGCCGGTGTATTGTCCGCCAGAGTCAAACAACAAAGCACCATCTGCTTCAACAGGTAGCCCATCGTTAGGCCCAATATGAAGGTGAACAATGGCTCCACGGTTTTTGTAACCAACAATAGGCGGGAAACTTTCGCCTTTAAAACCTTCCTGTTTTGACCGGAATTCGGCCAGTTTCACCCCTATTTCATAATCACTTACCGGCGTTTTGCCAATCGTCTCTTTCAGCCAATACAGAAATTCAACCAGAGCAACACCATCTTTTACCATGGCTTTCCGGAAACCTTCAATTTCAGTTGCATTCTTTTGTGCCTTTAGCAGAGCCAATTTTGATGTTCCCTCCACGATCTCATTTTTTCCCATCAGGGCACTGCAGGCAGAGTAGTTCAGGGTTCCGAAATCAATAAATATTTTCTTATTGCTAATTTCAGAAAGAAAAGTGTAGAATTCAGTATAAGCTTTCACCTGAACACTATCGGCTTCAAGTATTGATTTTAAATCCAGCGCAATCTTTCCCTCATCAACAAAAAGAATGCTTTCCTTTTTGCCGATGATAGCAAACCCAGTAAATACCGGATTGTAAGGCACATCTGAACCACGCAGGTTATACAACCAGGCCAGCTCATCCAACATGGAAACAACCTGAAGATCAGCTCCGTTTTTAGCTAATTCAACAGCAACTGCCTGTTGCTTCTCTTTCCGGGATGCACCTGTATATTTTACATCGAGCTCAAACGCGGCATTGCCCGGAATTGCAGGACGATTTTCCCAAATAGTAGTAAACAGATCGGGTGTTTCCACCAGTTCAATAGCATGTTTCTCCAGTGTACTTTGCAGATTACGAAATTCTGCTACTGTTACTGTCTGAGCATCAATCCCGACTTTGCTGCCTGCCTCCAGGTTTTGAGCGAGCCATACCTGCGGAGATACAGCATCCGGAACACGCAGTTTCATCATTTCAATACCGGTTCCTTCCAACTCATTGGCGGCCTGCAAAAAATACCTGGAATCGGTCCACAAAGCAGCCTTATTTTTTGTAACTACCACCAAACCATACGAACCGGTAAACCCGGAAATATATTCACGGGTTTCCCACCGTTTGGGCAGGTATTCGCCTGAATGCGGATCGGTACCCGAAATATACCAGGCATCGATTCCTGTTTTACCCATTTCAGCGCGGAGGTCTGCTACTCTTTGTTGAATTATTTTCTTCATTTTCTTCTCTTCTGTTACTTTTTCTTTCGCTCTCTTTCAAAATACCTTTTTACAAAACTATTAATCGATGGAGCCGGAATTTCGGCGTCATCAATTTCATCTTCCGAGTAAAATCGATAGGCCAGAATATCATCCATAGCTGTCAAATTCTCCACCGATTCAACACAAACGCGAAAAGCAAGATCGAGGGTAAACACTTTGAATTCAGAAAAAACATACTCATTTGGTGCCGAAAACAAATATTCCAGGCTTGTAACCGTCAATCCAAGTTCCTCTGACAATTCCCGTGTTACTGCTTCTTCTGCCGTCTCCTTTGGATCGACAAAACCACCCGGCAGATCAAGCTTCCCGTAATCGGGCTCCACGCCTCGGGTAACCAGCATTAATTTCCCTTCATCATCCGTAATTAAAGCAGCCACTGCTGCTGCCGAGTTTACAAAATAATGGAAACCACAGTTTCCGCATTTCAACGAACGCGCTCCCGAAGCTTCAAACTTTTCGGAGCCGCATTTGGGGCAGTATTTTAACACCTTAAGCGGATGAGTGTCCATGCAAATCAGATTTGTGAATGTAGATTAACGATTTTTGATTGTATTTCTAATACGTTTGTATGATCTTTTTTGCGATTTGACAATTCACCGGCTATGGAATATTGATTATTCATTTCCAATCTCTTTGTTTTTATTTTTATATAATTGTTTTGCATTTTGGCCTGTTACAACACTCTTTCCTGTCTTTTCTTCTATTTCCCGTCTTGTATTTCCGGCTATTGTTCCACCTTGTTTTGCAACCCTTTTGTTATCTCCAAACGTTTTGGGCTTTTTCTCCTTCGAAATTTCAGTGGTTGTGGCTTCAGCCAACATATTAAGCACCAGCTCAAGATTAGTCATATTATCCCGAAGGTTTTCTTTTTTCAAATCTTTCAGCTTTTTATATTGCTTTGTGGTATAACCACTCCAGGCTTTCGTTATTTCATCGGTAAGTATAGCATATTCCTGCCCTTTTTTCACCCCGCGTATTTCCCATTCGTCGGTCAATTCTTTACGTACCTCTATACTTTTTAAACGCTGGTTTATCCATTCTTTACTGTAACCCTTTCTCAAATAGGTTTCCATTAAACGCTCAATGCCCAATTCCGGATCTTCAATCTCATCTATGCGTTCACGGCCAACCTGAGCCAGCCACATTTTAAAAGGTTCAGCTTTCGGCGATGGTATGCTTTGGATTAACCTAAAAAGTTGCTCGGTATCAGCTACATCTGTATTGTAATATTTTCCATCGGCGGACATTAGTTTCAGTTGTCCGATTATTTCGGACAACTCACTACCTTCTTTTTTTAACTTATTTTTCAGATCACTCCAATATTTTCGTGGCCGATCACTCCCCGTTAACACTTCAACAATATCAATGATAGAAAAATACCATTTTTCATCTTCTTCCTTCCAAACGGAGCGAATTTCTTTCTGTTCAAATAGTCTTATTGCTGTTTCTTTAGTCATGGCAATTTCATTTATTTGTTTGGCAACCAATTATTCCAGCCAATTTCGAAGTACTAAAATTCATATTTTTCACCTTTCAATATCGATTTTACTGCCCCCTTTCAGGATTACTTCTATCTTCAATCGTTAATCCTCATTCGTCATTCAACTATTTTTCTTGCTTTCAGCCAATCAACAAATAAATTTGGCCAGTTATTGGCGGGTATTCCTTCCTGTCGCATTCCAAAACCATGGCCGCCTTTCTGAAAAATATGCATCTCGGCCGGTACATTATAACGTTTTAAGGCCGAATAAAATTCGATGGAATTTCGCGGAGGAACTGCTCCATCATCATCTGCCAGGATTAAAAATGTTGGAGGCGTTTCGGCACTCACATTTAACTCGTTTGAATATTTGCGAACCAATTTCATATTATGTCCTTTTCCGATCAGGTTTTCGCGGGAGCCCATGTGCGTAAACTCCTCGTTCATGGTAATAACCGGATAAAGGAGCAGCATGAAATCGGGGCGGCAGCTCATTTTTTCAACCGGGTCGTTGTTGTTTGCATCTCCGGTATCAAAAACGGTTCCGGCAGTAGAGGCCAAATGACCACCTGCCGAAGAACCTGCAATTCCTATTTTTTTAGGATTGATTCCCCATTTCTCTGCATTGGCACGAATCGTACGCAATGCACGGCGGGCATCGCACGAAGGAATTTCGTTGTGCCCATACGGAAGCCGGTATTTCAACACAATTCCTGCAATTCCTTTTTCCTGAAAAAAACGCGCCATATCATAACCTTCGTGGTCCATTGCCTCAATGGAATATCCACCTCCCGGACAAATCAAAACAGCAGCACCGGTATTCACATCTTTCTCAGGCAGAAAAACATACATTTCGGCTTCAGAAACATTTCGCACCCGAACACCATCGTACTTTTCTTCCGGTTCTTTCATCCCGTTATCGTTGGGAGCGCCATTCGGCCATACTTTTAACACTTCATTCTGGGCATCAACGCCAACGGTAATAAACATGATCATTACAAATAATAAAATTGGTCTCATTGGTTGTTATTTTAGAAAAAAAGCGGTTGGTTTTTCACCTCCCGCCTTTTGTTATTTTGATTTAACTCCTACAAAATAATGGTCTTTTTCCGAAAACAGGACATTAAAGGTTGTCAACGATCCGTAAACACGCGTAATGTATTGTTGAATGTTCACTTTTTCCTCGTCCGATAGTGAAGTGCTGCTGTTAATATTTTGTTCCAGAACCCGTAAACGGTCGCGCAACATTACAATTTTATGAAAAAATGTTTCAATCGGAATTTCTTTGGCTTGAAGTGCAGAATTTGCCGGTTGCATTAACAAAGTTCCTCCCTGCCATTTTTCACCCAATGGGACAATCTCGCTCAGTGCGCCGTATTGATCCAGTACATAAGTCATCACTTTTTCAAAATCTTTTATCGATAATCCGGACTTGGCTCCTGTTTGATTTGCCTGCAAAACTTTCAGATCGGTATTTCGTTTGGTAATTTCCATTTTACCGCCCCGTTCAAAAAAAATCTCGTAGGCAGTAATGTTGTCTTTACTGATGATTCCTTCGCCATATCTTGGGTGTTCCACCCTTGTTCCAACGGTTAATTCTTCCATGTTTTACTGATTTTATGAAAAGCTAAAAGTAAAAAAATCTACTCAAAATTAATCTCACTAAATTCAAAATAGAGGCGGCTAACGGTTAAAAGATTATTCTTTTTTTCGAATCCCAAAACTCCTGTCGATTTTCAGAAACGGAAGTACTACGAAAATGGGCAGTGTACAAATCATCACCCATACAAAGAAATGCTGATAGCCCAGAATTTCCTGTAACCAGCCGCTGATCATTCCCGGAATCATCATTCCGAGCGCCATAAAACCTGTGGCAATTGCATAGTGTGCGGTTTGGTATTTTCCCTGTGCAATGTAAATAAGGTACAACATATAAGCGGTAAACCCGAAACCATAACCAAACTGCTCCACCACCACTGCCGCCGTTACGTACCACAGCGAATCGGGAGTAAATACCGACAGTAAAAGATAGCCAAGGTTGGGCAGGTTAATGGCCAGTGCCATCCACCAAATCCAGTATTTCAAACCGTTTCTGGATGCCACAATCCCGCCAAGAATTCCACCAACCGTAAGTGCGATCATACCTGCCGTTCCGTAAACAAGCCCCAGATCGCCGGTAGTGAGTCCCAAACCCCCGGCTTCTTTTGCATCCAGCAAAAACGGGGAAGCCATTTTTACCAGTTGCGATTCGGCCAAACGGTACAAAAGCATAAATAATAAAGCCGCACCCAATTGTTTCATCCTGAAAAAGCTGGCAAAAGTCTCCATGAACTCACTCCAGATTCCCTTGCCATTTGATTTGGCAGCAACGTCGCTTACAGGCCTTGGCAACATAAACCGATGATAAAGGTGAAATACAACAAAAAGTACAGCCACTACAACAAACAATACCAACCAGGCAAAACGAATGTTTCCCGATCGCCCAATAAAACCGGCCTGCGTGGGTTTATTTAATTTTGAATCGAGCTGAACCACTGCAAAAGCCGGTTTGTCCCAATTGCCTTAATTAAACTCGTAGCGGTACTCATGAATCAGCCGAATACTGTTGTTGCCGTTATCAAATCCAAAATTCAAAACCATCTGCTCCCCGACATCGGGTTTTCGAGAAAGCTGAATCGGCAAAATGGCGTAGTTCCCAACCTCTGCATTTATTTTTTTCTCTTCGGAATAGAAGAGTCTTTTTAACGATTTTTCAAGGGGGGCTACCACATATTTTCCCCAGACACCTGGCTTTTTATCTTTCGATAGTTTTTCTTCTTTCAAATAAAATCCCTGATCGATGTTCCACTGATCCACCGTTATAAATACCGAATCAGCATCAGCAGCCGCTACTTTTCCGATTGGAATTGTTAAAACTTCGGGAGCTACAAAATAGGTTTCTCCCGTTTTATTTTGAGCGGAAAAGCTTTCAGGCTTAAAATCATTCTGAAGAATGGCAGTTCGTTGAGCTTCTACTTCAACTTTCAAAGGAGGCAAACCGGTGGCAGTCTCCAGTGTGCCTGCCAGAATTACCAGTAAACCTTGTCCGGTTAACATGGCAAACCGGTAAAAAGTACTTCTGATCCCGACAAAAAATGCCTGATCACCGGACGATAACTCCAGCATGTAATAACCATCGGCAGCAATATCGTGCGTGGCGGAGCTAAAAGCCAGCAACCAAAAAAAAGCCATGGTATATCGGAAAAAATTATCAGCAGGAATGGTAAAAGCAACGCCCGCCAAACCCGCTCCGATTAACAGTTGCATGATTACGATCCAGTAGCGTTTGGTTTTAAAAAGGTCAACCATTGGGCTCCACAAAGGTTTGATTACCCAGGGCAAATACAGCCAGCTGGTGTAAAGCGCAAATTGCGCGTTCGAAATGCCCAGCCGTTTGTACATAATCACAGAAAGGGTCATTACCATTACATACGGCAGGCCTTCGGCAAAATAAAGTGTGGGAACCCAAAACCAGGGAGAGCGCTTTTTAGTCATTTTTTTCGGTTTGTTGTTGAAGATCGTTTTTAATATCGTTTTTCGAGCATCGCGTTTTTAAAATAGTGCGTCAGAATTTCGTCGTATTTATATCCTTTGTGCCCCATCACGGCAGCGCCAATCTGACAAAGCCCGACACCATGTCCCCAGCCGGCACCTTTTAATATAAACTTTTGGGGAAGCCCATTTTCAACGTCCTGTTTTTCCACCAGAAAAGCCAAGCTGTATAAGTGTGATTCACTTAACCAGCGGCGTATTTCCAACTCTTTTCCTACGATAACTGTTCGTTTTGAACCTACAATTTTTAGGCGAATCAGCCGGCCTGAAGTTCCTCTTTCCAAAGGGATTAAATCAAGAATATCTCCAAAGTCAATCCCCGAACGGCGCCGGATCAAATCGCTGATTTCTGCCTGCGAATATTCCATCGTCCAGCGGTAAAAATCTTTGGCCGACCAGTCGTAATCGTTTAGCACCTGTTTCAGAACCGCCTCATCATGCGTATTACAAAAGGCTTCGGGCGCGCTGCTGATCCATTTTTTGGCATTCTTCTCAATCGTCAAATCCTGCTCAAAACCGGCCGGAAATTGCGGATTATCAACCACCGCCGTCAGGTAGGGATGACTAACCGGCTCCCAGCAATTCTCAAACAATTCGGCAACTCCACCACAGGCTTTCGAAAAGCGGGCGTCACACACCTTTCCATCGTAAGAAAGAATTACACCCAAAGTTTCATTCACCGCCCTCACCACATTTGGATTGTGAGCACGAGTAACTCCCTGGTAACGCTGGCAATGATCGTCGGCACACACATGAAAATTACTGTGATCTTCACGATCGTACCATTTAATGTATTCATGCTTGGAAACAAAAGTGCTTTCATACTGATTGGTTGCCCCGGTAATCTGCTCCTGTTTTTCGATTTGCGCAATAAGCCAGCTACGCGAAATAATAGCATGTGCTTTTAGCAATTCCAGCGAACTGTTGGCGCTCATTTCCGAAGAAATCACCGAAATCAAATAGTTTTCCAGTGGCAAAACATTAATAGCTGTTACTTTTCCGTCTTCTACAATCAGTTTTAAAGCGCCTTTAAATTTTTGGTTTTCTTTTTGCTCCCAATGAAAGTTAACACCAATTACAACGTCTTTCAATTCAAATTCAGAATGATCAAAATCAAGCGGTGTAAATACTAATTCCTGTGCCGAAGAATCACTCCCTTCTATTTTTAGCATTCCGTTTTCATATCTTACCGATTGTTCTCCGGAAAGCTCTGCAGAATTGCCATTCAGCAGAAATGAACCATTCAGGGAGAACAAAATTTCTTCGGCACTCATGATACCGACATTGATGGTTGGGATTTTATGCATTCTCTAAGTTTTGTATCAATTGGTTAAACGCAGGTTCAGAATAAAGTACCTGCTGAAAAATATCGCTAATATCTTCTTTGCTGATTTTCTCAAAGTCCCTTTCCAGCGGAGTGATCAAAACACCGCCCATATCCACTGAAGCCGGACTGATCAGAATGTTCGCCTCCCCCTCCGCAAAATACTGTACAGGACGATGAATCGCTCTCGGAAAGACAATCAACTTCCATTTGTCGCGTTTGTAAAATGCAAGAACATTCATCATCGGCTCCTCATCAACTGCTTCTAAACTGTCATATATTTTCTGAAAATCTTTTGCTAGAACATCCTTTTCAGACGCTTCCAATAGAATAAAATTACGCAGGCCATCTTTAACTACCCATGCTTCCGATTTTAAGGAATTAAGCTTTTCTGTGCTTCTCGTTTTCAACGCTTCCAGTTCCTTTTCAATCGGCATAAATCCACTGTTTCCGGCCTGAAAGTGAAAATGATCGGGAGCCGAAGCACCACATTTAGGGCCGTTGTAAAAAAGTGTGAAACCCGGCAGCGAAAAGGCCAAATCCAGCATATCTCCCAAACGTCCTTTTATTTGCTGTGGAACATGTTCGCCGGCAACAATTGTAAAATGCTGCGGAAAAATGGGAAAAGGATTTACCAATACCGAATAAGTTCCGATGTGAATTTCCCGTTGTTCTTCTGGACGATTGGCATTGCATAAAAAACACGGGCGCGTTTCGATGGATTTTGCATCTACTTTTGCCGCGGAAGAAACAATTCGTTCCGGGTTAAACTGAACTTTTATTTCAATACAGCCAAAATTGAAAACCTTTACACGTACTTTTTCCAGTCCGGCAAAGTTTTTTGCCGCCAGAGGCCATTCTGTTTTTTGCTCCGTTAGCAACTGAAGTAACTGTTTTGAATACTGCTGCATCCTAGGCATTTTTTCGTTGACGCGCTTTTAATTCGATGGTCCGAATACGGTCTTTGTAAGTATTGTGTGCATTTACTTTTACGATATCCAGCGCCGCATCCGAATTATCATCCCAACGGCGGCACAAGTAGAGGTTTTCATAGATTCTTCCGATCGGGTAGTCTCTCGAAATCGCCAGTCCAACGGCATAATCTTCGCCATAACTAACGTTCGGAATTTTCACTTCGCGCAAAACCGGAGTGTAAAAAGCCCGCGGTGCTCCCAATCCGTTTATACGCAAAGCATTGTTTTTACCATTGTTAGGCGTCCATTCGCGGTGATCGATAATGCCCGGAGGAATTTCTTCGAGTTTGAAATTTACCAACTGATAAGTACCCACCACCATTGCACATTTTTCCTGTTCAAATACATCCACCACTTTTTGCAGCGTATTTTCATCCTTGTAAATATCGTCGCTGTCGAGCTGAACGGCAAACATCCCACAACGCAAATCATGAACGGCCAGGTTCCAGCATCCTCCAATTCCCAAATCGTTTTGTTCAGGAATAATGTGCACTACCCTTTTATCCTTTCCGGCAAAAGATCTGATAATTTCTGTTGTTTTATCAGTTGAGTGGTTGTCAACAATTATCAGGTTAAAATCAAAATTTGCTTTTTGTGCCAGAACCGATTCAATGGCATCGGCAATTGTTTTTTCGCGGTTCCTGACCGGTATTACCACCGAAGCTTTTTGATCAAAAGTAGTGCTATTAAAATCCGGTGTACTTGTTTCGGACGACAGCCACGCCCCAACATCTTTCAAATGTTCGGTAACCGCCTGCTCCATTTCAACTTGTACATTTCGGTTTTTAGGGTCAACATAGTCAAACAGTTTTTGTCCGCTTTTACGAAGGTCTGTTTCATCTATTGTATAAAGAAATTCAGGAATCCGGATAAATTCACCCTTTTGCGACATTTTCAAACGCAGGTAATACAATCCTGCACTTTCAAACTCCTGCGTCATATTATCGATGGCTTGTTTCAAAGTGTCGGCACGGTATAAAACCAGCGGCCCAAAATTAAAATCGTCGCGCAAACTACCTTCCTGATAATCGATTACCGGATGTGCTGATAGTTGTCCGTCTTTTATTTCATAATAATCGGAATATACTTTTATAGCCCCCGTTGCTTCGGCCACCCCAATCATGCGTTCCATTGCAAACTGCCCAAAAGAAAATTTTGTATTTTTTGTAAGAATCAATGCGTAATCAACTTCTGCAAGTGTTTTTGCAAAAGCTTTTACCCAGGCTGTACTTCCAAAATTCTCGTACGCAAGAGGCATTGTTTTACCACCGGCATTCTGAGCTACCTCCACCGGAAGATAAACGTTTTGAATACTTGAATCGGCTTCTAAAACCTTAATAATACCCGCCGCATCCTCAAAATCCTGAACGGGCAGGTAACAATTTATTTTGATCATAATTTTTATGTATTGTCTTCTTTTTTCAATTTTCAACAAAATTAGAAGAATCTTAGTAACTGTTAGGATTTTATTTTTTTGAGTAATTTTGATGGATTTTTTATTTAGACAAGGCAAAATTGACACGAATAGCCGTAGCTATTTAAGGAAATTTTGCAGTAGTAAAAATGAAAAAGACGCATAATTAACGAAAAGGATAATTTTCTAACAGTTACTAAGAAGAGAACGGAAACTTTATTCCGAAAGCCGGCCCAAATATCCGTACCCGGATTTATACAATTTAAGAGTGTAATTTTTAACCAATTTAGCTACTAATAACCTGATTTTGGAAAAGGATTTTTTACAAATAATAAAGAAGAATCAGGGCATTATCCACAAAGTTTGCAATATTTATTGCGATACGGATGATGACAGGAGTGACCTTTTCCAGGAAATTGTAACGCAACTCTGGAAGTCGTTCCCAACCTTTCGGAAAGAATCGAAAGTTTCTACATGGATGTACAGGGTGGCGTTAAATACGGCTATTACGACTTTCAAAAAAGGCAAGAGAAGGCCTGATCAGAATCTTCTCACCTCCGAGAATTTTCAAATTGTTGATGAAGCTTATGATACAGAGACAGAAGAAAAAATCAGACAATTACACCAGGCAATCAACCATTTAACGGGTATTGAAAAGTCGATAGTGTTACTCTTCCTCGAAAATAAAAAATACGAGGAAATTGCTGAGATTACGGGAATTACCCAGAATTATGTACGGGTAAAAATGAACCGGATCAAAAAGAAATTAAAGAAACTGATGGTTACAGAAAGAATAGCAAATGGATTTAAATGACCTGAAGAAAACCTGGAATAAACTCCCCGCCGGAAAGGAACTGGACGAAAGTCAGCTAAGGGCGATGTTGAGCAAGCACACCAGCAATCTGATTGAGCGGATTGACCGGAATATCAGGGTTGGCTTTTTTATATTGTTTGCCTTGATCCTCTTATTTGCTTTCGACGATTTCTTTGTTTCACCAATTATTCTGAAAAGCCTCCCCAAAGGAGTGAACGTTCCCGAATGGTTGATTTTTTTGGGAGTGTTTAGCAATGCGCTCATATTTACCACTTTCATATATTTTGTAATTAAATATTACCGTGTACGAAAAAACTGCGATGTAAATTGCGATTTGCGGATAACTTTAGAGAAGATCATCAATACATTGCAGTTGTATAAACGCCTGTTCTATCTCGCCCTGGCAATATTTGTTATTTACTTTGGGCTGGCTTTTGTTTCCGGATTGTACGAAGGTATTAATTTAAAACTGACCGATCAGGTTAATGAGCTGGTTCAGATAGATTCGGCAAAACTGGTTTTGCTTGTGCTTATCGGAGTTTTCATAATAACGGTGGTTGGCAGTGGTATTTTCTTCTTTTTGCACTGGGGTTTTCGCAGGCTGTACGGAAATTACATCAGCAAATTGAAAGCAGCATTAAAGGAATTGGAAGAAATTGAAGACGATATTCTCTGATCGCTACTCTGGCATTTTGTCAAATTTCATAAAAAATACCTTCAAATCTTAAATTATGATTACGGTTTTGTTACTTGATTATTGTTAATCGCAAATTATGGTGACGAACTGATATTTCTTAGTCATTTATCTTCCCCTGATGTTTATCTTTGAGGCAGAAATTAACAAGGAAAATGACTCTAATAAAATCTATTTCAGGAATTCGTGGTACCATTGGTGGAAAACCGGGTGAAGGACTTAGTCCGCTTGATGTTGTAAAATTCTCGGCAGCATACGCCAGTTGGGCAAAAGAAAAGGCAGGTAAAGAAAATATTACAATTGTGGTTGGGCGCGATGCCCGTATTTCGGGAGCCATGGTAAGCTCGCTTGTTGTAGCAACACTTACCGGAATGGGATGTAACGTGGTAAACATTGGTTTGGCAACAACACCAACAACTGAAATTGCAGTAACCGAAGAAAAAGCCGATGGTGGCATTATTCTAACTGCCAGTCATAACCCGAAACAGTGGAATGCATTAAAATTACTAAATGCTTCCGGTGAGTTTCTGGATGCAGCTGAAGGCGCCAGAGTTCTGGAAATTGCCGAAAGCGAATCCTTTGTTTTTGCTGAAGTGGATGCACTCGGAACGCTTGTAGAAAAAGACTATACTGAAACACATATCCAACATGTGCTTAATCTTGATTTGGTAGATGTGGAAGCGATCAGAAAAGCAGGATTTTCAGTGGCAGTTGATGCGGTTAACTCTGTTGGGGGAGTGGCAATGCCGGCGCTTTTCAAAGCCTTGGGTATTGAAAAAGTGGTAGAGATCAATTGCGAGCCTACCGGACATTTTGCACACACTCCCGAGCCGATTCCTGAAAACCTGGTAGAAACAGCCGAAATTATCCGGAATGAAAAAGTGGATGTTGGCTTTGTGGTGGATCCCGATGTTGACAGGTTGGTGATTATTAACGAAGACGGCTCCATGTTTAACGAAGAATATACACTGGTAGCAGTGGCCGATTATATTCTTGGGCACACGCCCGGGAATACGGTTTCCAACTTGTCGTCGAGCCGTGCACTTCGCGATATTACTGAAAAACACGGGCAAAGTTATGCAGCTGCGGCAGTTGGCGAAGTAAATGTTGTAGCTAAAATGCGCGAAACCAATGCCGTAATTGGTGGCGAAGGAAATGGTGGGGTTATTTATCCTGCAAGCCACAGTGGCCGTGACGCACTGGTTGGAGCAGCCTTGTTTTTGTCGCATCTGGCAAAAAGTGGCATGAAATGCTCGGAGCTTAGAAAAACCTATCCTGATTATTTTATCTCAAAAAATAAAATTGAACTAACGCCTGATATCGATGTGGACGGAGTTCTGGTAAAAATGAAAGAAAAATATTCATCTGAACAGGTTACCGATATCGATGGCGTAAAAATAGATTTTGCGGATTCGTGGGTGCACCTTCGTAAATCGAATACCGAGCCCATTATCCGTATTTATGCTGAAGCAGGGTCGATGGATGATGCCTCTTCGCTGGCTCAGCAAATCATTAACAACATTAAGGAAATGATTTAAACCCTCCTAAAAATGAAGAAAAAGAAAACAATTGGAATAGTAGCCCACGATAACCGAAAAAAGGATATCATGGAGTGGGTAGCATTTAACTGGAAAGAGTTAAGACAACATAACCTGGTTTGTACAGGTACCACGGGTAAACTGGTGGACGATGCTTTGTCGCAGAAATGCGAAGAGTTTGGCGAAGTTCCACCTATCGTAACCCGCTTAAAATCGGGGCCCTTGGGTGGTGATCAGCAACTGGGCGCCATGATTTGCGAAGGGAAAGTAGATATTCTGATTTTCTTCTGGGACCCGATGCAGCCGCAGCCACACGATGTGGATGTAAAAGCACTGCTTCGAATTACTGTGCTTTACAACATTCCCACTGCTTCGAACCGGTCAACAGCCGATTTTATGGTTACTTCCGAACTGTTTCACGAAGAATACGACCCGATTCTGAAAGATTACAGTAACTACATCTCGCGGGATGTAGGTATTGAATAATATCTTCTTTTTAAAATATTTTAGAAAGCCAGTTTATTCCGGTAATTCTTTTTACTGCTTATCTCCTTGGGTCAAGTTGTTTTTGTAATATCATTAAATGTAACTGGTGCTGTATCTACGGCTTGTTGCATCAAGCGATAAAATAGTTTTCCTCGGTATGTTGATAGCTT
>JBKEDN010000035.1:0-15602 GCA_047975435.1 Draconibacterium sp. | reverse complement strand
TCTGTTTATGAATAGCGAAAATGCAAATTGAAATCCGTTTAATCGAAAATCGCACGCAACTAACTAAATTTCAATATTTTCAAAGAACATTATTAGATTTTAATGGGACAGCAATGATTTTTCTTATCGAAATGAATTAACATTAAGTTCAGGTTATTTCGTACGCTGCCGCTTAATACCTTCAATTTTTCGTTGCACTTGTTTAATATTTTTGTAGTTGTGTTTAGATGGCCGCTCATATTATTGTTTACACTTTCCTCATTTTATGTGCTTGGGCAGGAGGAACGGGATTTAGAAATCTGGAACAAAAATCGCTTTCAGGTAAATCCGGGTAAAAACATTGTTATTGATGTGGCCGAGAAAATTCAGTACTCAAAAAATTCGGAATTACTACGTGTAAAATATGCTGAATTATATGTAGGGCATATTCCGGTTAAGTGGCTCAAATATGGAGTAGGTTATCGTTTGGTAGATTACAACCAGGGAAACGGAATTTGGCTGAGAGAAAATCGTCCGATGTTATTTGCCAACCTGAACAAAAAAGTGAATAATTTTGGTTTTGTTTTTTCCAACAGGTTTGAATGTCGGACTTTTATGAAAGCTGAAAATCATTTCAGGTATCGGCAATCTTTTCGGGTTAACTTTCCTTCGATCACCAACTGGGGGATGAACTTCTATTTATCAGAAGAAACATTTATTAAGTTCAACAGCCAGCGGCTGCATTTGGCCCGTTTTTATTCAGGTTTAAAAGCTGTAACCACAAAGTGTTTTGACCTTAACTTCTACTACGCTTTGCAAAAAATAAAATCAACTAACGATTGGTACTCTGGCGATGTTTTAGGTCTCGATCTTCATTTTCGTATATAATTTTTTATTCGTGGTTAAACCTTTTTAACCGGTGTTCGTCAAAGCATGCAGTAATAAAGATTACAGTTCGTTTCTGAATAAAAATTGAAAAATTTGAAGTGATTTTAGCTGGATGAGATGCCATTGAAATCTACTGCAAATTTGAAGAGTTACCATAAAAAATAAACAATTTAAACGCATGAAGAAATTAGGTTTAGTATTGCTGTCGGTAATAGTATTTGCCACAGTTACAATGGCCCAGGATAGAGGATCAAGGAGTTTTGATCCGAAAGAAATGGCCAAACGTCAAACAGAAGAATTGACAAAAGCACTGGGTCTGAATAAAGATCAGCAGGCAAAAGTTTTGGCTTTGAATACCAAGATGGGAGAGAAGCGGTCGTCGATGTTTCAGGAAATGAGAAATGGCGGTGGAGATCGCGAAGCAATGCGCGAAAAAATGACAAAACTTCGTGATGAAGAAAAGGCAGAGATGAAGAAAATTCTGACTGAAGATCAGTACAAAAAATACGAAAAATACCTTGAAGAACAGCGTGCCCGGCGAGGACAAGGTCGTCCTGGCGGAGGCCAGCGCTAAAACTTCATACAGTTTAGTTTAATTAGTTAGAAGAGGGCTTGCAAATGTGCAAGCTCTTATTTTTTGTCAAAACTAAATTCGTTGTTAAAAAGAACGCTGTAAACCCACCATTTTTATGGCCGTAACAGCAGCTTCGTCTCCTTTATTGCCAAGTTTGCCCCCGGCTCTGTCGATGGCCTGTTGCTCATTGTTTGTGGTTAATACACCAAAAATAAAAGGCTTATTGTATTTCAGGTTAAGATCTTTTGTCCCCTGTGTAACCCCTTCGCATATATAATCGAAATGGCGTGTATCTCCCTGTATAACACATCCGAGTAAAATTACGGCGTCAACATTTGCCATTTCTGCAAAAAACTGGCCTCCCAGCGGTAGTTCAAACGTACCCGGAACGTATTTCACAGCAATGTTTTCTTCCTGTGCACCATGCTTTTTCAGGGTGTTAACCGCTCCTTCTGCAAGTGCCGAAGTTATTTCCCAGTTCCATTCGGCCACCACAATCCCAAAGCTCATATTTTCAGCTGATGGAACCGAATTAATATCATATGCCGATAAATCTTTTGTTGCCATACTATATAAAATAAAAAACCCCTCCGAAGAGGGGTTGAAATTATAAATTTTTCAATGCTTAGTTCAACTTTATTTTAACACGTGCAATGTAACGATCAGCGTTAGTACCTTCTGTTGAAGCCGGAAATTGCTTTTTAATATCCTGGTATAAAGCAAGTGCCTGTTCCAGTTCATCCATCGATTCCAGCAATTTTGCAGCTTTCATCATATAAACCGGGGTTGTAAGATCGTTTTTCGACTCGCTGTAAGCTTTTTTATATTGCTTTAATGCTTTGTCGGTATCGCCCAGTTCAAGATAAGCATCTCCTTTGGCTCCTTCAGTAACCGGGGCTAAAAGCAAATCATCAGAATCAAAGTCGTTTAGATAATCCAATGCTTCTTCGTATTGTCCTAGATGCAGGTACGAAATTCCGGTGTAGTATTTTGCACGGTTAGCGGCCTTTGTAATACCGTAATCATCAATAATATCAAGAAATCCCAAATAGTTGCCATCTCCGTTGATGGCCAGGTTGAAAGAGTCTTTTTCGAAATAGTTTACAGCCATAAACATTTGCGAGTTGGCTTCTTTCTCTTGTGGTTGAACATAAAACTTTTTAAATCCAAGGAAAACCGCAACTACTAAAATAAGACCTCCAACAACATAACTTATTATTTTCTGGTTGTCTTCAATAAACTGTTCGGTTTTTGTCAGCGCACTTTCAAGTTCTTGTAAATTATCGACTTGTTCAGTTTTTTTCTTAGCCATCTTTTTCTATTTCAAAATTGTGTGGCAAAAATAGTTTTTTTTTCAAAACTGATTAAGGTATCTCCCTATTATTTTGATGAATAATCAACAGTTAAGTGTTATTAAAGGCTTTTTGTAAACAATTCAGCAAAGTGCGGCCTTTTTTAATAGTTTTGTACATCCTTATCAAAGAAACTGAAGCATGCAAATTGAAGAAATTTCAATTGTAAATTTTAAAAATATTAGTGAGGCCACGGTTGTATTTTCTCCCCGTTTAAATTGTTTTATTGGCAAAAATGGCGCTGGCAAAACCAACATGCTGGATGCCATCTATTATTTGTCGTTTTGCAAGAGTTTTTTTAACGCCAGCGATCTGCTAAACATTAACCACAACGAAAGCTATTTTATGCTGAACGGGGTTTATCATCGTCTTGAGTCATCCGAAACAATCAATTGCGGCATTCAGAAAGGACAGAAAAAGCAGTTTAAACGAAACACCAAGATTTATAAAAAACTTCAGGATCATATTGGTTTGTTGCCGCTGGTAATGATATCTCCGTCGGATGTGGAGTTGATTTTAGGGGGCAGCGACGAACGACGAAAATTTATGGACGGGGTAATTTCGCAATACAATCAGAATTACCTCGATGATCTTCTGAAATACAACAGGGCACTGGTTCAGCGAAATAATTTACTAAAGCATTTTGCAGCCGAGCGACGTTTTGACGCCGATTTATTGTCGATTTGGGATGATCAGCTTGTAGAATACGGAATGCGGATTCATAAAGAACGTACAGCGTTTGTTAAAAAACTGATTCCGGTTTTTCAGCGTTATTACTCGTTTATTTCGCAGGGAAACGAAGAAGTTGGACTGGAGCACCAATCGAACCTGTACGAGGCTGATTTTGGCATTTTATTAAGAGATTCGGTTCTGAAAGACCGCGCGGCTCAATATACAACAGTTGGAATTCATAAAGACGACTTACTCCTGAAGCTAGGCGAATTTCCGATGAAAAAACTGGGATCGCAGGGACAGAAAAAAACTTATCTGGTTGCGTTAAAACTGGCCCAATTTGAATTCATTAAAGAAATTTCGAGAATAAAACCCATTTTGTTACTCGATGATATTTTTGATAAACTGGATCAGCATCGTGTTGAGCAGATTGTAACAACAGTAGCCGGCGAACAGTTTGGACAGATTTTTATTACCGATACCGATCGCAGTCATTTAGATGCAATGATCCGAAAACTTGGAACCGATTTTCGTATTTTTAATGTTGAAACCGGTAAAGTGAAACTTGTATAATGAGACGAAGCAATACACAATCGCTGAGCGAAGTTTTAAAAGAGTACATTGAGCACACCCGAATCGAGCGTAAACTGAAAGAGGTTGATGTGGTGCAAGGCTGGGAAACTTTGCTTGGAAAAACCTTTGCCCATTACACCCGAAACATTTACATCCGAAACCGGATTTTATATGTTGAAATCAGTTCCGCCGTTGTAAAAAACGAATTGTTTTTAATGCGCGAAGAAATCTGTCGCCGTATAAATGAAAACGCCGGTAGCCAGCTTATCGACCGAATTGTATTTAAGTAAACAATTAATACCGTTCGAGCTTCGAAAAGAAAAAATCTGCTTCTATATTGGCATTCTCGTCACTGTCAGAGCCATGAACCGCATTTTCGGTTAAACTGGTTGCAAATAGTTTACGAACCGTACCTTCGGCTGCATTTTCAGGGTTGGTTGATCCAATAAGTTTACGATAGTCTTCAACTGCATTGTCTTTTTCAAGAATAGCCGCCACAATAGGGCCCGAACACATAAAACTGATCAGCTTGTCGTAAAACGGTTTACCTTCATGAACTGTATAAAATGCCGCAGCTCTTTCCGGGGCAAGCCGGGTATATTTCATTGCTACAATTCTAAAACCGGCTTCATTGATCATTTTTAGAATAGCCCCGATGTGGTTATGCTTTACCGCTGTGGGCTTGATCATTGTGAAAGTAAGGTTGCCTGCCATAATTTAAGTTTTTGTTCAGTTGCTTCTACAATAATAGTAAAAATAGAATATTTTAACCTTTTCTCCCGATTAAGAATTAGTATATTTGTCCCTTCAAAAAAAAATAGGTCTTGAAAAATACTGGTAAAGAGATATTTAGTGCAGTTGAAAAAGTGTTGGGCAATGCCGGGAAAGTATGTATTATTCCACACGAAAATCCAGATGGAGATGCGATTGGCTCGGCACTTGGCCTGGGACAAACACTGGTTAACAAAGGTTTGCAGGTAAAAGTTATATCAGCCAATGATTATCCCGATTTTTTAAAATGGTTTTCTTCGGATGTGCCGGTTGTTATTTACGAAAAAGAAAAAAAGGCGGCAAAAGAATGGCTTTTTGATTCTGATGTGTTGATATGCGTTGATTTTAATGAAGAGAAGCGCGCAGGGCATCTGGCAAAAATGATTGGTCGTTTTTCGAAAACTAAAATTTTGATCGACCATCATCCTTATCCAACTGATTTTTGCAATTATACAATCTCAGAGCCTCAATACAGTTCATCGGCCGAGTTGGTATTTGATGTGCTTGCGTTGTTGGGCTATTCCGAATTTATCGACAATAAAGTAGCCGAGGCACTTTATACCGGAATTCTTACCGATACCGGTGGCTTTAGTCATAATACCTCGCAAAATACTTTTAAAACCGTTTCAGAGTTACTGAACAACGGAATTAATACAGATAAAATCCAATCAGCAGTTTTTCATAATTTTTCTGCCGACAGAATGCATTTACTGGGTTATTGTTTGAATGAAAAAATGAGAGTATTTCCGGAATACAGAGCGGCGGTTATTAGTATCAGCAAAGAAGAATTAAACAGGTTTAATTTTAAACCGGGTGATACAGAAGGTTTTGTTAACTATCCGCTTTCAATTGGCAATATTGTATTTAGTGCGCTTTTTATTGAAAAGGAAAACTATGTAAAAGCATCATTTCGATCAAAAGGAAATTTTCCGGCCAATAAATTTTCGAGTGAACATTTTAACGGGGGCGGCCATTTAAACGCGGCCGGTGGTGAATCTGAATTGTCTTTTGACGAAACAATTCAGAAATTCGCGCAACTTTTGCCCGACTATAAACATCTATTGACTGAAACGGTCATTTAATTTACATCTGAAATCGGATAAAGTAAAAGGCGATTTTTTTAGATAAAATAATTGGATAAGCTTTTTAACTTTGTACCGTTTTCAAAAAAAGACCAGTAATAAAATTGATAACATTAAACAAAGTAGGGAAATGAAGAAAATATTGACAGGAATGTTCTTTCTGGTAGCAGCAGTAGGATTTTTTGCCTGCGATGATGGCATCGACTATGAGAAAATGAGAAAGGAAGAACTGGCCATTCTCGATCTTTATATATCAACCAATCATCCTGGTGCAGAACCAACAAGATCGGGGCTTTATTATTTTAATGAACCCGGGACGGGAGAAGGCGATACAATAAAGCTGGGAGATGAAGTACGGATTTTTTACGCAACCTGGTCTTTGTATGAAAACAGTGACGGAGAGTTGGATAGTGTGTTGGTGGACCAATCGAGTGGCTATCTTGATGGCCAGCGTTACGAACCACTGGATTTTATAGTTGGTGCTGGTACAACCATTGCCGGACTGGAAGAAGGAGCAACTTATATGCAACCCGGAACAAAATCTCATCTGGTAATCAACTCTGAATTGGCATACGGACAAAACGGCGCCACTTCAGGCGGAATCGGAATGTTTCAGACTGTACTAATGGAAGTTGAAGTCTATAAAGTGTTTCCGCTTGAAACTTCTGAATAGGATTTGATGAAAAGATGAACAGGGCACAACTGTTTAAAAAATTATTACCCGGTTTTATTCCACTCTTTGTTTTTATCGCTGCCGATGAAATATGGGGGACTAAAACCGGGTTATTTGTTGCCGTTGGTTTTGGTGTTGCCGAAATGATCTGGATTGCAGTGCGCGAAAAGCGCTTCGAAAAATTTGTGCTGTTCGATACGTTGCTGCTGGTTGTTCTGGGGGCTGTTTCCATTCTTCTCGACAACGATATTTTCTTTAAACTCAAACCCGGGTTAATCGAACTTATCCTGATTGCAGTATTGGGTGTTTCGGCATTTTCTTCTGTAAATATCATCGGTTTAATGGGCCAGCGCTACATGAAAGATGTACAACTTAACGATGCACAAATGGCACAGATGCAACGGAGCATGAAGTTTCTGTTTTATATTTTTACGGCGCACACTCTGCTGGTTTTTTTATTCGGCTTTTTACATGAGCAAAGAAGCCTGGGCCTTTATCAGCGGCGGGTTGTTTTACATTATTTTCGGACTTTATTTTTTGTTTGAAATGTACCGGCAACGGCGAATAAACAAGCAACTCAGAAAAGAAGAATGGGTACCGCTGGTTGACGAGCAGGGAAAAGTTACCGGACAGGCGCCACGCAGCCAGGTGCACAACGGTAGCAAATTGTTACACCCGGTGGTGCATTTGCATGTGCTGAATAAAAACGGTTCGGTGCTTTTGCAAAAACGCCCGATGGATAAACTCATTCAGCCCGGAAAATGGGACACTGCTGTTGGCGGCCATATTTCAGCAGGTGAAACGCTGGAGCAGGCATTAAGAAAAGAGGCCTTCGAAGAAATTGGGCTGAAGGAATTTTCAGCCAAACTGCAAAAGGTTTATAAATGGGAATCGGAGGTGGAGGCCGAACTGGTTTATATGTTTACGACCTACGATTATAAAAACATCGGCATTCAATCGGATGAAGTAGAGGAACTGAAATTCTGGACGACAAAACAGCTTGAGAATAACTTTGGAAAGAATGTTTTTACACCAAATTTTGAACTCGAATTTAGCATGTTGAAAGACCTCGGTATCGGCGGATTACAACTTTAATAATTATCGCGGTTGTAAACCGCGAGTCCCAGTGAGATCGGAAGTTTCTAACTTCCGTTTTCCTTCAGTTGTAAACCGCGAGTCCCATGCACTGTTTATCCTAATAAAAATATCACCGGTTGTTTGTGCAGATCCGGGACTTTACCTTTCCACTGTTGCACAGTTTTGGTTTGAATAAACTCGTTTTTGCCGGTAACATTAGCGGCAATGCAGAGTAGGGTAGAAGGCGAGCAGCTTTTCAGAATGTCATCCACCAGGTGGTTGTTGCGGTAGGGCGTTTCTATAAACAGTTGTGTTTGGCGGGTGCTTCTAACTTTTTTATCAAGGTTGGCCAGTTCGCGGCTACGTTCGTTGGGTTTTACCGGCAGGTAGCCACGGAAAGCAAAGTCCTGTCCGTTTAATCCCGAAGCCATTAGGGCCAGCAAAATTGACGACGGCCCCACAATCGGCACAACTTTCAGGCCTTTTTGATGGGCAATGCGCACCACGTCGGCACCCGGATCAGCAACTCCGGGGCAACCTGCCTCCGAAATTACTGCCACATCATTTCCTTCCTCCAGTGGTTTCAGAAAACGAGGCATATCTTTCGGGTCAGTACGTTTATTGATTTCGTAAAAGGTACAGACATCAATGTCGATCTCGCGGTTTACCAGCTTCATAAAACGCCGCGCAGTTCGCACATTTTCAACAATAAAAAAACGGGTATTGCTAAGTACCGGAAAAACACTGGCCGGTAATACATTTTGCCAGTCGCCTTCGGCCAAAACATTCGGAACAAGATAAAGTGCTGCCATTCTGAAAAATGATTTGCGCAAAAGTAGTTATTCCCGGCATAATTTACAGCTTTTCTTAAATTTGCTGCATGACTCAAAAAGAAGCGATTCATATTGAAGCTACATTTCTGGGAACCGGAACATCGCAGGGTGTGCCTGTTGTTGCCTGCAATTGCGAAGTTTGCAGCTCGGAAGATCAGCGCGATAAACGTTTGCGTTCGTCCTTACTGTTAAACATTAACGGACAAAATCTGGTAATTGACGCCGGTCCCGATTTCAGACAGCAGATGTTGCGCGAAAAAGTGGCCTCGCTGCGTGCCATTTTGCTAACCCACGAGCATGTCGATCATATTTTTGGCCTCGACGATATTCGTTCCTACAACTGGATTCAGCGCCATCCGATGGAGATTTATGCTGAAAAACGGGTGCAGGAAGCCATTCGCAGAATATTCAGTTATGTGTTTGCTGAAAATAAGTATCCCGGAATTCCGAAGATGTATTTGAAGAATGTCGATCAGACGCCCTTCGCTATTGACGGGATTGAGATTGTGCCCATCCGCTGTTTTCATCATAAATTGCCGGTTTACGGATATCGTATTGGCGATTTGACGTACATAACCGATACAAATTCAATACCTGACAGCGAACTTGAAAAGATAAAAGGCAGCAAGGTGCTGATCATAAATACGCTTCGAAAGGAAAAGCACATTTCGCATTTCAACCTCGAAGAAGCTTTGGCGGTGATCGAAAGCGTACAGCCGGAAAAGGCTTATCTTACACATATCAGTCACGCATTTGGCTTGCACGCCGATGTTGAAAAGGAACTTCCGGAGCATGTTTTTATGGCTTACGATGGTCTGAAACTCGAAGTAAATTAAGCGCTGTAAAATGTACGGTTGTATTAATCCGCGAGTTCTCTGGCAGGCTGAATATTTTTGAAATCTCCGGCTTTTTTACCCGGCATCGTATCGTTTTCCAGCTTTTTCAGGCGGAAGACATTTTTATCCACATTTCGGTTGAGCACAATTTCGAGCAGGGTAGTGGAGTTGGGTTTTAAGGCTTGCTCCAGGTAGTCGCGGCTGGCTTCCAGTTTGCACTCTTTAAAACTCACAAAACCTTCGCTCGGGCGCGGTCGCACAATTATTCCCAGTTGTTTGGGCATTTCTTTTCCGCTTTCCGTTGGTTTTCCGTTAATATCGCGCCCCAACATTTTATCGTAGTTAAAAAAGTAAGTTACCGTTTCGCGGCTGATTCTGTTTCGCTGACGATCGGCTAAAAATCCTTCAGGTAAAAGATTGGGGTCATTGTCCGGGCCGGTAAACAATAAATCGTAATCCGATACAGGATTTCCTTCCGCATCGCAAACCTTAAAAATAACCTGCGAATACCGGTGATGAAGATAGGTTCTTCGTTTAAACGTTCCTTGATGAATTTCCCTTAACTCTTTTATCTGAACATTCTTTGTTTCATCCGAAAAACGAGCATAAAGTGCATCGTATTCAGTTTTTGAAGTCACGTTGATGCAATCGAAAATTGCCCGGACAGTTGCCTTGCTTTTAGTGTCGTTTAACCGCTTTTTTACGCTTGCCATAATTCCCATTTCGGTGCCCGAATGCGACTTTCCAGCAATAATCCGAAAAGCCGTTTCCGGAGCCTGCCGAAAAACTTCAATCAACAATTTGTCAGCATCAGCGGCGGTTGTCCCCTGAACCAGTTTGATGTATTGCCCATTCAGATTGGCCGCAGCAACCCGTATCACTCCATCCGAACCCAACTCGCCGGTGTAGGTATTTAAATTGTCGTAAAACTTCCGGTCGATTGATTGTCCGGTAAGCACAAAAGGAAAAACAGTGTCCGAATCAATGGCGGTGGTTTCTGCATTTATCCATTCAAGATTAAGGTTCCAGGCGGCAGCACTTCCCAGTTCCAGCCAGTTTAAAACCTGTTGGCCGGGTTCAATGCCTTCAATCCACGATTTTAGCCGGCTGATTCTGCCTTTTCCCAGTTGTGCCAAAGCCGAACCAAAATTGGCCGGAGCCAGCATAATCAGGTGGCTCATCGGGCAAGTGGAGCCGGGTTTGTGGTAATAATAAGTTGACCACCAGTTGCGAACAAGCGGGCCGCCGGTTGAGTGCGTAATGCATACAAAACGCTCGTTGGCTGTTAGCAGGTGTGCGAGTTGTTCGTTAACCGCCGTTTCAAAAGCACGCGAAATATCATCGAGTTGAACTTCATCGTCAAAACTGATGTACTGCCCGAGATGGATTTCTTCAACCTCAATTTCAAAATTGCGGGCGGCACCTTCAGCTTTTAAACGTAACGGCAGCTCGCCATAAGTATTCAGGTTAGTAACACTGTATCCGTGTACAAAAACAAGGTTTATTTTTTTTAGTCCGGCCATGATTTAATTGTTTGAATTGATAATTGTTGTATGATCAGAAGAAGGATGATCGCAAAAAACAATCGCTTCAAACCAAATTTAAGACAATATTGTATGAAATACCAGCAACATTTCTAAAAATAAGGCCGTGTTGTTATTCGAAGTTCTTTTTTATCCAGGGGAAAGCAATAATCAGCGAAGCTGCAAGATAAAGTATTCCGGCAAGTAGAAAAGCCCTGTTTAAGCTGATGTTATCGGTGATCCAACCTAGTAGCGGGCCAATTCCGGCAAACGTAATTCGGATAACAAAATTACGGACCGACAGCATGGTAGCACGTACTTCGCTGGCAGTGTATTCGTTAATGTAATTCTTGAAAATGGGAGTTGCGATGCCACGTGCCAGGTAAAAAATGAATAAAAAGATGAGTCCCCAGTAGGAAATCACGGTTCCTGAAAGTATGTATCCGGCAGTTAAAACGATTACTACCATTAATATCGACCAACGTTTTCCGAGAAACAATGCCACTTTGTGGGCCACAACCGATGACAGTCCGACGGTTAAATTCAGGGCAGTCCAGAAAATACCAAACATTTCAAGGGGCAGCCCTATGGCCTCGAAAAAGGGCTGAACCAACCAGGCAAAAGTAAGCGTGGCAGTTCCGGTAACCGCCGAAAGCAGTATTGAAATGCGTAGATTCTGATCCTGAACAAAGGTATTCCGGATATTCATTGCGAGCTTTTTTACCGATAATGCCTGTATTTTGGCATGAATTTTTGGCTCCACCATGGTAAGCGCAGCAGGTATGGCCATCGATGCCACCGCAAACTGAAAGTAAAATGGTGTGCGCAAACTAAAATAAACCAGTAATCCGCTGATAACACCGGCGATGGCTTCCGAAAAATTCCCCACTGAAGTAATCCGCCCTTCTTCGCGAATGTAGGTGTCGGTTTTGTTATCAGCTTTTAAACTATCGTAGAGCATGGCCGAATCGGCCCCGGAAACAAAGGAGTGGCCAATTCCGAGAATAATTTCGGCAATTACAAAAGCCCAGAATCCGTAAGAAAAACTGTAAATCAGAAAACCAAGGCTACCGAGAATACTCCCAAGTATCAATGTTTTCTTCCGGCCCCAAACGTCAGCCATCCATCCCGAAGGGATTTCCATGGCAACAATGGCCACCGAATAAATGGCTTTCAATACAAAAATTTCGTGCATGCCCATGCCATTGCCGGTATAAAACGGTACCAGTATGGGCATTACCATATTAAACCATTTCGAGATTTTTACCAGGTACAGGCGGGGTATGTTTTTGCTGAAATTTGCCATTGCGGGCGCAAAAATAGCAGATTAAATCCTGACGAATTTGTCTGAAAACTATTTTTTCAGGCAAAATTCCTTAAAAAAATATAATTACAATTTCTAACTATCTGTTTTTTAGTGAAGTACATATTTGTGCTTATGGGCAGCAAAACATTCGGGAAAGTTAAATGTTTGATTTTCTATAAAAAACAGACACCTCATAAGTAACGAGGACTTAAATATTAATTAACCGTATATCGCATTTTATGAATTCAGAAATAGTTGTTGACACAGTGGAGACGGAGAATAGAATTCCTTCATTAACCGATTTTCTTGACACGCTTAAATCAAAAATGAAAAGTGTGTTTCACGATAAGAATGACATCGATAAATTAAGCACAAAAAGAGGGCTTTCTCCCGAGGCCTGGCAAGAAATAATGTCGGCAAATCCGCTTTCGGTTGGAATTCCCAAAGTATATGGCGGGCGGGGAGGATTAATGCACGAAAATATTGCTTTACTCGCCACGGCTTCTTATGAATCGTTGGCCCTTTCATTAACATTCGGAATTAATTCGGCCCTGTTTTTACAGCCGGTTGCCAAATATGCGCAGGAAGAGGCAAAGACACCGGTTTTTAAACGTTTTTTGGAAGAACAAAACATGGGTGGCTTAATGATTACTGAGCCCGATTATGGAAGTGATGCGCTTAATATGCAAACCTTTTATACTGAAAATGACAACAACTTTCATTTAAAAGGCAAAAAACATTGGGCGGGATTAACCGGCCAGGCCGATTTTTGGTTGTTAACTGCACGGCAACAGGCTGATTCCGGAAATTTGCAACGCGACATCGATTTTTTTATTTGCGATGTGAATGCACCGAATCAAAGCATTAAAGTAGAAGAGTATTTTGAAAACCTGGGGCTTTATATGATTCCCTACGGAAGAAATCATATTGACGTAAAAATTCCATCTGTTCAAAAATTGGAACCTCATTCTACAGGAGTGAAAATGATGCTGGATTTACTCCACCGCAGTCGTATGCAATTCCCCGGAATGGCAATGGGTTTTATAAAACGTATGCTCGACGAAGCAATTATACACTGTAAACAACGTCTGGTGGGAGGGAAGAGCCTGTTTAATTACGATCAGGTGCAAGAACGTCTATCAAAGCTTCAGGCCAGTTATACGATTTGTTCTGCCATGTGTGCCAATAGCAGTGATAAAGCCGGTATTGATGTTGATTTGGTTCCTCATGGGCTGGAAGCCAATGCCGTAAAAAGTGTTGTAACCGATTTGATGCAGGAAGCAGCACAGTCGCTAGTACAATTGGTTGGTGCAAAAGCCTATAAAATTACACACATTGGTGGCCGGGGAATTACCGATAGCCGGCCGTTTCAGATTTTTGAAGGCTCGAATGACATTCTGTATTCACAAATTTCGGAAGCACTTGTGAAACTGATGAAACGTGCAAAAGAGAATAACTTTTTTCAGTTTCTTAATGGTTTTGATCTTACCAACAAAGCAGCCGGTTTTATTAAAGAACAAACTAACTTTAATATCAATTTCCAAATGCCACAACGCAATTTGGTTGGCTTAGGGAAAATTATGGGACGAATTATCTCTATGAACCAGGTAATTGATTTGATGGGAAAAGGTTTCCGGAAAGATTTGGGAGAGGGCGGAATCAAAATGCTTCAGCAAGAGATTTCAGGATTATTGACCGTTTTCTCTTTTGCAAATGAAAGTAAAGTTGTGCCGGAATATGAAGAGAACAGCTCGTGGCTTAATTTTGTAAATGCCTAGTTAACACATAGAACCATTTTCTAAAAACAATATTTGGTATTGCCGGGGCAGGAGATTACTATTCCTGTTCATTTTTAGAATTTACCTGAATTTTAAAAACTATTCTTTAAAATGAAAGTAGAATTATATTTTTGCGTTCAGACAGACTCAAAACAAATAAATTGAAACGAGTATAATAATAGCCTTTTGCTATTTAGGAGAGCCTGAAGGCAGGCAGGTTATATCAGTTACATTAGTTACGAAATAAAACAAACGACAATAAACTGGTAAAATAAGTAACATTCCCTTTTTTTTTGACAGGGAAGAGTTACATCTAATTCAATTGAAAAACAAATAAATTTATAAAATGAACTTGTACATACCAAAAAACTACAAATCGATACTGGATTTGAACCAAACGGAGCAGGCTATTAAGCAGTTAAAGGATTTCTTCCAGTTAAACCTTTCTTCTGAACTACGATTGCGAAGAATAACAGCACCTCTGTTTGTAAAACAAGGGACAGGAATTAACGATGATTTGAATGGAATTGAAAGACCCGTTTCATTTCCGATAAAAGAATTGGGAGACCAAAAGGCGGAAATTGTACATTCTCTTGCAAAGTGGAAACGCTTGGCTTTGGCGGATCTTCAGTTTCAGGATGGCTTTGGTATTTATACCGATATGAATGCTATTCGTCCCGACGAAGAACTTTCGAATATTCATTCGCTTTACGTTGATCAATGGGATTGGGAACGGGTAATTGCGGCCGAAGATCGCAGCCTCGATTTTCTGAAATACATCGTCCGTAAGATTTATTCGGTGTTGGTTCGTACCGAGTATTTTATTACTGAAAACTATTTGGATGTTGAGCCACAGCTCCCTGAAGAAATTACTTTTATTCATACCGAAGAGTTGGCAGAAAAATATCCCGGACTCACTCCACGCGAACGCGAAAATGAAGAAGCACGTAAGCACGGAGCTATTTTTGTAATCGGAATCGGCGGTGAAATGCCAAATGGTGAAGTTCATGATGGACGTGCCCCTGATTATGACGACTGGAGTACCCCAACCGTAAATAACTTTAAAGGACTGAATGGCGACATTATTCTGTGGAATGATATTCTCCAAAGCTCCTTCGAAATTTCATCGATGGGAATTAGAGTAGATAAGCGCATTTTAATGGAACAATTGAAAATTTGTGGGTTGGAAGAACGTAAAGAACTTTTGTGGCATAAAATGTTGCTGAATGACGAACTACCGTTGACAATTGGTGGAGGTATTGGCCAGTCTCGTCTTTGTATGTATTTTCTGAGAAAGGCACATATTGGCGAAATACAGTCGAGCATTTGGCCCGATGAAATGATTGAAACCTGCAAAACAAGTGGAATTCATTTGTTATAATAACAAGGAAAAGATACCGCTGAATTGACAAAATCGGTAATTTCGGATTTATTTAGAGATTTGAATTTGGAGATTGGATTTTGATTTATACTTTTGCAGCGCAAAATAAGGATGCCTCGGTAGCTCAGTTGGATAGAGCAACTGCCTTCTAAGCAGTAGGTCATGGGTTCGAATCCCGTCCGGGGTACCCAGTGGGGAATTTTATCATTTTTGGTAGAATTCCCTTTTTTTTTCCCTTTTGAAACCCTTGTCAATTCTGGGATTATGGAAAAAAAGAAGTTTGTATGATTGGTTCGAACTTGAT
>JBKEDN010000324.1:0-45548 GCA_047975435.1 Draconibacterium sp. | reverse complement strand
GCGATGTGGTCAACACCTTAAAACGGATTAATGGCTGGGCATCAGACCATACAAACGGAAAAATCGACAAAGTTTTAGATGAAATCTCGGGAGATGCCGTAATGTTCCTGCTAAATGCCGTATATTTTAAAGGCGACTGGACACAGCAATTTGAAAAAAATGCCACTGCCAACCTGGATTTTTCGTTAAGTAATAGTGAAAAAATTAAAGTGCCAACCATGTCGGGAAAGATTCCGCTAAGGAGGTTCAGTGCGAATGGGTTCTCAGCATTCGAACTAAGCTATGGCCGCGATAATTTTGTTATGGACCTCATTTTACCGGAAGAAAACCTCGCTAAGACTTTACCCGATTTTAATGGGGAAGTGTTCGAAGAAATCACCTTGGGGCTCGACCAACAGGCAGATAAAATGGAATACAACGTGCTGTTGCCTAAATTCAAATTTAAGTACGAAAAATACCTGAATAAGTTTCTTCAAAACCTTGGTATGACTGATGCCTTTGGTCCTGCGGATTTCTCAAACCTGAGTGATGTTGCCACATCCATTTCCTTTGTAAAACAAAACACTTTTGTGGATGCAAATGAAGAAGGTACCGAAGCAGCCGCTGTTACTACTATCGGATTCGAAAGAACTTCAGCAGGCGGAGGAACGCCAACAATTCATTTCGATAAGCCGTTTATTTTTGCAATTCGTGAACGCACTACCAATACCTTGTTATTTATTGGTACGGTTTATAACCCACTGGAGGACTGAATCCTTAAAAGCCCTGGCCACAGAAAAGACCAGGGCTTTTAAATTATCCCCCATCTGCGATAATGAACTTATCTTTTACCGGCTCCCAGGGAGGAACGAAAAATATCATACTGCGCACTAACCGTCCACTGTTTTAGTTCCGACCCCCTCTTGTGCAGGTTTTGAGTCACATTTCCCGTGGTATAAATCCTTGCTGCCAAAGAAAAACGCCCGTAATTAAATCCGGCACCAAACAATACTTTTGAAGATGAATCGAAACGATACGGCTGACTGGCATTAAGATACAGTTCTGACTTACCAAGAATTACCTGGGGACAGAACCCCAACTCAAAGAACAATCGCCCTTTTGGAAAAAGATGACCGTAATACCTCATCCCCACAGGTAAATCAATGGAATAATAATCCCAGATGTAGCCATCGTGGGTGAACAGTACCGAATGATCGGAGTAATCGCTGTAATAAGATGCATAGTTTCCTCCTGCAAAAACAGCCACTTTATTGCGGTTGAAAGCAAAATTATACTCCACTTCAAGCCCGTAACCAAAAGACTGTGATCCTTTAAAAGTAACAAACTCCGAATCGCCCAGATCCTGCATTTTTGTACTAAACTGATTGCTATTCACGATTCCACGAACCGTCAGTATCGGCTTTGAATCATTTACGGTAATGTTTTCCCCGGACACATTGTTTTCTTTGTGGTAGTTTTCAAAGAATTGCACAAGGCTGTTTTTTGTATAAGTCAGTTTTTTCAACTCATTTTCATCCTCAATATGAAATGCCTGCGCAAGTTGTTCCTTATAGGTATTGTTTTCAATGTTTGTTTCAACAATACCCGAAGCAACTTCCACTTTGTATTGCTTGTAATACAAAAGTTCTATTGTTGACTGCCCAACCCGGTAGTAAAAAAAAGTATTTCCCTCATCGTAATATGAATACAACGATGCAAGTTTTCCCTCGTACAGTACTTTCAGGTAAGCATGTCCTTCATCAAGCTCCGGTGCTTTTTCTGCCTCCTTTGCATTTTTGATACGATCACGCGACACATCAATCTGGATTAACTCGCGCACACATTTCACCTGGTTATAAATGGCAAACTCTTTAATTTTTGCAAGATCCATCGGAGAAAACGTTGTTTCATCCGGAAGACGATAAACATATTTTCCGGTGGATTCTCTTGATCCGTTATTACGCAAAAAACACTCGGTTCTTTCGCCATTGTTGTTAACGATGTATCCATTCCTTTTTTGTCCGTGGGCCATCACAGATAAAAGCAGGAACACAAGCAGTAAGCAGCTTTGATTTCGGTCCATGTTGGTTTTAGCAGTTATTTATTTCCGAAATTTAGCATAATACTTTCAAATTCAGATGTTACCAGTAAATTATTAGTGCGCGAGACAGAAATCTAAACGAGTGTTCTGTCAACTTTAAATTGACATACCGTCATTCTAAATTTATTTCGGAATCTGCATTTTGAGCAAAGATGCTGAAATGAATTCAGCATGACATTGTGATAAAACACGGTTGACACGACACAAGTGTTTGCATTAATTTATTTGCATTAAGGACATCAACATTCAGCCCATACGTTCTGGAATGATTTACTTAGACAAAAGAGGTATGGACAGAAAAAAAGCTCCGGTCGTTCAAGACCAGAGCTTTTATTTTAATTCAAATAGATGTGCATTTCCCAATTTCTGGATTTTCTGAAAACGGTAAATTTCCGTTCAGAAATCCCGGAACGTAAACCTATTTTGGCTTTCCAAACCGGCCCCCGCTCCTTTGTTTCGGATTTTCTGTTGTTTGTTTTCATGTTTTCAATTTCATCGCATTGGCTCAATGTACAAAATCTATGCAAAAGTAAACTGAATATTTCCGATTTTTTAGCAAATACTGAAAAACAATCCTATTCAGCTGATTTTACTTTGTAGCCACGCTTCTTTACTGCTTCTTTAATATCGGCGAGCTTTAATACCGATGCATTGTATTTAACAACGGCAGTAGAGTCATCGAGCGTAACTTTTACCGCCTCGATTCCTTCCAAACTATTAATTCCTTTTTCTACCGACATTACACAATGGTCGCAAGTCATTCCGCCAATACTCAGCGAAACTTCTGTCATTTCAACCGGAGTTGCCGACTTTGTTTCGGTTTTCTTTTCCGCCGAACCACAGGCAAACAAGCCAATGGTCAGCAATAAAAACAATACTTTCTTCATCTTTGTCAGTTTTTTTTTGATTTTGATTCTTTTTCGTTGGGCTGTCTATTTTATTACCGGAGCAAGAATCTGCATATTTTCGGCACTTGCATCCCCCATCACATCTTTCACTTTCTTACCCATTAGTTTTGAAAATAGTCCTGCATTCAACATCGAGACATAGGTTTTTCCGCCTTTTTCGTAAACAGCCACACGGCAGGGCATTAAAGCAGAAACCAACCGTTCGTTATCGTCGCTAAGGATTTTATAGGCATGCTCGGGCTTACACAGCGAAAATACTTTTACCGGATTCACATCCAAACCGTTCTTTTTCATGGTTGCCTGTAAATCGTACAAATGTGGCATACTCCATTTATTATCCTGAGTTGACTGTGTGATGGCCTCAACTGTTTCATCAAAACTTAATTTACTTTCATTCACCACAAACATCTGTTTGGGCAAAACCACAATGATCAAAATAATCATCAACAAAATTCCAACAACTAAACCTGATAAAAACATAGCTATTCCTTTCTTCATTTTAAGTTCATTAATTACGAAAGAAACAACCTTTTTTGGACTTTTGTTCGATCAATTTCTTTTATGCCTCATTCTCCAACTTGAACATGAAGGGAACAAACAAATTGAAAGCCAGTTAAAATAACCGGCTTTTCAATTAATACAATCCGTCTATCGACAAGTATCTTTCGCCATGATCGTACGAAAATGTTAGTATTCTAGAACCTTTTGGCAATTCCTTGATTTTTTTGGCAACTGCTGCCAGCGATGCACCTGAAGAAATTCCCACAAAAAGCCCTTCCAGTTTAGCGGCTTTCTGTGCATATTCAAACGCTTCTTCTTTTCCAACCTCAATGGTTCCGTCAAGCAATTCAGTTTTCAGGTTCTCGGGAATAAACCCTGCCCCAATTCCCTGGATTGTATGCGGCCCCGGGTCTTTCCCTCCAATTACCGGGCTTGTGTCGGGTTCAACAGCCAATACTTTTATATTGGGAAACTTTGCTTTTAACACTTCTGCAACGCCCGAAATATGCCCGCCGGTTCCAACGCCTGTAATCAGGTAATCAAAACCTTCCGGAAAATCTTTTATAATTTCCTGGGCTGTAAAATCGCGGTGGGCCGAAATATTCGCAGGATTATCAAACTGAAGCGGAATCCATGAATTTGGAATTTCAGCCGAAAGCTCCTGTGCTTTTGCAATGGCTCCTTTCATCCCCTTTTCTTTTGGAGTAAGTTCGAGTTCGGCACCCAAAGCGACCAATACCCTGCGTCTTTCCTGCGACATCGATTCGGGCATGGTCAATATCAGGCGGTAACCTGTTACGGCAGCCACCAGCGCCAATCCGATACCCGTGTTTCCTGAGGTTGGCTCAATAATTACCGAGCCTTCTTTCAGAATGCCTTTCTTTTCGGCATCTTCAATCATCGACAGTGCAATACGGTCTTTGATACTTCCTCCCGGATTTGTTTTTTCTACTTTTACCCATACTTCGTAATCTTCAGGGTACAAACGGTTGATCTTCACATGTGGCGTGTTGCCAATGGTTTCAAGAATGTTTTGTGCTCTCATCTTGTTAATTTTAATTTCTCCTTAACGGATTAAGATTCCACTTTCCCTTTCCGGTTTCCTGATCGGGACTTGTTTCATCTTGTTCAACTTTTTGAGTTATCTGTTTATAAAATGAATTTCAACAAAAAGGCCTTCCCGTTATCCGGAAAGGCCTTGTTATCGTCACTCGACTAAGTTCAATTTACATTACGACAATACCCTTCCGGAAGTTTCCGAACAGCAACACATACAAGTATGGTACATGGATATCATCATAACGGGAGCAAGATAATTAATTTTTATTAAATCTAAATAACTCAAACAAGGATATTGCTCATTTTTTTGCTTTTTCTTAATTTTTATACCGCAACCACCTGATCAGTTCTTTCAGATTTACTTTTTTCCCGTACATCAGCAAACCAACCCTGTAGATTTTTGCCGCCGCTGCAATGGCTCCCACAGTAGCCAGTATTAGCAATACCATTGAAACCACAATTTCCCAGGTTGGCAAACCATACGGGATCCGGGCCATCATGGCAACGGGCGAAGTAAACGGGATAACCGAGGTCCAGAATGCCAGTTGCCCTTCCGGGTTTTTGGCAATGGGAAACAACAACATTATAGAAAGGATTAACGGGAAAGTTACCGGAAACACCATTTGCTGCGAATCTTCGTCGTTATCAACAGCGGCACCTACGGCCCCCAGCAGCGAACTGTATAAGAGATAGCCCGCCAGAAAATAAAATACAAATGCAAACAGGATAAGCGGAATATTCAGGTTGGCGATCATTTCCATCGTTTCGGTTACTTTGTTCGTCCCGGCTGCCTGCGCCATTGCAGGGTTCATTCCGCCCTGTGCTTCCATAAGGCTTTGCCCCATTTGCTGAGCAGTTTCGGGAGCAAACATGCCTTGTACCACAAAAAGCCCGATACCACCCAGCACCACCCAAATGGCCACCTGTGTTAATCCTACCAAAGCGGTACCGATAATCTTACCGGCCATTAGTTGCGAAGGTTTTACCGACGAAATAATCACCTCGATAATGCGGCTCTTCTTTTCTTCCATTACACTTCGCATTACCATTGAACCGTACATAAACACAAAGAAATAAATGATCAGCCCCATGGCATAACTGGCGATAAAAGCGACCACCGAAGAACTTTTTTTGGTTTCGCCCGACTCTGACAGTTTCAGCGTATTCAGCCGCACCGAAGTACGGGTTTGGCTCAATCGTTCGTCCAGGTCGGGGATACCCGACTCATCAATTACCTTCTGCCGTTTGTCGTTTTCGATAAAGCGGCTTAGTTTGCGCTCTATCTGTTCGGTTAGCTCCAGCGGTAATTGTTTCTCAGAGGTGAGCTGTGCCTGATTATTTGTATAAATATTACCAGGGATGTACAGCACCGCGTAATACCCGCTGTCTTTTAATTTGCCTTTTAGTTGCGCATATTCCTCTTTCGGGACAAAGTGGTATTTGGTTGCTCCCTGATCTCCAAATTCACCCAGAAAAAGTGCCGACTCGTCGTAAACCGCAATCGTTCTTTCCTGCGTATCATCTTTCATCGAGAAATAAATAACCAGCGCATACACCCCGGCAATCAGCAAAGGCATCAAAATGGTCAGGATAATAAAGGATTTCTTTTTAACCCTTTTCAGATATTCCTGTTTCAGTATTAAAAATGTATTATTCATTGTTTTTGATTTACTTCATAAAGTGAATGGTGTCCAAAAGTAGTTTATCATTTTTTGTTGGCATTTTGAACTGCTTTTATAAATACATCGTTCATGCTCGGGATGAGTTCCTCAAATGCACTTATTTCAACCACCGGCATCAGTACCTTTAACAAATCGTTGTTCGAATTACCGTTCAGATACTGAATCTTCAGTTTGTTTTCCTTTTCGGTTTCGGAATGGCTGATAATATCGTACCGGACGCCGAGCGCTTTTTCCACATCGGTAAATTGCCCGCGGTAACGCACATCAAAAACATTTGTTTTGTATTTTTCGCGGATCACATCCGTAGGACCGTCTTCTATTTTTACCGATTTGTTGATCAGGGCAATGCTGTCGCACAATTCTTCTACCGAGCCCATGTTGTGGGTCGAGAAAATTATGGTAGCCCCTTCACTTCTCAGGTTTAGTATTTCTTCTTTCAGGAGGTTGGCATTAATCGGGTCGAATCCGCTAAAAGGCTCGTCGAAAATCAACAGTTTGGGCTTGTGTACCACCGTAGTAATAAACTGTACTTTTTGCTGCATCCCTTTCGAAAGTTCCTCTACTTTTTTATGCCACCAGGGCATGATGTCGAACTTTTCAAACCACTTTTTAAGGTTACGAATGGCATCTCCACGCGACATTCCTTTTAGCTGTGCCAGGTAAATCGCCTGGTCACCAATCTTCATTTTTTTGTACAAACCCCGTTCTTCGGGCAGGTAACCGATCTGCGAAATATCGGCGCGGGTCATTTTTTGCCCGGCTAAAAATATCTCGCCTTTATCGGGTGCGGTAATCTGGTTAATAATACGGATCAGCGTGGTTTTACCGGCACCATTGGGCCCCAGCAAACCAAAAATGCTTTGCTCTTTTACCGAAATGCTCACATCCGACAAGGCTTTGGTAGAAGCAAAAACCTTTTCCACATTCCGCGCTTCAAATAATTCCATATTGAGTTTTTATTGAATAGTATTTGTTTTGCCGTACAAATTACGGTTTTGGTATTTATTCGTAAAGAAAACTGAAAAATCAGAAAGCCTGAAAAAAATTTCGGTCAAGCAGGTGTTTTAGCCGACAAAAGATGAATTCACATATTTTTAGAACAGATAAAGATGAGAATCAGAAAAAACACTAAGACACTGTTTAAAATTGACCAGATAATTAAAAATGAATTTTCCTCTATATAAATTCGCACATATATAAAGGCCTTGTGTTATTTGTATTCAAACAATCCGGTGTCAGACTGTAAACGTAATGACTACGTTACCTCCCTTTTCCTTTGGTCGGCAAACGTAATGACTACATTGCTTCACTTATCAATTGGGGAACAAACGTAATGATTACATTGCTACACTCATCAATTGGGGAACAAATGTAATGATTACATTGCTTCCCTTTTCGGTTGGGCGACGAATGTACTGACTACATTACGTCCTTTATCTCCCGGACAACAAACGTACTGACTACGTTGCTTCACCTTTTATCCCAACAAGGATCGTTTCGAAACACTCGCTGTTTTTGCCCGTTGCCCACACTCAAAGCTCAATTTAACATTGGGCAATAATTCGTAACACGAAACACTCTGAACTTTAAACTCTGAACCCTGAACAAAAACACCGGCCTTCAAAAAAAGAAAACCGGTGTTTTGCTGTTTTATCCTATCCGATATTTATTCCTTTTCGCTATCGGGTTCTTCGTTCGCTTCAGGAGTTTCTTCCACGGCAGCCTCTTCAGGAACCGCTTCTTCGGCAGGTGTACCTTTCAGATAGTTGGGCAGTTCCATTCCGGCCGATTTAAATACATCGTCGAGCGGAGGAAGCGAGCCCAGCAGCCCCTGCATAAAATTGGCGGTTGATGTTTTTCCGTCTTTGCCACCGCCGGTTTCCCAAACGGTAACTTTATCGATTTTGATGTTTTTGATCGCTTCCACCTGTGTTTTCACCAGCTCAGGCAATTTGTCGGTGATCATCATCAGTGCAGCGCTTTGTGCATCGCCACCGGCAGCTTTCACCAATTGATCAAAACCTTCGGCTTGCTTGCTCAGGATTTCGTAGATACCTTTTCCTTCGGCTGCCATTTTCAGGTAAATCGCATCGGCTTCCCCTTTGGCAATCCTGCGTTTCTGCTCGGCAATTGCTTCGGCATCAATTTCCACCTTTTGCTTATCGATTTCGGCAGGTACCACAACGTTTGCCACCTGTGTAGCCTTGTCTCTTTCGGCTCTTACCTGCTCTGCCAGTTTTTCGGCAGCGTAAGCTTCCTGCAATGCCTGGGCATCAGTAACCTTTTCGGCAGCTACGGCGCGGCGGTTGGCTTCGGCTTCCTTCTCTCTACGGTCGGCATCGGAATTGGCGATGGTTACTTTCGCCATGTTCTCGCCTTCCACGGCAGTTGCATCGGCACCGGCCACCTGCACACGTTGTTCGCGGTGTGCCATTGCCTGACCAATTTCCCCGTCGCGGTTTTTCTCGGCCACACTTTTTTTGGCATCGTTGATCGCTTTTGCAGCAGCTTCTTTACCAAGCGCTTCGATATAACCCGACTCGTCGTTGATATCGGTTACGTTTACGTTGATCAGTTTCAATCCAATCTTTTTCAGTTCGGCCTCTACATTTGACGAAACGGCTGCAAGAAACAGGTCGCGGTTGCTGTTAATTTCTTCGATTTCCATGGTAGCCACCACCAAACGCAACTGGCCAAAAATGATGTCTTTTGCCAGGTTGCTGATCAGATCCTGAGATAATCCCAGCAAACGTTCGGCAGCATTATTCATCACATTGGGTTCGGTAGAAATACCCACGGTAAAACGCGAAGGAACATCCACACGAATGTTTTGCTTACTCAGTGCATTAGTAAGGTTGATTTCGATCGAAATCGGCGTTAAATCCAGAAAAGCATACGAATGGATGATGGGCCAGATAAACGCGGCGCCACCGTGAATACATTTTGAAGAACGTGATTCGCGGTCGGAACCTCTGCCTATTTTTCCGTAAACCACCAGTATGCGGTCGGAGGGGCAACGTTTGTACCTCCTCATCATTGCCACCACAATTACAAAAAGGAAGAGTGCGGCAACGGTAATCAGAATAACAAAAAAGTCCATTGATTTCTAATTTTTATTGGGTAATTAATTTCCTTGTTTTTTTACGAGCAGAATATTGTCGTCGATAACATCAACCACCTGCACGATGGATGCTGTGGCGATATCTTCCAGATCATCAGAAATGGCATCGAGAGTGCGTACCGAGCCCTGAACACTCAGCTGTACTTTTCCCATTCCGCCTCTTTCGGCCGGGATACGCAGATAAACTTCGCCGAGTTTTCCAATGGCATTGTTCATTTTCAGGGTTCCGTTTTCGGCCAGTTTCGACATCAGGTAAAACAATGTCGCCATCAGTAACATCATCAGCAGGCCACAAATAAGCGAAAGCAAAATAACCAGCCACGGAGCCATTTCTGCATTAATGAAACCAATCCCCGACCATCCGAAAACGGCAAAGAAAGCCACAATGTTCTTCAGCGAAATAAACTGAAAAGGGATCGTGTCGCCATCGGCAATGTCGGCGTCCACATCGGTATCTACGTCAGTATCTGTATCTCCGCCAAAAATTGACAGCACCATCAGCACCAGTAAAATTACGGTTGACGGAACGGCCAGGTACCAGAATATCCGTTCGAACAATCCTATTGTTGACCAATCAGGGAGTATAGAAATTAACTGCATGGGAAAAGAATTAGTTGTTTTTAGCGAATTTAATTGAACAAAAGTTTTTTCCAACAAAATTGGGGGCTGGTTTGCTGAAATATGTTCAATAACAGGTTCACGCATTTCCGTCTAACCTTGCCTATATGAAAAAAAAGCGCACCCCAAAGCGGAATGCGCAGTAATAAATATTTATCCTGTTTAACCAATAACTTAAAAATGATGATGGATGCTTTCCTGCAAATACGGGTGATTTTTGGGAACCAGCGAAGCTTTTGTCAGCGCGGTACCAACTACCCACGAAAATAAGCCTGTGTAACCCAGAAAAGTGCCGATTTCGAGTAAACCGAATTTGGCCTCATGAACCGTTGCCGGCCATATAATATAGTAGAGTTCGGTATATTGACCGATAATAAGCAAAAGCACTACCGGCAGAATAATCATTTTACTACGTGATGATTTACGCGGCATCAATACCAGGAAAGGAATTCCCCAGTTGAGGATGATGTTCACAAAGAACAGGATTTTGTAAGCCCCGTCCCAGCGTTTTACAAACCATATTGTTTCTTCCGGAATATTACCATACCAGATAAGCATAAATTCGGCAAAATTAAAGTAGCCCCAAACAATGCTCGACATAAAAATATAGCGGGTAAAATCGTGCAGATGACTTCCGTTCAGTTGTTTGTAGTAGCCTTGTTTCGAAAGCAGGATCACAATCAAAGCAATAATGGATGATGCATGAAGCAGTCCGGCAATAAAACTCTTCCCGGCAAACAGCGTACTGTACCAGTGCGGTTCGAGCGACATCAGCATATCAACGCCAAACAAGCTGAATGAAAAGGCGATGATGAAAATAAATATCTTGGAATAGAGCTCTGATTTTTTGAAATACTCCATTCCTCCGTGTTCGTCTTCCTGTAACGAAATTTTCCGCAATAACCGTGACATGATTATCCACAAGCCCAGGAATATAACTATTCGTATAAAAAAGAAAGGGATGTTAAGATAGGGCGATTTAGCCTGTAGGAGATGGTCATGCTGAACTTCCGCCTGGTGGGTCCATTCATAGATCGAATGCATTCCGAAAAACATCAGGATAAAAAATACCGCTGCAAACGGGAACCAGGCTGACATAGCTTCAGGAACACGCTTAAACATGGCCGACCACCCCGACTGGGTAATGTACTGGATGGCCCCAAAAAAGGCGGCACCCACAGCCAGCGATACAAAGTAATAATTGTTCAGCAGGTAATTGGCCCACGTACGCTCCGTATCGAATACAAAACCCAGTGCAAACGAAAGTACGCCGATACCCATAAGTATGTACGTGACTAATTTAAATTTTCCTGAAAGGACCACTCTCTCTTCCATAATCGGATATTTTGAAAACTATTTCTGTAATTCGTTTTTTATATACATTGAAATCTTCCAGCGATCGTCGGGTGAAATCATCGACCCGTGTGCCGCCATAATTCCGAAACCTACTGTTATTACATGGTAAATATCGGCTTCCGGATTTGCTCTCATTTTTTCACTTAGCAAGCTGGCAGGCGGATAGGTATATTTCTTTCTGACATATAATTGCCCTTGCCCGTCGCCTTTTTCACCATGACACTGTGCACAGTAAATTCCGTATTGTTTTTTGCCCCTCGCCAGGTTATCTTCTGTCAACGGAACATTGTTTACCAACGACTGAGCTGCCAATACACGGTCTTCATCTGTTTTTTGGTACGGATACGGTATCATTCCACGGGGAATGGTTCCGGGCACCGGAGGCTGCATCGTTTTCCCATCGGCAAAATTTGGGTTTGATGTATAACTTTCATAAGCAGAAGATTCCACCATATCGTCGAAATATTGCCAGCCTGGTGTTTTTCTTGTATAATCACACGAAGTAAAGGCAAAAGCAAAAAATAAAAAGGCAAAAGGCAAAAGCCGAAAGGCAAAAGTAAGCCTTCTTTTTTGGGTAAAATTCATTGTATCAGATTTATTCTCAATACTCATATCTCCTTGTCTCAAATCACTTTATTCAAGCTCTCCATGCTCCTTAATTATTTTCTCAATCACCACTGAATTGTCTCCCATATTTTCAGGATCAAGAACAATTACAAACTTATCGTCGGTAGCACGTGGGTGAACAATCTCCGGTTTCTTGCCCGGAAATATTTTTGCACGGACCGAAAAGGTAAAAAGTGTCAGCAATGTGATGGAAAGAATTGTAGCCACAATGGTTACCACAATAAACGAGGGAAAAGCATTAAAAGGTTTTCCTCCGTACTGAAGCGGCCAGTCGATTGCTGCAGCATAGGTAAGAAAACTAAGTATCCCAACAGCGGCAAATAAGCCGTAAAAGAAAGCCGCATGTGTAATCCGGGTCTTCTTTCCCATCCCTTCCAATATCTCGTGAACCGGATAAGGAGTAAATACTTCAACGGGCATAATCCCTTTGGCTTTGATCTTTTCAAAAGCATCTACCAAAGTTGCCTCATCGTTAAAAACTCCAAGTATGTATTTCTTACTCATGGCTGGTAGGTTTTAGTTGTCCGTTGTTGGGTTTATCAAATTTGGCCACCGATTTTAATTCCGAAATAGCAATCATCGGAATATAGCGGAAGAACAATAATACACCGGTAATAAACATGCCGAGTGTTCCTACAAAAAAGGCAATTTCAACCCAGGTGGGTGAATACGAGGCCCATGCCGATGGCAGGTAATCGCGGCTCAGCGAAGTAACAACAATGTTAAAACGCTCAAACCACATCCCAATGTTGATGATGATCGAAATGATGAATACGATCCACATCCGGCGGCGAACTCCTTTAAACCAGAATAACTGCGGAATTACCGCGTTGGAAATAAACATTGCCCAGAATTGGAAAGCATATTCGCCAAAAACACGCGTGTGGAAGAAAAGATATCTTTCATAATCGTTCGCTGAATACCAGGCCAGAAATACCTCAGTTACATAAGCAGTTCCCATAATCAGCGAAATAAAAATCAGGATCCGGCAAACTGTGTCAACGTGGGCATCGGTGATAAAATCGTTCATTTTATAAAGCCCGCGCATGGTAATTACCAATGTAAGTACCATTGCAAAACCTGAGAAAATTGCTCCAACCACAAAGTACGGCGGGAAAATGGTAGTATGCCAGCCAGCTTTCACTGCCACGGCAAAGTCGGTAGAAACAATCGAGTGTACCGAAACCACCAAAACCGCTGCAATGCCTCCAAGCACAAAACTCAGCCCTTCGAAACGCAGCCATTCTTTGCTCGATCCGGTCCATCCAAACGAAAAGAAACCGTAAACCGCTTTTTTAATTTTTGATCTGGCGGTGTCGCGAATGGTTGCAAAATCAGGTACCATACCAAAATACCAGAAACTGGCTGAAATCAGAAGGTAAGCCGAAATAGCCACAAAGTCCCAGAAAAGCGGTGAGTTAAAGTTTACCCACAAAGGACCGCGGGTATTCGGGTAAGGAAAAATCCAGAAAAACAACCAGGGGCGCCCCATGTGCAGCAGCGGAAACAAACTCGCACAAAATACCGCAACAACAGTCATTGCTTCTGCAGCACGGTTAATGGCTGTTCTCCACTTCTGACGCAGGATCAACAGGAAAATAGAAAATGCTGTTCCGGCATGCCCGATACCGATCCACCAAACAAAGTTGATAATGGCCCATCCCCAGGCTATGGAGTTATTCACCCCCCAGGTACCGATACCGGTTGAAACAGTAATGTATTTTGCATACAATCCAAAACCAAACATACTAAGACTGACCAGCAAGGCAGCATACCACCAAAGCGGTGGATTTTTCCTGTGGATCGGGGCAAGTATCTCCTGCGAGATTTGCCCAAAGCTTTTATCGCCGTCGATCAGTTTTCCTCTTACCTTCGAATTATACATAGGTTTTTATGCTTTTTTATTTCTTACTTTAGTTAAATATCCTACTGATGGTAAAGTATGCAACTCTTCCAGCAAGTGGTAGTTTCGTTCATTTTTAAAATACTTCGAAATTTTGCTGTTCGGATCGTTTAAATCGCCAAACACCAGAGCATCAGCCAGACACGACTGAACACAGGCCGGTTGAATTTCGCCATCCTCAATCAGTCTTCCTTCTACACGGGCAGCTGTTTTCTTTTCCTGAATACGCTGCACACAGAACGAACACTTCTCTACTACCCCGCGAGAACGAACCGTTACATCGGGGTTTAGTACCATTCTGCCCAATTCGCTGTTTGAATTAAAATCGAACGCATCGTTTTTCACATATTCAAACCAATTAAAACGACGCACTTTGTACGGACAGTTGTTTACACAGTATTTTGTTCCTACACAGCGGTTGTAAGCCATTTGGTTAAGACCTTCGTCGCTGTGCGGTGTAGCCGAAACCGGGCACACATTTTCGCACGGTGCATTGTCGCAATGCTGACACATCACCGGTTGATGATACACTTCCGGATTTTCGGGATTATTCGAGAAATAACGATCCACTCGGATCCAGTGCATAATCCGGCGGTTGCGTACCTGTTCTTTCCCGATTACCTGAACATTGTTCTCTGCCTGGCAGGAAATAGCACAGTTGCTACAGCCAATACACGACGACAGATCGACGGCCATTCCCCAGTGATGTCCTTTGAACTCGGGTTCAGGATAAAGCGTTACATCGTGTTTTTCGTGTTCTTCTTTCAGCTCGTTACCCGATGCAGGATCGATTTGCCATTCGCTGAAATTGGTTTCACGAACAATCGGCCGGCCTTCCATCGAGTGGTGTGTCTGCGACAGTGCCAGCTCAAATGTTTTAGCAGTAGTCTGAACATCTACACCGGCCAACCAGAATTTCTTTGCTCCGTTTTCTACCGAAACAAAGGGGTACATATTTGTACCAACTGCATCGCCGACTTTCCCTGCAACTTCCCGTCCATAACCCAGGGCAACAGAAATGGTTCCGGCAGCTTGTCCGGGCTGAATAAATACCGGCAATTCAACCCCATTAATGGTAATAACCGATTCATTCTGCAGTCCGTTTTCTTCGGCCCATTTTACCGGAACAGCAGCAAAGTTATCCCAACTGATTTTAGCTACCGGATCGGGTAATTCCTGCAACCAGGGGTTATTACCAGCACTTCCGTCTTTTAATGCTACGCTCTCGTACAAAACCACTTCCCAGCCTTTTGATTCTGATTGCGCACTCAGCGCGACTTCAAGACCGGTATCGGAATAGGTAAGTTCTTCGTATGTTTTTTCGGGTTCGAAAACCCCTTTTTGCAAGGCTTCGTTCCAGAAAATGCGGGTGTCACTGTAAATATTCTGAAGGTTGAAGAGATCTTCACCCCAGTTCTTTTTCAAAAATTCATAGTAATTGGGTGCTTCTCCGCCAGCCCACTTCAGCAAACTTTCCTGCACCTGACGGCTGTCGAACAATTTGGAAATGGTTGGTTGTGCAAGGCTGAACATTCCTGATTTAGCTTCGGCATCGTTCCAACTTTCGAGGTAATGCGGCTCGGGACATACCCAATGACACGCCGCTGTTGTTTCATCTTTTCGATCAGAAAAAGAAAGCGACAATTCAGCTCCTGCAATCAAATCTTTTAACTCGCTGCCTTTCGGATGGTTGTAAACCGGATTTACTCCCCAACACAATACCCCGGCAACGGTTTTACTTTTTAATTCTGAAATAAAATTTTCAAAATCTGCGTCAATTCCCTGGTGAGTGTTGAGCGAAGTGCTTGTTAAAACGGTATTTCCGTAATTTCCGAGCAACTGGTTAATGGCGTTTACAATCAATTGCGTATTTACATCATTGCTTCCGGAAACCACCAGCGAATGTCCTTCGTTAGCTAGCAGGTCTTCGGCCAACCCGTTAATATCAACCGGGCTGGCAGGCGCCGTAATCGTCATCGAACCTTTTGCCTGTAACAGCTGGTAATACAAGGCTGTCAGTATCGTTTTCTCTTCCGAAGGTTTGATCGGGAAACGAACATCGGCATTGGAGCCGGTCACCGTCATACCCGTTTCAAACTGATAATGACGATTCATCACGTCACCTTTTTCAAGCACTCTTCTACCGGCCGAGTAGCCTTTGGTATATTCTACCGACGAAAGCCAGGTTCCCAGAAAATCAGCACCAAAACCAACAATCACTTTGGCTTTATCAAAACGATAATCGGGAATAAAAGCCGATCCAAAACTCAATTCGTTGGCTTTTAGAATTCCCGTGGCAGAAACGGCATCGTAAGGCAACCATTGCACAACCGGGTATCTTTCCTGAAACTGTTTAATTACTTTTTTGGTTGAAGGTGAAATGACTGAAGAAGTCAGAAGCACAACTTTTCTATTGTCCTGGTTCAATTGTGCCAGTTTTTTCCCGATGTAATCATCCACCTCTTCCCAACTTGTTGCTTCTCCCCTTTTTACCGGGGTTTTAAACCGTGCATCATCGTATAAATTCAAAACCGATGCCTGCACCCGGGCAGAAGTTCCGCGTTGCGAGATCGACGATAAATCGTTACCTTCAATTTTAATCGGACGGCCATCACGAACCTTTACCAATACGCTGCAATATTCGTTGCCTTCGAAATAAGAAGATGCGTAGTAATTGGCTACGCCCGGAGTTACTTCCTCGGGTTTTACAAGATACGGAATTGCTTTATCAACAGGTCGTTTACAGCTGGCAACCACCGCGGCTGCAGCTACACTAAACCCAAATGTTTTAAGAAAATCGCGGCGCGATGAACCGGCAGCTTTTTGTGTAACTGCCCTTTTGGCATCCACTTCCAGCCTGATCTCACTTTTCTTAAAGGCTACCGGATCATTTAACTCGTCTAAACTTCTCCAATATTTTGTCATAATTTTTAGCTGTTAGCCGCTAGCTTATAGCCACTAGCTCTTTAATTTTCAACATTTAATTTTGAACTTTGCGCGATTACAAATCGCAATACCGTTTGTTTATCAGACTTTAAACCCTGAACATTAAACTCTGAACTAATAATGACAGCGCATACAATCGTTGGCGCCAACGTCGTTAGCAGTAACCGAATCGATCTTCCCGGTTTTCAGGTCATCATGCAGTTTTACAAAGCTTTCATAATATTCATTGCTTTCGAAATTGACTTTTGTATCGCGGTGACAGTTGATACACCAGCCCATCGATAAGTCGCTGTGCTGCTGCATAATGTCCATTTCCTGTACTTGCCCGTGACACTGTTTGCAATCCAGTTTTCCGGAGCCCACATGTATTGCATGACTAAAGTAAACATGATCGGGGAGGTTATGAATCCGTACCCACTCAATGGGTTTCCCTTTTTCATTGGCTTCCACCACCTTGGCAATTTCGAATTTTCCGGAATGGGTACCTTCACGAATAAGCACGTGGCAGTTCATACACAGGTTGGTTGCCGGAATTCCGGCCGACTTGCTGCTCTCGGCAGTAGTGTGACAGTACATACAATCGATTCCGTTATCGCCCACATGTACTTTATGCGAAAACTTTACGGGTTGATCGGGGGCATAATTTTCCTGCCGCCCCAGTTTTATGGCATCGGTAACAATCATTTTTACCTGCCAGCCAAAGGCTCCCACAAAAATGATCATCGGAATTACTTTCCATTTTATCTTATGCAGAAAGATCAGTTCCACTAAGGCCCAGGTCAGCAATAATCCCAAAAAGATAAACAGGATAAGATTAAAATAAGTGGGTTTGGCGGGAGGAGCACCGTTGTGTGCCAAATCATCGAGATAAAGCTTAACAGCCTTTAAATCTTCGTCGGCAATAGTAATGTTTACATGCGAGGCTTCCATTTTTACTCCCGACGGATTTTTCACGGATGCCTGAAATGCTTCAAAATCCTTATCAATAAATTTCAACGCAATATCCATTGCTGAAGGATTCCAGTTCAACGTATCAACCGGATTCAGGTTATGACACGAAACACAGGATGCGTATTCCTTTTTAAAAGGTAACAAACCTTTAAAAAAACGTTCTCCCCGTTTAATTTCTTCATGCGAATGTCCATCGGTAACAACAGATTCAGCGGCAGCATAAATATTATTTGAAATTGAAAAAAATGCAGCAAACAGGAAAATGAAAACCGGCAGATTTTTCCACAACATTTTCCCAGCGAAATATTTCCTCATTCTGTTCAGTTTAGCAATGTAACTAAGGCCTTTTATTGGATAAATCACCTATATTAACAATAGACTTCCTCTATTGTTCCTGTTAAGTTAAATTTTTTTTGAATTGATTGAATGCCTGCTAATTGCACCCTCATTTTGATCATAATCCGGAGCAAATAACTCCTTCTTTTCTCAAAAAAAGCGAATAAAAGACTCAATTACCTTCCTTTTCCAGGCCTCTTGTCATTTTTTGAACCAGCTTCATATTTTCGAAGAATTCTTTGGCGATTACCCTTAAAATGGTATAAACCGGAATGGCCAGAATCATCCCCAATATTCCGGCCATACTACCGGCAGCCAGAATAACCAGAAAAATTTCAAGCGGATGTGCTTTTACGCTGCTGGAATAAATGAGTGGCTGAAACAGTACATTGTCGCACACCTGAACCAGTGCAAAAACCAGTGTCATCCAGCCCAGTAACGGTAGGGTTTCGCTCATAAAATCGGCATTGATGTGAAGTGCTGCGCCAATGAGCAAGCCCAGTGCGGCTCCCATCCAGGGCCCCAAATATGGAATTACATTAAAAATGCCACAGAAAAGCCCGATTACAACTGCATGTTCAAACTGAATTCCAACAATGGAGAGCCCAACTGTATCGAGCAACATCACCATAAACACCTCAAATACAAGACCGATAAAGTAGCGTCGTAACAAATAAGAAATCGAGTCCATTGCATGTGATACCTTTTTTTCAAGATTACTCGGGACCAATAGTATTATGAAGTCGCGAAACATGTTCTGTTCTTTCAAAAAAAAGTAAGTGATAAACGATACAGAAAAAAAACCGATTAAAACTTCCCCCAATGTTCCGGCAACTACCCCAAACCAATTGGATACTTTGGAAAAATCGATTTGTGCCCCAAGATTTTCACTGATCAAATCCAAAAAATTCTTTTCGCCCATTTCAATCGGCTCGCGGGTAAAAAAGCGCTGAATTTGCAGGATTGGCTCCTCTACCGAATCCAGAACAGCTGTAAAATCAATTTTCGAGAGTGTTTCGAGTTCCCTGATCAGCAACGGAATAATAAAGCGAAAGAAGGAGAGAAAAACAATCCAAATGACAACAAGTGAAATAAAGGCAGCAAGTGAAGCAGGAATACTGAAGCGTTTGTATTTCAGTTTTGTGAGCCAGCGCATCAGCGGACGCCCCATAAACGACAACACAACCGCAACCAGAATATATGTTACAATATTGCTGAAATACCACACCAGAAAAAGGATGAACAGAAATCCGGCGATCAACAGGGTATTACGGGTCCAGCCTTTAAGTTGAATCATTTTAGTTGAGCTTTTTAGCAAAAATAAGAGATATAATCTGAAATCCCTTGTGCAAATGAGCGAAATCAAAACTTCTTTAGCCTGAATGGTTCTGCGTGTATTTTTCTATTTTTAGGACCAAATTAAACGGGTGAAAAAAGTATTAAATACAGTTTCCGCATTTCAGTTTTTTCAATTGGTTCGTTATTCTACGCTTATTTTAACGGGTATTGTTTTTACTAAAACAACCCTTACTCAAAGCGAAATCGGCCAATACGAAACTTTTATCTTTATTGCCGGTGCTGTCAGCTTTTTCTGGCTGAATGGACTTTTAAAAGCTTTGTTGCCCATCGGGAACAATACGGAACGCTCAAAAACAAATGTTTTCAGTGCTTTTCTGACACTTCAGATTTTTAGCCTGATCGCCGCATTACTCCTGTTTTTTATACAGCCTTTGTTTTCACAAGTACTTCTGAATGACAAACCTGCTCCCGATCTGTTTCTGCTAATTGTATTTATCGTGTTAAGCGCGCCGGCTAACCTGGTTGAATATTATTACCTGCTGCGAAACAAAAACAAAGCAATCATTATTTATGCTATTTTATCGTTTACCATCCAGTTAACGCTGGTTGTTTTGCCTGTTCTACTGGGTTTTTCAATAAAGTGGGCACTAATCGGGCTGGCACTATCGGCTTTTCTCCGCTATTCCTGGCTTTGGATTTTACTGATTGTCAACAACGAACTCTTTGTGTCTGCATCGTTTATCCGTGAGCATTTAAAGTTGGGAGCTCCACTGGTTACAGCCACTTTATTAGGCGGTTCTGCACAATTTGTCGATGGTTTTATTGTCACTTCCCGGTTCAACGAAGAAGCGTTTGCCGTTTTTCGTTATGGTGCACGCGAACTTCCCCTTGCCATGTTAATGGCCAATGCTTTAAGCACTGCCATGCTGCCTGCATTTGCCAACGATCGGAACAGAAAGGAAAACCTTCTTCAATTAAAAACCAGCGTTACCAAATTTATGCATTTCCTGTTTCCTGCAACAGCGGTCTTACTTCTTATTTCCAAACCTGTTTTCCCCATCGTTTTTAATCCCGGATTTGCAGAAAGTGCCACTATTTTTAATATTTATCTTTTGCTAATAATCAGCCGTTTAATTATGCCACAAACCATTCTTAACGGACTTCGGATTACTCAGCCAATTCTTGTAGCATCGGCTTTGGAGCTGACTTTGAATGTGATTCTAAGCCTTGTTTTTGTTCGTTTTTGGGGACTACCCGGAATTGCCTTTGCAACCTTTATTGCCTACCTGATTGAAAAAATATACCTGTCGTACCGTGTAAAAAAACAGTTTAACATTTCACTTTCATCTTACCTCCCGGTTGGAATATATGCCTTATATTCTTTCGGAATTGTGGTAATCTTTATTTTTACCGAATTAATTTTCTAGAAAATGGATTTTATTCTCGATAACCAGAAAACAGAAGAACAATACCAGAAACTGCTACAGGCGATAAAACTGCGAAAAAGCGGAGAAGTTGTTGAAAGCATGAACCATCAGGGAATCAGTTACAAACTCAACTGGGGAGTTTCCATTATTGATTTGCGCGAACTGGCACAAATGTACCAGCCCGACCACCTACTGGCTCTGAAACTGTGGAACAAACAATGGCGCGAAACCATGATTCTGGCCACTTTAATCGATGAACCACAAGAAGTTAGTGAAGAACAAATGGATTTCTGGACAAAAACTTTTGAGACAACGGAAATCGCAGAACAGGCTTCAGCCAATCTTTGGTGCAAAACCAGGTTTGCCTTTATAAAAGCGCTTGAATGGTGCAGGGGGAAGAAACATATTATTCGTTTTACGGGTGTTCATTTAATCGGACGATTAGCAATCACCGACAAAAAAGCGATAGACGAAATGTTTGAGCCGTTTTTTGAAGAACTCCCCATACTTGCCCGCGACGAAAAACTCTTTACGCCACTTTACCGGGCCATTATTGCGATGGGTACCCGCTCTAAAATGCTAAACGAAGCCTGTATTGAGTTTTCCAGAACATTGCAACTGGACCATTCAGATACATCAACAATGCTGGGAGAGCAATTATTTGAAGAACTAACAAGCGATTACGTTCAGGAAACTTTCGCGGAAGAAAAGCCTTAACTTACCTTAACTGCAATCTTGTCAGGCATTTTTATTTGGCAAACAAATTGACCGTAGCCACTGGCGAAGACATGTAAATTATTACACGATTCAAGAAACAGAAACTATAAACAATTAAAATGATGAACATTTCAAAATCTTCAAATCCCGTTCTCAGAGAGAATGTATTTAGCAAAGATTATAGCTATTCTTCGCAGGCAATGACCGTTAACGGAACCATGAACAAAACAGCATTAATGCTTTTACTTGTTATTGCAGGTGCCGTTTTTACATGGAATAAATTCTTTGATGCCATTGCCACCAGTACTGAAGCAGGCATGGCCGCAGTTGGTCCCTGGTTGCTGGTAGGCGGAATTGGTGGTTTTATTACCGTGCTTGTAACTGTTTTCAGGCCACAAAGTTCAGGTATATCGGCCCCTATTTATGCAGTATTTGAAGGCCTTTTGCTGGGAGGTATTTCGGCCATACTCGAAATGCAGTATAAAGGAGTTGTTATCCGTGCCGTTGCGCTCACTATGGCCGTTTTTGTAGCCATGTTGTTCCTTTACCGATCCGGCGCCATTAAAGTAACCTACAAATTTATGATGGTGGTTTTTGCTGCCACCGCAGGAATTGCATTGGTTTACTTTGTAAGTTTCATAGCCGGGCTGTTTGGTGCTCAAATGTCGTTTCTTTACGGAAATTCAAACTTTAGCATCGGGTTTAGCCTCGTAGTAGTAGCCATTGCAGCACTGAACCTAGTCCTCGATTTTTCTTTTATTGAAAGAGCCTCAGCCGCCGGTGCTCCAAAATACATGGAATGGTACGGCGCTTTTGGATTAATGGTAACACTGATTTGGTTGTACCTGGAAATACTCCGGCTTTTATCGAAAGTTGCCAGCCGCGATTAATAAGTTTGATTTTTTTTAAAGAAAAGGATTTATCTCGCATTAAGGGATAGATCCTTTTCTTATTTCCTCTCAAAAATACTACTTTCGGGAATCCGGAATGTAAAAATATAGACTCATGCAAATCATTCAGGTTACCAACCGAAAATTGGTCGATGAATTTCACAGAGTACCCGATGCAATTTATAAGAAAGACCCCAATTGGATTCCTCCGCTGCGGATGATGATTGAGAATACCTTTAACCCCACTAAAAACAAACGCTATTTAAACGGAGATGCCATTCGGTTTTTATTACTGGACAACGGGAAATACATTGGCCGGATTGCCGCATTTTACGATGAAAAATATGCCGGAGGATATGATCAGCCAACTGGTTGCTGCGGTTTTTTTGAATGCACTGACAACCAGGAGGCAGCCGATATGCTTTTCGGCGCTGCCCGCGACTGGCTAAAGCAAAAAGGGATGGAAGCAATGGACGGCCCGGTGAATTTTGAAGAAAACTTCTTTTACTGGGGGCTCCTGACTGATGGCTTTCAACCGCAAACCTTTGGTATGCAATACAACCCTCCTTACTATCTGACGCTGTTTAAAAATTTCGGATTTAAAACCTATTACCGTCAGTACAGTTATTCGCTCGACATTACAAACCCCGACCTCCCCGACCGGTTCTGGCGAATTGCCAGCTGGGTAGCGCAGAAGCCGGGGTATTCTTTTGAGCATTTCAGATACAAAGAACAGGACCGTTACATCCGCGACTTTATTGAAATCCATCAAAAAGCCTGGGGAAACCACGCAAACTATAAACCACTCGATTTCAACCTGGTTAAAAACCTGTTAAACAACGCAAAAATTATTCTCGACGAGGAATTTATCTGGTACGCTTATCACAATGGAAAGCCAATCGCCTTTTTTATGCAGATACTCGATTTAAACCAGATTATCCAAAAGTTGAAAACCGGAAAACTTAACCTGTGGAGTGCGCTCAAAATGCTCTACCTTGTTAAACGAAAAACAATCAATCGCTGCCGGGTTATCGTATTGGGAGTTATTCCGGGGTACCAGGGAAAAGGGATCGAATCGGGCATTTTTCATCATCTAAAAAAAGTGATGTTGAAAAAAGACTGGTACAACGACATGGAAATGAGCTGGGTGGGCGATTTCAACCCAAAAATGAATGCGCTCTTTAAATCTTTTGGTGCCGACCATAAACTTACGCACCGGACCATGCGCTACCTGTTCGATCGGAAAAAAGAATTTGTACGTGCACCGATTATTGAATAAAAGCACATCTATTTATCCAGTTTTAATTTATTTTGGCCTAAAATTTCACCATGCAACTTATTGAGGTTACCGACAAAAAAACGAAGAAGCTGTTTCACAGTGTCCCCCGGCTGATTTACAAAAACGACCCCAACTGGCCGGGAATCCCTCCCATGATGATTGAATCGGTTTTTGATCCGAAAAAAAACAAAACCTTTAAAAACGGGAAAGCCATTCGTTGGGTACTACAAAGCGACGATGGGAAATTGTTGGGGAGGATTGCTGCGTTTATCAACTTTAACCTGGCAAAAACATACGAGCAGCCCACCGGAGGATGTGGTTTTTTTGAATGTATCGATAACCAGGAAGCTGCCAATCTGCTTTTTGAGACTGCTGCCAAATGGAACAAAAAAAACGGTATGGAAGCCATGGACGGCCCCATTAATTTTGGGGAAAATTACGTAAACTGGGGACTGCTGGCCGATGGTTTTGTGCCCCAGTCATACGGAATGCCCTATAATCCAAATTATTACGAAAAACTTTTCCGCAGTTTTGGCTTCGAGGTTTACTTTGAACAATATTCGTATCATCTCGACTACAGAGTTCCATTTCCTGAACGTTTCTGGAAAATTGCCACATGGGTAGCTCAGAAACCCCAGTTTAAATTCCGTCATTTCGATTACAAAGAGACCGATAAGTTTGTAAAAGACTTTTGCCAGGTTTACGATGCTGCCTGGTCATTTCACGAACACTACAAACCGCTTAATCCCGATGACTTATATGATTTTCTTACCGAATCGAAAGCCATACTTGATCCGGCAATGATATGGTTTGCGTACGACCAGGAACGCCCGATCGCTATGTTTGTAATGGTTCCCGACGTAAACCAGATTTTTATGAAATTAAGGGGAAAGATGAACCTGTGGGGAATCATCAAATTCTTTTACTACAAGCGAAAAAAAGTGATGACCGGTACGCGAATTTTGTTAATGGGAGTTGATCCGAAATACCAACGCTCCGGAATTGAGTCAGGTATATTCTGGCATCAGGAACAGATTATGAAAAGAAAAACGCACCAACATTATACCGATGTTGAACTTTCGTGGGCCGGAGATTTCAACCCAAAAATAATTGCGATTTACGAAGCTACCGGTGCCAAACGCGCCAAAACACACTATACCATGCGCTACATGTTCGACCGGACAAAGAAAGTAAAAAAGGCACCCGTAATCGGGTAAGAATAAACTGCTTATAAAAAACAAATAAATGAACTCAGCCTTTGGAAAATTGCAAACTATCTTTATCTTTGCAGCCCGAATAAAATTATGCAATAACGAAAGGATGGATTACAGTATAGAATGTAACCATTCGAAAAACATAAAAAAAATGAAAAAAGACATTCATCCGAAGGAATACAGACTGGTTGCGTTCAGAGATATGTCAAACGGACATACTTTCTTCACACGCTCAACTGTTGACACCAAAGAAACAGAAGTGATTGATGGTGTTGAGTACCCGATCTACAAACTTGAGATATCGAATACTTCTCATCCGTTTTATACAGGAAAAACCAAACTAGTGGATACTGCAGGACGTGTTGACAAGTTTATGAGCCGCTATGGCAAACACATGGAAAACCGGAAAAAGTAATTTTTCGAAAAAATACTGAGAAGCACTCGTCAACAGCGGGTGCTTTTTTTTGCTCCAAACATGCAATTTTGTCTGTATTTATCCCTTTTAGGATGAACAAACCACATTTGGCTACATTGTTTGTAGTTGGCACGGCTATTGCAAAACTGTAGCCCTGTACAATCAGGCAGGTTGCCTGCGACATTCTGTCATTTTTATAAAAAATTATGGGTAAGATTAAAAACACAGCATTTGAAGCTTTATTTGCATCCGGAATCATGAACGATGATTCTGAATATATTCCGATCATTGCCGACGGAGACGACAAGGAACTAAAAAATACCGAAATTCCATCGGTTCTGCCCATCCTACCACTGCGGAATACTGTCCTGTTTCCGGGCGTGGTTTTACCGATCACGGTTGGCCGCGAACGCTCGCTGCAATTGGTTCGCGATGTAAACCGCGGGAACAAACTTCTTGGCACCGTAGCCCAAAAAGATTATACGGTAGATCGGCCTGAAAAAGAAGATCTCTACGAAGTTGGGACCGTTGCTGAGATATTAAAAGTACTGGAAATGCCCGATGGGTCAACCTCGGTAATTATCCAGGGAAAAAGAAGATACCAGATACGTGAATTTATCAGTGATGATCCGTATTTTAAAGCGATTGTTGAGCCGCTGGAAGATATCACTTCCAAAGATGACAACGAGTTTAACGCCATTGTTGGTTCGCTAAAAGACCTTTCAATCAAAATTGCACAGTTCTCATCCAACGTTCCTCCCGAAGCTACTTTTGCAGTAAAGAATATAGAAAATTCAACTTTCCTGATCAACTTTATCTGTTCAAACACCGACCTGAATGTGGAAGACAAACAAAAGTTGCTGGAAATTGCCAACTTAAAAGACCGTGGAATCCAGGCCATCAGTTTTCTGGTAAAAGAAGTTCAGATGCTGGAGCTGAAACACGATATTCAGAAAAAGGTAAAAACCGACCTCGACCGTCAGCAGCGCGAATACATGCTGAACCAGCAAATAAAAACCATTCAGGATGAGTTGGGGGGAAACCCGGTGGAGCAGGAAATAAATGCACTGAAGGAAAAAGCCAAAGAAAAGAAGTGGGACGAAGACACCGCAAAATTCTTTGAAAAAGAAGTTGAAAAACTGGGAAGACTTAATCCGGCAGCCGGCGAATATTCGGTTCAGTTTTCGTTTTGCCAGACTTTGCTGGATCTCCCCTGGAACGATTACACCGAAGATAATTTCAATCTGAAACATGCCAGCAAAGTATTGGATGAAGATCATTACGGGCTGGAAAAAGTAAAGGAACGTATTTTGGAACATTTGGCCGTTCTGAAATTAAAGAACGACATGAAGTCGCCTATTCTTTGTTTGTATGGCCCTCCCGGGGTGGGAAAAACTTCACTCGGAAAATCAGTGGCACGTGCACTGGGCAGAAAATATGCCCGGATGAGTTTAGGCGGCTTGCACGACGAGTCAGAAATCCGCGGTCACCGGAAAACCTACATCGGAGCGATGCCCGGCCGGATCATCCAAAACATAAAAAAAGCCAAATCTTCAAACCCTGTTTTTATTCTGGACGAGATTGACAAAGTTTCCAAACATTTCCATGGCGACCCGGCTTCGGCCCTGCTGGAAGTACTGGACCCGGAACAAAACGGAGAGTTTCATGATAATTACATTGAACACGATTACGATCTGTCGAAAGTGATGTTTATTGCCACAGCTAACTCACTGAGTACCATCGCGCCACCACTTCGTGACAGGCTGGAACTGATTGAAGTAAGCGGTTATCTGCTGGAAGAAAAGGTGGAAATTGCCAAACGGCACCTGATTCCGAAACAGTTGGAAAATCATGGCCTGAAAAGGTCAGACATCGGCTTCCCAAAAGATGTAATCGAAATGATTATTGATGGTTACTCCCGTGAATCGGGTGTTCGCGAACTCGATAAAAAGATTGCAAAAGTAGTACGCAGGGTAGCTAAAAAAATTGCTTTTGAAGAAGAATACAATAAAAAACTTACCCGCGGAGACATTCGTGAATACCTGGGTGTTACCGAATATTCAAAAGAAAAATACCAGGGGAACGATTTTGCAGGTGTGGTTACCGGCCTTGCCTGGACGGCTGTTGGAGGAGAAATTCTTTACGTTGAATCGAGCCTGAGCAAAGGGAAAGGTGCCTTAACGCTTACCGGAAACCTGGGAGAAGTAATGAAAGAATCGGCCATGCTGGCGCACGAGTACCTAAAATCTCATGCAGATGAACTTGGACTGAATCCTGAGATATTTAACAACTGGAATGTACATATTCATGTTCCGGAAGGGGCAATCCCAAAAGACGGGCCTTCGGCGGGGGTTACCATGGTTACTTCGCTGACATCAACCTACACACAGCGAAAAGTAAAGAAAAACCTTGCGATGACCGGTGAAATTACGCTGCGTGGGAAAGTGCTTCCGGTGGGTGGAATTAAAGAGAAAATTCTGGCTGCCAAACGGGCCGGGATTACCGAAATTATTCTTTCGGAGCAAAACCGGAAAAACCTGGAAGAAATCAAGGAAGCTTATATTAAAGGCTTGAAATTTCACTTTGTGAATACGATAATGGATGTGCTCGACATTGCCCTTTTAAAAGCAAAAGTGGAAAAGCCACTAAAGATTTCGTAAACGACTCCAGGGAAAAATTCCTGAAATGAATTATAAAAAAATCCCTTAGGAAATTTCAAACTCCTAAGGGATTTTCTGCTAAAAGAAACCCAATTCCAAACGGGCTTCTTCGCTCATCATCGATTTATCCCACGGCGGATCAAATGTCAGCTCCACATTCACGGTCTGAATACCTTCCACCGATTGGGCGGCCTGGGTAACATCCTCGACTAAAATATCCACCACCGGACAACCCGGAGCAGTTAACGTCATAACAATGTTGGCATTATTCTCTTCATCAATGTCAACATTATAAATCAATCCCAGATCATATACATTCACCGGAATTTCCGGATCATAGACCTCTTTGAGGTTATTTATAATTAAATCAATTCTTTTGTCCATGTCAACCTCCTTATCCTCCAATTTTGCTATAAGCAACAGCGTACAACCTAATTTGTTTTACCATGGCCAGTAATCCGTTTGATCGCGTGGGCGACAAATGCTGTTTTAAGCCGATATCATCAATAAAATGCAATTCGTTCTCCAGCAGTTCCTGGGGTGTCCTTCCCGATGCTACCCGCAACAGTAAAGCAACCAGTCCTTTTACAATTACCGCATCACTTTCTCCCCTGAAATTAATTTTGCCATCTTCCATATCTGCCACCAGCCAAACACGCGACTGGCAACCTTTAATCAGGTTTTGATCATTTTTATATTTGGCATTCAGCTCCTCAAGGTCATTCCCAAGTTCAATCAGATAAGAATATTTATCCATCCAATCATCAAACATCGAAAACTCACCGATTATTTCCTGTTGAACTTCTTCGATCGTCATACTGATCCACATTAAATTAAGATGCAAATGTCGTAATTTTTTAATGGAACACAATAGCATCATAATGCTTATTCAGAAACTTTCAAAATTGATAACACCATTCTTTTTGAAATAGAGTTTTGATTAAATTTGACCGAATATCAACAAAATATTTTACCATGGGAAGTTTAGCAGGCACAAAAACAGAACAAAATTTATTAAAAGCATTTGCAGGCGAATCTCAGGCCCGCATGCGTTATGATTACTTTGCCAGCCAGGCAAAAAAGGAAGGGTTGGAACAGATTGCAGCACTTTTTACCGAAACTGCGTTGAACGAAAAAGAACATGCCAAAAGATTCTTTAAATTTCTGGAAGGTTCGATGGTAGAAATTACGGCCACTTACCCTGCCGGAAAAATTGGCACAACACTGGAAAACCTGAAAGCAGCTGCTGACGGCGAAAACGAAGAATGGACCGAGTTATATCCGGAGTTTGCGAAAGTAGCCGAGGAAGAAGGCTTTAAAGAAATTGCAATGGCTTTTAAATTAATCGCCAGAGTAGAAGAAGCGCATGAGAAACGTTACAGAACACTCTACGACAACCTAAATGAAGGGAAAGTTTTCAAACGTGGAGACAAAGTGATTTGGAAATGCAGAAACTGCGGATTTATACACGAAGGGACTGCTGCTCCGAAACTGTGTCCGGCTTGTCAGCATCCACAATCTTATTTCGAAATAAAAGAATCGAATTACTAAACGAATAACAAGCCCTGGGAAACTTCATTCCCGGGGTTTCTTTTTCAGAACATCATCCTCACCTTATTCAATGCGGCAATAAAAGCATCAATTTCGTCTTTGGTGTTGTACATTCCAAATGAGATACGCACGCAACCCTGGATTCCATAATGTGCCATTACTGTGTCGGCACACAAATGACCGGTGCGCAGTGCAATTCCCATTTTATCGAGCAACATTCCCAAATCGTATGAATGAATTCCATTGATATTAAACGAGATTACTCCCGATTTTTCGGATGCCTCGCCATAAATTTTCAGTCCTTCGATTTCCTTTAATTTTTGAGTGGCATATTCGAGCAAAGAATGTTCCCAACGGGCAAGATTTTCCAGACCTATTTCATTCATAAGATCAAGTGCCGCACCAAAAGCAATTACCCCAGAAATATGTGGCGTCCCGGCTTCAAATTTATAAGGCAGTTCATTAAAGGTGGTTCCTTCAAACGAAACTTCCGAAATCATTTCTCCTCCGCCCTGGTACGGAGGCATTTCTTCGAGCCACTCTTCTTTTCCGTACAAAACGCCCACTCCGTTGGGGCCATACATTTTATGCGCTGAAAAAACATAAAAATCGGCATCAAGTTCCTGCACATCAATTTTAATATGAGGAGAAGCCTGCGCGCCATCCACCAGAACCGCAACATTGCTTTGATGCGCCAGTTCAATGATTTCTTTTACAGGATTGATCGTACCCAACACATTCGAAACGTGAGCCACCGCAATAAGTTTTGTTTTTTTATTGATCAGATCCGGAAGTTTTTTGATCTCCAAAACACCGGAATCATTAAACGGAAGCTTGACAATTTTTGCACCTTTTCGGCCGGCTGCCAGTTGCCATGGAACAATATTAGCATGGTGTTCCATTTCCGAAACAATAATTTCGTCGCCTGCATTTACAAAACCTTCGCAAAACGAGCTTGCTACCAGGTTTATGCTTTCGGTAGTTCCTTTGGTAAATATGATTTCCCTGTGCGAACCGGCGTTGATAAAAGCCCGCACTTTTTCGCGTACGTCCTCAAATTCCTGCGTGGCTTTATCTGCCATAAAATGTGCGCCCCGGTGAATATTCCCGTAATAATCGTTATGAAGCTCTTCTTCCTTTAGCAATACCTGAACCGGTTTTTGTGAGGATGCGGCACTATCGAGATAAATTAATGGTTTGTTGTAAACCTTGTTCTTCAGTACCGGAAAGAAGCTCCGTATTTCGTTTATGTTGTAAGCCATGTTCCTATTCATTTGTCGTTTTGTTACGACTTGCTACAAAGGTGCGAAAGATTTTGTAAAACAAAGAACCGCTCTTTGAATGAAAGAACGGCTCTTGTATTCCGGCCCGAAACATCCAAAAACGGATATTTACCGGATAAATCTATAACTTAAAAATTAACAATCTTTTCCGTAAGAGCACTCGTGGCAACGTGCCAGTTCGCCTCTTAATCTTTTATCAACCAGCAAGTCGATACGTTCGCGCAGTGGTTCCAATTTTATCTCCTGTATTACTTCGTGGGCAAAAGCGTTCATCATCATCAATCGTGCTTTGTCTTCATCAATCCCCCTGGCACGAAGGTAAAACAGCGCTTCCTCATCGATCTGGCCAACTGTTGCCCCGTGACTGCACTTTACATCGTCGGCATCAATAATCAGCTGAGGCTTGGTTTGCATGGTTGCCTGATCGGTAAGCAACAGGTTATTGTTTCGTTGAAATGCATTTGTTTTTTGCGCATCGCGAACCACATGAATCCTTCCTGAAAAAGCTCCGGTTGACTGTTCGTCCAGTACATTTTTATAAATCTGATTGCTTAAACAGTGTGGTTTTTCATGAATAACCTGCGTAAAATTATCGATGTGTTGCTTCTTATCCAGAAACGACATGCCATACATGTTTGCCTCGCAATTTTCTCCATTCAGGATAAACTTCAGATTATTGCGGATTAAACCTCCATGTAACGATGCCGTGTGTGAAGTAACACGAGAATCTTGCTGCTGTTCTACAAAAACGGAACTAATGCTGGTTGCCCTGTTGTGTTGATTCTGTAAGGTATAAAGTTCCAGCTCGGCATTGCTTCCCACAAAAACCTCGGTTACCGAGTTGCTCAGATAATTATTCTGATTTTCGCTGTGGTCACAAAGCAGTAACTGAAGTTTTGCACCTTCTTCCACACAAATTAAGTTGCGTTGCGTTACAAAAGTGTCCGACGATCCTTTCATCAGGTTGATGATCTGAATTGCGTTATCCAGTTCAACTCCTTTTGGAACAAATAAAAAGAAACCGTCTTTTGCAAATGCAGTATTCATGGCCACCATCGGATCTTGATCCGGATCAGCCAAACTGGCATATTTTGCCAAAAGCTCCGGCTGCTCTTTCGAGATATTTTCGAGGCTATCCAGGATCACTCCTTCCGGAAGCTGATCAATTGCACTGCTTTTCTTTGAGAACCATCCGTTGTAAACAAATGCCAGTGTTGTGTTTAACTGTGGCACATCGCAACGAAATATTTCCTGCAAATTGGCTTGTTTATCTTCCTTCGAATGTACAAATGTAAATTCAGGACTAAACGAAGGGTGCAGGTTGGTATATTTATAATTTTCGTTTTTCCGCGTTGGTATCCCCTGCATTACAAAACTTTGAAAAGCCTTATTCCGCTGGCTGTTCAGAATATCTGACGAGCCTCCGAAAAGTTCTTCTTTCACCTGTTTGTAATACGCGGTGTATTTTAACGATAAATCTACTTTTTCTAACGTAACACTCATCTTAGTTTTCTGTTTTAATCCAGTCGTACCCTTTTTCTTCCAGTTCGAGGGCCAATTCTTTTCCGGCAGTTTTTACAATCTTTCCTTTGTAAAGAATATGCACATAGTCCGGAACAATATAATCAAGTAAACGCTGGTAGTGCGTAACAACAATGGCCGATCTTTCGGGAGAGCGCAATGCATTTACCCCATTTGCAACGGTTTTTAAGGCGTCGATATCCAAACCGGAATCGGTTTCATCCAAAATAGCCAGCTTGGGTTCAAGCAAGGCCATCTGGAAAATTTCATTTTTCTTTTTTTCTCCACCCGAAAAACCTTCGTTTACCGAGCGGTTTGTAAGGTTCGGGTGCATGTCAACCATATCCATTTTTTCGCGCATCAGTTTCAGAAACTCACCTGCAGTAAGTTCTTTTTCGCCGTTGTGTTTACGGTGTTCGTTTACGGCCGACTTCAAAAAATTAACCATCGGTACCCCCGGAATTTCTACGGGATACTGAAAACTCAGAAACAGGCCGTCTTTTGCACGGTCTTCCGGTGCTTTGTCTAACAAATCTTCCCCGTCAAAAGTTACTTCGCCCGAAGTTACTTCATATTCTTCTTTCCCGGCCAAAACACTTGCCAGCGTACTTTTTCCTGATCCGTTCGGGCCCATAATAGCGTGAACTTCTCCGGGTTTTACTTCCAGGTTGATCCCTTTCAGTATTTCCATTCCCTCAACGGAAACATATAAATTTTTTATTGATAACATTTTAAATAGTATTGAGATTTGAGTATTGAGTAAAGAGCCTCCTTACTTCCTCTTTAACTTTGAACTTTATACATTTAACTCTAAACAAGCTAGCCCACACTTCCTTCAAGGCTGATCTGCAACAACTTTTGTGCTTCTACGGCAAATTCCATCGGCAGCTTGTTTAACACTTCCTTGGCATAACCGTTTACAATCATTCCAATTGCCTTTTCGGTATCAATACCCCGCTGGTTGCAGTAAAATATCTGATCTTCACCAATCTTAGAGGTCGTTGCTTCGTGCTCCACTACCGACGATTTATTCCCAACTTCAATGTATGGGAAAGTATGTGCACCGCAGGTATCATTCAACAGCAGGGAATCACATTGCGAGAAGTTCCTGGAATTTTTAGCGCCCGGCAAAATCTTTACCAAACCACGGTACGAATTGTCGCTTTTACCGGCTGAAATTCCTTTTGATATAATGGTCGATTTGGTGTTTTTACCAATGTGGATCATTTTTGAACCGGTATCGGCCTGTTGGTAATTGTTGGTAACCGCCACCGAGTTAAATTCTCCAATTGAGTTATCTCCCATCAAAATACAGCTTGGGTATTTCCAGGTAATTGCCGATCCGGTTTCTACCTGTGTCCAGCTGATTTTGGAAGACACTCCGCGGCAAACACCACGTTTGGTAACAAAATTGTAAATACCGCCTTTCCCGTTTTTATCTCCCGGGTACCAATTCTGAACTGTTGAATATTTTACTTCAGCACGGTCGAGCGCAATAATTTCAACCACAGCAGCGTGTAACTGGTTTTCGTCACGCATTGGTGCGGTACAACCTTCCAGGTAGCTCACGTAGCTGTCGTCGTCGGCAACAATCAATGTACGTTCAAACTGCCCCGTATTTGCCGCGTTGATACGGAAATAGGTTGACAGCTCCATCGGGCAACGAACTCCTTTCGGGATGTAACAGAACGAACCGTCGCTAAATACTGCCGAATTCAAGGCCGCAAAATAATTGTCGGCTACCGGCACTGCTTGTCCAAGGTATTTCTGCACCAGCTCGGGATGCTCCCTTACTGCTTCAGAAAACGAGCAGAAAATAATTCCTTTTTCAGCCAGTGTTTCTTTAAATGTTGTTTTTACTGAAACGCTGTCGATTACAGCATCAACGGCAACTCCTGCCAGTTGTTTCTGTTCTTCCAGCGGAATACCAAGTTTATTAAAGGTTTCCAGCAACTCCGGATCTACCTCATCCAAACTATTGTATTGTGCTTTTTTCTTTGGCGCGGCATAATAACTGATGGACTGAAAATCGATGGGCGGAACTTTTAAGTAAGCCCAGTTGGGCATTTTCATCTTTTCCCATTTCCGAAAAGCTTCCAAACGAAAATTCAACATGAACTCCGGCTCTTCCTTTTTGGCAGAGATCAAACGAACCACATCCTCGTTCAGGCCCTTCTCGATAATGTCGGTCTCAATTTCAGTTACAAAACCGTATTTATAATCGCCTTGCGTAACATCTGATAATATCTTATCCTGATCTTCCATTCTTCTCGTTTTCTACCCTTATAACAATGTTGAAATAAGAGTGTTTAAATAAATTGCAAAGATATAAAACTATGGGTATTTTTGCTCCCTGAACATTACAATTCATACTTCTTTGTCTGTATTTAATAATGAGTAAAGAAACAAAAAACACCAGCATTTCGACATTGGGAGAGTTTGGCCTGATTGATCGATTGACTAAAAATATTCAGTTAAAAAATGAAAGTTCGGTATTGGGCGTTGGCGACGATGCGGCTATCCTTGACTATCAGAACAAACAAATTGTTGTGACCAGCGATTTGCTTACCGAAGGAATACACTTCAACCTGATGTATGTACCGCTGAAACATCTCGGGTACAAGTCGGTAGCCGTGAACCTTTCGGACATTTATGCCATGAATGCCAATCCAAAACAGATCACCATCAGTATTGCTATCTCGGGAAAGTTTTCGGTGGAAGCCATTGATGAATTGTACGAAGGTATTTACCTGGCTTGCGAAAGATACGGAGTTGACCTGGTAGGTGGCGATACAACCAGTTCGTTAACCGGATTAACAATTAGCATTACAGCTATTGGCGAGGTTGAAAAAAACAACATTGTAAAACGAAACGGAGCGCAACCCAACGATCTGCTTTGTGTTTCGGGCGATTTGGGTGGTGCCTACATGGGGCTGCAACTTTTGGAACGCGAAAATGAAGTTTTTAAAGTAAACGAAAACATACAACCTCAGCTCACCGGTTACGACTATATTCTGGAACGCCAGCTTAAACCGGAACCACGTGCCGATATTATTGCGGCTTTTAAAAAGCTGGGGATAAAACCAACTTCAATGATCGATATCTCCGACGGGCTTTCTTCTGAAATTATGCATTTATGCAAAAACTCAGGGGTTGGCTGTAGCTTGTTTGAAGACAAAGTACCGATGGATACGCAAACCAAACAAATGGCAGAAGAACTAAACATCAATCCGCTGGTTGCGGCACTTAACGGAGGAGAAGATTACGAATTGCTTTTTACACTTTCGCTGGATGATTACGAAAAAATCAAAAATGATCCTGATTTTACCATTATCGGGCACATGACAGAAGCCTCGGAAGGCATTAACCTGATTACAAGCGGAGGCTCTGCAATACCTTTGCAGGCACAGGGCTGGAACCATGGAAAATAAAAATGCCACCCCGTTTCCGGAATGGCATTCAATTCGTTTTTATCACAACTTAATCGGGGAAATACCCACGAATAACTCCACGTTTTGAGTCTTTTACAAACAAAAGAACTTCGTCGCGTTCGGGTGTTGCGGGCATTTCTGCCTCAATAATTTCTACTGCCTGTGCTACGTTCAATCCTTTTTGGTAAATATAGCGGTAAATATCTTGTACTTCACGTATTTTATCGTTGTTAAAAGCTCTTCTACGCAAGCCAATCGAGTTAATACCTACGTACGAAAGCGGCTCGCGACCGGCTTTTATAAACGGGGGTACATCTTTACGAACCAGCGAACCACCCGAAATCATCACATGCGAACCAATTCTGCAAAACTGATGAACGGCTGTCATTCCGCCGATAATTGCCCAGTCGTCAACACAAACTTCTCCTGCCAGCTGCGTACTGTTTACCAGAATAACATTATTCCCCACTACACAATCGTGTGCAATGTGCACATAAGCCATAATCAGGTTATTGTTACCAACAACGGTTTTCCCTTTTGCAGAAGTTCCCCGGTTGATGGTTACAAATTCGCGAATGGTATTATTATCGCCGATTTCAACGGTAGAGTACTCTCCCTTAAATTTCAGATCTTGCGGAACAGCACCGATTACGGCTCCGGGAAATATTTTACAGTTTTTGCCAATTCTTGTTCCCGGCAAAATGGTTACACTCGAACCAATTCTTGTTCCTTCTCCAATTTCAACGTCATGATCGATTGAAACGAAAGGCTCAATAACAACATTATCGGCAATTTTCGCATCCGGATGAACGTAAGCAAGTGGTTGTTTCATTCTCTTGTTTTAATAATTAATCTGTTTTAAGAACTATCTGTGCCATGAACTCGCCTTCTGCAACAATTTTATCCCCTACATAAGTGAGTCCCTTCATATTGGCGATCCCTCTTCTAATCGGCGAAGATAATTTTAATTTAAAAACCAAGGTATCTCCGGGTATAACTTTCTGTCTGAACTTAACATTATCAACCCTGATAAAGTAAGTAGAATATCGTCCTTCTTTATTATTAAGCACCAGTAAACCACCACATTGCGCCATTGCCTCAATAAGCATAACCCCTGGCATTACCGGTTCTTCGGGGAAATGCCCCTGAAAGTACGGCTCGTTAACAGTTACGTTTTTTACCCCTATAATTTCGTCGTCGTTTATACAAACAATTTTATCCACCATCAGGAAAGGATAGCGGTGGGGCAGCAAATCTTTTATTTTATTGATGTCCATCAAAGGCTTGTCGTTCGGATTGCATTTAGGCACTCCTTCTTTTTCCTTCAGCCACTGACGTTTCAGTTCTTTTGCAAAAATTGTATTGGGTCCATGACCGGGTTTTGAGGCGATAATTCTTCCTTTGATGCGCTTCCCGCAAAGTGCAAGGTCACCAATCACATCTAAAAGTTTATGGCGTGCGCATTCGTTGTCGAAATGCAATTCAAGGTTGTTCAATATCCCCTGCGGTTTTACCTCCACTCTTGGATGGTTGGTAAGATCGGCCAGGCGGTCAAGTTCTTTCTGCGACATCTCGCGGTCGATAATTACAATCGCGTTGTTCAGGTCACCGCCTTTTATCAGATTATGATTAAGCAAGAATTCTATTTCGCGGACAAAAACAAACGTCCGGCATTCTGCTATTTCGGTTCTGAAATCCCGGATTGAGTCGAGGGTGGCATATTGATTGTTCAACACTGCCGATGGGAAAGAAATCATCACATTCAAACGATAGTCATCGTCGGGCAACGCCACAATGTGTGAACCTGATTTCTCATCAAATATTTCAACCTTTTCGGTAATTTCAAAATATTCGCGATCGGCATTTTGCTCCACAACTCCTGCCTGTTCAATGGCTTCCACAAAATATTTTGAACTGCCATCCACAATCGGAGCTTCTTCGTTGTTTACCTCAATTAATACATTGTCGAGATCCATTCCCACAAGTGCTGCCAAAGCGTGTTCAATGGTACCAATCCGTGCACCGTCTTTTTCAAGCAGTGTGCCCCTCGATGTATCTACTACCAAATCAACATCAGCATCAATAATGGGCTGGTGTTCTAAATCTACTCTTTTAAATTTAAATCCGTTATTTTCCGGCGCCGGCAAGAAATTCATGGTCACCATCACACCGGTATGCAATCCTTTGCCTTCGATTGTAAATGGTTTTGCCAGCGTTTTTTGTTTTTCAAGCATGTATTATGAAATTCGTTCTACTCGTTTTTAAGGGCGTCTATCTCCTTTTTCAGCCTGGCAACATCGGTGCGTATCTCCGGAAGATACCGCAATGCCACATATGCCTTCATGGCTTGTTTAATTTCGATGGCCGGAGACCCAAACAATACCTGATTGCTTTTCACACTCTGGCCAACACCAGACTGAGCCCCCAGCGTAACATGGTCTCCAACTGTAATATGCCCTCCCAGTCCTACCTGACCGGCAAATTTGTTATAGTTTCCAACTTTGGTTGATCCGGAAACTCCTACCTGGCCGGCAAAAACATTGTGTTCGCCAATGTCGCAATTGTGTGCGATCTGCACCAGGTTATCAAGTTTGGTCCCTTTGCGGATAATGGTGTGTCCCATTGTCCCGCAATCGATGGTGGTATTGGCACCAATCTCTACATCGTCTTCCAGGATAACACTTCCAATTTGTGGTATTTTTTTGTAGCTTCCGTCTTCCTGAGGTGCAAAACCAAATCCGTCGGAACCGATAACTGCCCCCGCATGAACAATACAGCGATTTCCGATAACTGTATTTGGATAAATTTTAGCACCCGCGTAAATAATACAATTATCACCAATGCGAACATTGTCGCCCAGGTGCACCTGCGGATGTATCTGCACATTGTTACCAATTTTTGAGCCCTCACCAACATATGCAAAAGCCCCAAGGTAAATATCTTCGCCCATCGAAACATTCTCACTTATGTAACTGGGTTGCTCAATTCCTTTTTTAACCTTTGTGGTTGCCTGCACATACATATCCAGTAACGAAGCAAAAGCTTTGTAAGCATCCTCTACTTTTATCAGCGTGGCACTCACTTCCTTACGCGGAACAAAAGACTTATTCACCAAAACAATCGATGCCCCGGTATCATATATATAATGTTCATATTTTGGATTTGCCAGGAAAGCCAAAGTACCTTCTTTCCCTTCTTCGATTTTCGAAACATTCGAAACTTTTACATCGCTATTTCCAACAATCTCACCGTTCAGAAATGCCGCAATATCCGTAGCTTTAAACTCCATTATCCATTTTTTTGCGCTGCAAATATAGCTTTTAACTAATAAATGTCCAATTCCTTAGGATAACACACAAAATACTTCCGCACAGCCTTTGATAATGCTGACAAATTAATGTCGGATGCTTCGTTCAATTCTTTTATGCTTTAATCTTTATACAGCACAAAAATATTTTCGTCGTGTTTATTGTATGCACTGTTTGTAACCACACCGGTCATCAAAAAGTATTTAGCATATTCCGGATCAGAAATAAAATCTTCTTTTACTGCCGCCAGCAAGCTTTCTTCTTTTTTCTTTGAAAGTGGTTTATCCTCCAGTTTTATCCTGAAAATTTTACGGTTTGTAAGGCTCCATGCCAGCTTTGACAAAACCGGATCGGGATGATGCTGCCATTCTTTTATTGAAATAAAAATATCATTATCATCCAGCAGTGTGTACCAGTTTAAAACCGGCCTGCCCTCTATCAGAATATTATTATGAAAATCTTCTGACAGGAAAGTATTTTCAAGAAAAATCCTGAGTGTGGGTGTTGCATAAAGCTTTTCTCCGGCATTGATGAGTTCGCGGGCGCGCTTCAATACACTAAGCAGCATAAACTCGGCGGCAACAACTGTTTTATGCAGGTAAACCTGCCAATACATCAAACGCCTTGAAATCAAAAATTTCTCGACCGAATAAATCCCTTTTACATCCACCACAAGTTTATCGTCAAATACATTCAGCATTTTAATAATACGATCTACTCCAACCGTTCCTTCGGCCACTCCGGTAAAAAAGCTGTCGCGGCTCAGGTAATCCAGCCGGTCCATATCCAGCTGGCTGGCTACCAACTGATGCAAAAACTGCTTTTTATATTTATTTTTGAAAATCCGGATTGCCAAATCGAGTTTTCCTGTAAGTTCGCGGTTTAACTCCTGCATAAGCAACAGCGAAATCTCTTCGTGCGAAATATTAACCAGTGTATTTTCCAGCACATGCGAAAATGGGGCATGTCCAATGTCGTGCAGTAAAATTGCGATAGTTACGGCTTCTGCTTCTTCATCGGTAATTTTGTGCCCTTTTAGCCGAAGTGTTGCAATTGCCTGTCGCATTAAATAGGTAGCGCCCAAAGCATGCTCAAACCGACTGTGATTGGCCCCCGGAAACACCATAAAAGAAAGCCCGAGTTGCTTTATCCGTCTTAATCGTTGAAAAACGGGGTGCTCCAACAGGTCGAAAACAGTTTCGGACTGAAGGTTGATAAACCCATGAACGGGGTCGTTTATTATCTTTTTTTTATTTACCTGCTTCCGCTTCACTCTTTCGCGTTATTCGTAACGCCTAAAAGTACAAAACTTTAACAAATAGCAAAGTCAACAGATTTTAGGCATAATATCCTACTTCCAAAGAAATTAAAACACTTAAAAGCCCGCGTTAATAAAAGATTTTATCGTTTATAATCAATTATTTAAGCTTTCAACGCATATTTGTCAATGTTCAGGAATTTTTCTATTTTTGCGGAGAATTTTCTAAAAAGTGTTTTTAGGGGGCCTCGGGTTCCCTATTTTGTTGGAGGTAACAACATGATTGCCAAGGAAGTAATAGAAAAGCTGGTACAGGAGAAACTGGATGAACGGATGTTTATCGTAGAAATAAACGTTAGCAGCACTAACGTAATCCATATTTTTGTGGACAGCTACGATGGAATGACAATCGAACAGTGTATTGCAATCAGCCGGCATGTGGAACACAGCTTCGACCGCGAAGAAGAAGATTTTGCGTTAGAAGTTTCTTCACCCGGATTAACTGAAAATTTTAAGGTAAAAGAGCAATACTTTAAATATACCGGAAAGGCAATTAAAGTAGTTACTGCTGAAGACCAAAAACTGGAAGGCCTTTTAAAATCCTCTTCGGACGAAGGGATAGTTTTGGAAACTTCCGGAAAAGAAAAAGTAGAAGGGCAAAAAAAGAAACAACTGGTAGTTAGGGAATACAATTTAAAATACGACGATATAAAAAGTGCGAAAGCGGTAATTTCATTTAAATAAAGTTGACAATGGAAAATATAAACCTGATAGATACTTTTGCTGAATTCAAAGAGCTGAAGAACATTGATAGGGTAACAATGATGAGTGTGCTGGAAGAAGTGTTCCGCAGTGTACTTATCCGTCAGTATGGTACCGACGAAAATTTCGATGTGATTATTAACATCGACAAAGGCGACTTTGAAATTTGGAGAAGACGAGAGGTGGTAGCCGACGAAGATCTGGAAGATCCGTATCTGCAGATTTCGCTTACCGACGCACATAAAATCGACGAAGATTTTGAAGAAGGCGAAGAAGTAACCGACGAGGTAAAACTTGCCGACTTTGGAAGAAGGGCCATTCTGAACCTGCGTCAGAACCTGGCCAGCAAAATTTTGGAACTTGAAAAAGACCACATTTACGGTAAATACAAAAATAAAATCGGTGATATTATCACCGGAGAAGTATATCAGGTTTGGAAAAAGGAAATCCTGATTTTGGATGACGAAGGCAACGAGCTGATTCTTCCAAAATCGGAGCAAATCCCTTCCGACTATTTCCGCAAGGGAGACAACGTTCGCGCCATTGTATATAAAGTAGAATTGCGCAACAACAACCCACTTATTATTTTATCGAGAACAGCACCTGCTTTCCTCGAAAGATTGTTTGAGCTGGAGATTCCTGAGATTTTTGACGGACTGATTACCATTAAAAAGATTGTTCGCGTACCCGGAGAAAGGGCAAAAGTGGCGGTTGAGTCGTACGACGAAAGAATTGACCCCGTTGGAGCTTGTGTGGGAATGAAAGGATCGCGCATCCATGGTATTGTTCGTGAGTTGAGGAATGAAAACATTGACGTGATCAATTATTCGGGAAACTTGCAACTCTACATTAAGAGAGCATTAAATCCCGCAAAAATCAACTCTATTAAAATAGTTGAAGACCAGAAAAAAGCGGAAGTTTACCTGAGACCCGAAGAGGTTTCACTGGCGATTGGTAAAGGAGGTTTAAATATTCGTTTAGCCAGCCAGTTAACCGGATACGAAATTGACGTTTACCGTGAAATGGAAGAAGACGAAGAAGACGTTAATCTGGATGAATTCGCTGATGAAATTGAAGGATGGGTAATCGATGCACTAAAAGCAATTGGTTGCGACACCGCAAAGAACGTGTTGAACATTTCGCGCGGAGAACTGATTAAACGTACTGACCTTGAGGAAGAAACCATCGACGATGTGCTCAAGGTACTGAAATCAGAGTTTGAATAAAATGCCGTATCCTCTTGGAAACGGGCATTTAAAATGAATAGAAAATAAAAATTTATGGCAGGTACAATTAGGCTCAGTAAACTTGCAAGAGAATGTAATGTGGGGATTCACACCATTGTGGAGTTTCTGCATAAGAAGGGATATGATATTGATTCGAATCCAAATACAAAGGTGGATCCGGAAGCCGTACAACTGCTGGAGCAGGAATACAAGGTGGATATTTCGCTGAAAAAGGAGTCTGAGAAAATCAGTCTGAAAAGTCAGCGCCCGAAAAAAGAGGTTCTTTCCATTGATGGGGAGGAAGAAGAAGTTGCTGAACCTGAGGCCAAAACAGAAGCACCTGCACCGGCGCCAAAACCGGAACCTGCACCGGCACCTGAGCCAACTCCGGCTCCGGAAAAACCAAAGCCTGAAGAAATAAAAATTGAAAGGCCTGCAGCAGAAGCTCCGAAGATTTTGGGAAAGATTAATCTGGAAGAGCAGAATAAACCAAAGAAAAAGGCAGAAGAACCGGTAAAAGAAGAGCCTAAAGCAGCCGAAGTAAAACCGGAAGTTGTAAAAGAAACTCCTGCCCCGGAAAAACCCAAACCTTCGAAAGAAGAAGTAAAAGAAGAATCAAAAAAACAGCCGGAAGTGCAGAAACAAGAGCCAGAGATGGTGGAAACCGAGGTTCCAAAAGTAGAGGAAGTGAAAGTAGTTGGAAAGATTAACCTCGAAAATATCAATCAGAAAACCCGCCCCGACAAAAAAACAAGGGAAGAAAAAGAGCGGGAACGCCAGGAAAGAAATCGCCAGCGCGCAGCAGAAAAATCAGCTGAAGCTCCACAGAAGGAGGGAAAAAAGGAAGACAATGTCATCCGTGCAAAAGCACAAAAGCTAAATGGCCCAACCGTGCTTGGCAAAATTGAATTGCCAAAGAAAAAAGAGCCGTCTGATTCGGATCAGAACTCGCGCAAAAAACGCCGGAAAAGAATTCCAAAAGATAACGGCCGTGTAAATGTTGACCGTCAGCCATCTCAGGATCAGCCGAAAGGTAAATTCCAGGCCAACAAACAAGGTCCTGCCGGAAAGAAAAAACGTTTGCTGAAAAAAGAGGTAAACGAAGAAGATGTACAAAAACAAATAAAAGATACATTGGCCCGGTTGACCACCAAAGGAAAATCGAAAGGCTCGAAACACCGCCGTGACAAGCGTGCCGCTGCAAGCGAAAGAATGCACGCCGACATGGAAAAGCAAATGGAGGAACAAAATGTTCTGAAAGTAACCGAATTTGTTACGGTTGCAGAACTGGCCACCATGATGAATGTTGGGGTAAACCAGATCATTTCTTCCTGTATGTCGCTGGGGCTGTTTGTTTCCATCAACCAACGACTGGACGCTGAAACACTTTCGGTAGTGGCAGAAGAATTTGGCTACAAGGTAGAATTTGTAAGTGTTGAAATTCAGGAAGCCATTGAAGAAGATGTGGATGAAGAAGAAGACTTGAAACCACGTCCGCCGATTGTTACAGTGATGGGCCATGTTGACCACGGAAAAACATCGTTGTTAGACTACGTGCGCAATACCAATGTAATTGCCGGTGAAGCAGGAGGTATTACACAGCATATTGGGGCATACAATGTTAGCCTCGACGATGGCCGGGTAATCACTTTCCTCGATACTCCGGGGCACGAAGCATTTACCGCCATGCGTGCACGTGGAGCACAAGTTACCGACATTGCCATTATTATTGTAGCTGCCGACGACAACGTGATGCCTCAAACCGTGGAAGCAATCAACCACGCAGCAGCAGCCGGGGTTCCAATTGTTTTTGCGATCAACAAAATTGACAAACCGGGAGCAAATCCTGAAAAGATAAAAGAAGAACTGGCCAACATGAACTACCTCGTTGAAGAATGGGGTGGAAAATACCAGAGCCACGACATTTCTGCCAAAAACGGTATTGGCATTGAAGAACTGCTGGAGAAAGTATTGCTTGAAGCAGAAATGCTTGAGTTGAAGGCAAATCCGGATAAAAGAGCGATCGGAACAGTGATCGAATCGGAGCTGGATAAAGGCCGCGGTTATGTTTCAACGGTATTGGTAGAAAACGGTACACTCCGTATTGGAGACATCCTGATTGCCGGTCAGTATTTTGGACACGTAAAAGCGATGTTCAACGAAAGGAACCAACGTATTAAAGAAGTTGGCCCGGCCCAGCCAGCCATTGTACTCGGGTTGAATGGAGCCCCACAAGCAGGCGACAAATTCAATGTAATGGATAGCGAACGCGAAGCCCGTAACATCACCAATAAACGTGAACAGTTGGCTCGCGAACAGGGACTGAGAACACAAAAACATATTACGCTGGATGAAATCGGCCGCCGAATTGCGATCGGAAACTTCCAGGAGTTGAACCTGATTGTAAAAGGTGACGTGGACGGATCGATCGAAGCATTGTCCGACTCGTTGATCAAACTCTCCACCGAAGAGATTCAGGTAAACATCAAACACAAAGCGGTTGGTCAAATCACCGAATCAGATATTCTGCTGGCAGCTGCTTCTGAAGCAATTGTAATCGGATTCCAGGTTCGTCCTTCATTGAATGCTCGCAAACTGGCAGAAAAAGAACAAATCGATATTCGACTGTACTCCATTATTTACGATGCCATTAACGAAATTAAAGCCGCAATGGAAGGTATGTTGGCACCGGAAATAAAAGAAGAAATACTGGGTACCGTAGAAGTGCTCGAAACATTCAAGATTACCAAAGTGGGAACTGTTGCCGGTTGTCTTGTTCGCGATGGAAAGATCGTCCGCAATGCGAAAATCAGAATCATCCGCGATGGAATTGTAATTTACGCAGGAACACTGGGATCTCTGAAACGTTTCAAAGAAGACGTGAAAGAAGTGAAAAACGGTTACGAATGTGGTTTGAACATCGACAATTTCAACGATATAAAAGTGGGCGACCATGTTGAAGCATACCACGAAATAGAAGTTGCAAAGCAATTGTAAAACACAAATAATGTATTGAGAGAGGCCGGGATTTGATTCCGGCCTTTTTCATGTCGTAAAAACAATGTACCCTTAAAGCTAGAGCCTGTTTAAATTTTATCTTTAGAAATATTATGATGCATTTTTTACTTAAACAAGGCGGATTTGACGCGAATAGCCTCAGCTATTTAAGGAAAATTCAACGCAGTATAAGTGAAAAAGGCGCATTATAGAATAAATGGA
>JBKEDN010000313.1:0-20866 GCA_047975435.1 Draconibacterium sp. | reverse complement strand
AACCAGGAGAGGAAAACCTGCTGGCTCTGTATTGCCCGAAAGTATTATTTTGAATAATTATAAATAGCTGACAATTAGCAAATTACTAAAAACAAAATTTGGATTACAACATAGAAGGGATAATATGTAATATCTTTATTGCGGACACAGTCTGACGAGCCACCATACGCTTCGGTTCCGTTCTCTCCAAAAACATCTTTATACCCATGAATAATGTTTTGAATAGTAAACATGGGCTTTTCTTTAGACTTTAGGGAAATTAAAATCTGAATTACAACCGATTCTCCTGATATAATGTCGGTCATAAATGTTTCTCCATGATCATTCTGTTTATTTGTTACCGGGCCATAAACCATTGAACCAGCTTCGTTGAAAATATACATTTCCCCACCTTCAGGGATGTAGAGTTCAGAAAAAATAAAATTCAATGAATAGGCATCATCAGAGGTAATTGTTAAACTCCACACCTCGGCAGAGTCTGTTTTTTGCCATTTTCCGTCTTTTAGGGTAATATTTACATCAAACGATTTTCCAAAACGGAAAGGGATGTCCAAACCTTTTGTAGCTTCATCTTCTTCAAGCAGGGCAGATACATCGAACAGGGGCATCTTTTTTTCGGGAGAGTTTTGTTTGGTGGTTTTAAATCCGGGGTGTTTTTCAAAGGCTTTGCCTTTTTCGTAACTTTTGGTAGCAACCTGGGCGAATAAACTGTTTACCCCCCCAATATTAACATAATAAGTATAAGCTTTTTCATAATTGGTTTATTTTATTTCGAAGTTGATTTTAAAAGTTAGTTTTTTAGTTTGTAATGTTTCCAAATCAAACTTTTGGGAAAATTCTGTTAAATAAATTCCTTTTGATAAAACAGATAGATGCTTATTCTTCAAATAAAAATGAGAAATATTCCACGTATCGCTATCAGGAATCCATTTAACTGAAATTTCAGTTGTACTATTTTCAGGAATAGACCAACCTATTTTTCCTATTTCATTTACACCAATAATCTCAAATGGCTTTCCAAAGCTTTTGGTATTATTCTTAACCTCACAAAATTCATTAGAGTTCATAAGTGATTGATCAAAATAAATTAGTTGCTTGTTTTTATTCTGGATAGAGAACCGAAAAGTAAAATTCTCCCCTTCGTTAAAAACGGTGGCAGGTTCGCCGGCTTCGTTTAACAGGCAAAAAGTAAACTCAATGCCGTTTACTTCTTGTTGTATCACGGCATTTTTGTCACCAATTTGCAGTTCAAACAGGTCTTCGTCGTTGTTGCACCCTGCCCCAATAAACAACAGGGACAGGAATAAAGCGCTTAGTTTTAAAATTTTTGGTTTCATGTTTAAAGAATTTAGTAGTGAGTAATTAGTACAAAGTACATTTTCGTATTCAGGGTAACGGTAGTTAACCTGTAGGAGAGCATAGAGGTTTGGTACTACGCGCTAAGCAGGTTTATACTGCCATGCGCTTTGGCTTTTAAGCTATTGGGTAAGTGGTGCTACGGGCCGTTTTTCATGGTTGGTTGTTTTAGTTTGTATGATTAACAGATGTTTAAAAGTAGCAAAAGGTTGCGTGGGTGGCAATATGTTTTGTAGCATTGGGTGGAACGTTCGTGAAAGGCTTTATGTGGGAGCATTATATAAAAGAGAACCGTTCCGAAAAAAGGAACGGTTCTCTTTGCAGTGCATGTTTTTTGGTGAATTACAGCGCTAAATATTATTTTCTGCCGAAGAGCAGTAATTTTAATTAAACCACGAATCAACCAGTGCTTTGTTGGCTTCGTACCATTTTTGTGCACCGGCTTCTTCACCATCGGCTTTTATTGCTCCCATTAACCTATACAGTTGTTGCTCCGGCAGGTTAAAGTTTTTAAAGAATTGAGCAGCTTCCGGCTGATCTTCTTCAAATCCTTTACGCGAAATAATGGCGCAAACATCAGTCGGATAAACGCCTTTGGGATCAGCCAGGTATTTTAAATCGAAATTGGCCCACATATAATGCGGTTTCCAACCTGTAACCACTATCCATTCTTTTTTCTTTACGGCTTTATCGAGGCTGGCAACCATGGCCGGCCCGCTCGATGTTACCTGTTCAAAATCGAGGTTGTAGGCTTCAATGGCTTTTAGGGTATTGGCATGAATTCCGGCCCCGCTTCCTATTCCGATGATTTCGCCGTCAAACTTGTCTTTATTGGCATTCAGTTCTTCGATAGAATTAATGGAAACATACGAAGGGACTACCAAACCGGTGGTTCCGCCACTAAAAGCTTCGCCCAGTTTTACGAGCTTGTCGCCATAATCGGCCCAGTAATCTTTGTGGGTGTTGGGCAGCCACGCATCCAGAAAAACATCTCCTTTTGAATTTGTTTTAGACAGTTCACCGTAAATCAAACCGGGTTCGAGGTTGGTTAATTCTACTTTGTAACCATGGTTCTCCAGTGCCGCTTGTGCCAGATAGGTTAAAGCAATTCCTTCAGCCCAGTTGGGGTATAAAATACTAACTTCTTTTGACGCACTTTTAGTGTCTTTTTTCTTTCCGCTGTTTGAGCATGAAGTAAATGCTGCAACCAGTACGGCAGCCACAAGCAGAATTCCAAGTTTTCTAAATTTCAACATACTATAATTTTTATGATTTATTATTTTTTTGCAATGGACTGTGTTATACGATCGAGTATAATTGCCAGGACTACAATCCCAAGTCCGGCTTCAAAACCTTTTGCGATGTTATTTTGCTGAATTCCCTGGTAAACGATGCTTCCCAATCCTTTGGCACCCACCATCGAGGCGATTACCACCATCGACAGAGCCAGCAGGATAACCTGGTTGATACCGGCCAGAATGGTTGTTTTGGCCAGTGGTAACTGTATTTTGAAAAGGATTTGTTTTTCAGTGGCGCCAAAGGCATAACCGGCTTCAATTACATCCGACGGAACATTCCGGATACCAAGGCTGGTGAGGCGAACGGCAGGGGGTAAGGAAAAAATTACGGTGGCAATTACTCCCGGAGTGTTTCCCACGCTAAAAAAGAAGATGGCCGGAATCAGGTAAACAAAAGCCGGCATGGTTTGCATAAAATCGAGGATGGGGCGAACAATGGCGTTGGCGGTGTTGCTGCGTGCCGACCAGATTCCCAGCGGAATACCAAAAATAAGTGCGATTACGGTCGATACAATTACCAGTGTAGTGGTTTGAACTGCTTCTTCCCAGTAGCCCATCGCCCAAACCAGCAGGAGTCCCAGGATAACAAAAATCGTTAGCCCGGCAGCTTTCCCGGCTCCTTCTTTTGTAAAAGCTTTTGTGCCCGCTTTTGCATAATAAGCGGCAATGGTAATTAATGCAATAATTACATAAAAGGGGATGGCAAGAAACACATTGTTAATGTTGTCAACCGTCCACGAAATAATATCGTCGATGGCTCCCCAAAGGCCCGAAAAATTTTCTTCGAGGGCATTAATCCCAATTTCTATATATTTTCCAATGTTTATTAACCTTTCCATATCAGATTTCGTTTGCTTTTTCTTTCAATTCAATAACTTCATCCATCTCAAAGCGGGTGGCTTCGATAATCAGCGAGGTTTGCGAAACAATTCCGAGTAATCTGCCCGAATGTTCGTCAACTACAGCCACAGGGTAGCGGATACCGGTAATAAGCGGAAGCATTTCTTCTACAGTATAACTTTTATATACACTGGGAACATCGGTTTTTAGCGCTTTTTCAATAGACGTTTCTTCTTCTTTTTCCAGTTTCAGAATGTCTGACAACCTCACATAACCCAGAAATTTCTTGTCTTCATCTTCAACCGGTAGCACACCCAGTCCAACCGAGCGCATTTTTCGTAATACGCCTCTCGGGCCTTCTTTTTCGAATTCAACCACTGTATTTCTTTTAAACATCAGTGTTTCAGCGGTGATGATGGATTTGCGGTCCACCTTTTCCACAAAGGCTTCCACATATTCACTTGCAGGATTGGTAAGAATTTCTTCTGCTGTTCCGATTTGTTCCACCACACCGTCTTTCATAATGGCAATGCGGTCTCCGATTTTAATTGCTTCATCCAGGTCGTGGGTAATAAACACGATGGTTTTGTGCAGTTTGTTCTGAATTTGCAGCAATTCGTCCTGCATGTCCGATTTAATCAGCGGGTCGAGTGCCGAAAAAGCTTCGTCCATCAGCAAAACTTCCGGATCGTTGGCAAGCGCCCTGGCCAGTCCCACGCGCTGTTGCATCCCACCCGAAAGTTCCGACGGATATTGTGCTTCGTAACCTTTCAGCCCAACGGTTTCAAGCGCCTGAATGGCTCTCTTCTCCCGGCTTTCTTTTTCTTCGCCCCTGATTTCGAGGCCAAAAGCGGCATTCTCCAGAATAGTGCGGTGCGGAAGCAGTCCGAATTTCTGGAATACCATACTCATTTTGGTACGGCGTGTTTCCAGCAATTCTTTGTTCGATTCGCGGGTTATGTCAAAATCGTCGATAAAAATTTTCCCGGAGGTAGGGTCGTTCAGGCGATTCAGGCAACGGATCAGGGTTGACTTTCCGCTACCCGAAAGTCCCATGATTACAAATATTTCTCTTTCTTTGATTTCGAGGTTTGCGTTGTTTACCCCAACCGTACATTTGGTTCGTTTCAGGATTTCATCTTTTGAAATTCCTTGCTGAAGCAACTTTAACGCATCCTGTTTCCGTTTCCCGAAAATGAGCGTTAAATTCTTCACATGAATGTTTGTTTTTCTTTTGTCAGACATAACTCCACGTTTTTAGAAGTAATAACCAATATTGATGTTAAAACGCATTTCCCGTACCTGTTGCAAGTGCGTCTGTCCATACCGGGCCCAGCCATGGCTGGTCTTTTCCTTGTGCCGCATCTATGTAGGTATAAACATTTCCGGCCGTAATCAGCACCCCGGTTACGTTCATATACGAATCATGAAAATCATTCAGCTTTTTATCCATGTAGCCAAAGTCGTCATAAAACTGGAGGTTCGAAACCGGGCCCCATTCAACCGGCAGAGAATAGGCCACTCCCAAAGTGTAAGTGGTGGCTTCAGCGGCCACCAGGTAAGGAGCACCATACGCTGTCATGGCAATTACATCGTTTGTTTGATCGGCCGGGTTTTCAGTATTGTATTTGTATTTTGAAGCCTGTGCTTTTACATTCCATCTTCCGGCATTCAGCTCGTAATGGCCTGCCAGTGCATAATGGTCACCCGTGTTCTCTGTATCGAGGTTGTAAATTCCACCGTATTGAACCGAAATTCCCAACTGATGATTGGCATTGTCACTTTTGAATTTTCGGATGACTTTCAGGTTTGCCTGGTTGATTTCTTTGTTGCGGTACATCCCGTTGCCAGATGAACTTACGTCGTAAGAGTAGCGGCCGTCTGAAACATCGGAGTTACTCCCGAAGCTGAGTTCTTCAGCGTTTTTAAAAAAGGCCACCGCATACAGCCATTCTTCGCTGTTGTGTGTGTATTTCAATCCCATGTCGTGGTCGTCTTCCAATCCCACGTAGTAGTTGAGACTAAAAAACCAGTTGTGCGAATTGTATTGGGTGATGCCAAACGGAACCTGTGTTAACCCGATCTGAAGATTGTTCTCTGGGGTGAAATCGTAGCCTACCCAACCTTGTTTTAGCATTCCACCTCCAAATCCTTCGGAGTATAAACGGTACTCGGCATTGAGTTTTACGCCCTTGTATTTGGCTTTGGCGTTGATACGAAAAACATCGTAGCCAAAATCGCCACCGCGTTTTTTCTGTCCTTCTTTCCACGACGACAGATTATAATTAAAGCGGAGTGCACCGCCAACTTGAAGCTCAGGTTTGTCCTGTGCAAATAATGAAAATACCGGTATTGCCATAAACAGCAATACCATTTTAAGTTTTGAAAACATAAAATAATACTAGTAGATTAAACAAAAAGCTGAATGGGGAAACAAAAATGCAGGATTAGATTAACAGCCCGGCGGGATGAATTTATCGAGCTGATTTCGGAAAACTAAGTTGAAGGCAGTAAATACCCTCTCGTTTCTTCTTTCGTGACTTTTAATGTTTTTGCAATTCATTGTGGACAAAGATACAACAATGATGTGGTTCCAAGAAATCAGTGCTTTCTTACAGTGTTTTAGTAATATGCGATTAACAATGTTTTGAAATGTTACGATTTTATATCATGATATCTGGAGAAACGAAGACAGTGAATCCTGTTCATTTTTCTTATCTTCGTGCTTCAAACAGAAACCAAGTTCATGTTAAAAATCCTCTTGTATCCTCTTTCCTGGTTGTACGGACTGGCGGTTTACCTTCGAAACAATGCCTACAATTTGCACATTCTTAAATCAAAGGAATTTGATGTTCCGGTGATTTCCATCGGAAACATTACCGTTGGGGGAACCGGTAAAACACCGCATGTGGAATACCTGGTGGATTTGCTAAAAGAAAAATACGGGGTGGCTACTTTGAGCCGCGGATACAAACGCAACACAAAAGGTTTTCGTTGGGTGGAAACAACTTCCACCGCTCTTGAAGTGGGCGACGAGCCTTTGCAAATTAAACACAAATTCCCCGAAGTAACGGTTTCGGTTTGCGAAAACCGGGTGGATGGAGTAGAGCAGTTGCTCGGTACTAACGGCGATCAGACCCCCGATGTGGTGTTGTTAGATGACGCTTTTCAGCATCGCCGGATTACCCCGGGAATCAATATTTTGCTAATCGATTACAACCGCCCGGTAAAAGACGATCACCTGCTTCCACTGGGGCGCTTGCGCGAAAGTGCCCAGCAGATGCGGCGGGCCAACATCATTATTTTTACCAAGTGCCCCGATGAAGTAACCCCCATAATGCGGCGCATTCTTCAGAACGATGTGGGTTTACTACCGTATCAGAGTTTGTTTTTTACCAGGCTTGATTATGAAGGGCTAAAACCCGTTTTTGAGGGAAAACAACTTGGTAAAACCTTTTACGAAGAGCGAAAATATGCCCTGCTGGTGGTTACCGGTATTGCAGCGCCCCAACCGCTCCTGAAATACCTGGAGCGTTTCTCGGGGCAGGTGGAAAGCCTGGCGTTTAGCGATCATCATCAGTATTCGCCCGACGATATTCATAAAATTGAAGCAAAGTTTGCATCAATGGATGCAGAAAAAAAGATAATTGTCACAACCGAAAAGGATGCCATGCGTTTGAAAGATAGTGCTCACCTTAGTGAAGAACTTAAGGCAGCCTGGTATTATCTTCCGGTAAAAGTGAGTTTTCTGGATGAAGAAAAAAAAATATTTAACAAGAAGATTTTAAGTTATGTTGGAGAAAATAAAAGCCACCGCGAACTTTCTAAAAGAAAGAATTCAGGCCAGTCCTGAAGTAGGAATTATACTTGGAACCGGTTTGGGTGGACTGGTAAAAGAGATTGAAATTATCGATTCTATTCCATACAGCGAGATTCCCGATTTCCCGGTTTCAACGGTTGACGGCCACGCCGGGCGGTTGATTTACGGAAAACTGGGCGATCGTGAGGTACTTGCCATGCAGGGCCGCTTTCATTATTACGAAGGCTACAGCATGAAAGATGTTACCTTTCCGGTGCGGGTATTGAAATACGTGGGAATTACCCACCTGTTTGTCTCCAATGCCAGCGGTGGCCTCAACCCCGACTGGAAAGTGGGGGAGATCGTGGTGATCAACGACCACATCAACCATTTCCCGGAGCATCCGTTGCGTGGGAAGAACCTGGCTGAGCTGGGGCCGCGTTTTCCCGACATGAGCAAGTGTTACAACAAGCGCCTGCGCAACAGGGCAAAACTGATTGCCGCAGAGCACAACATCGATATAAAGGAAGGTGTGTATGTGGGAGTGTCAGGGCCTACATTTGAAACGCCTGCCGAATACAAGATGTTCCGTATTCTGGGAGCCGATATTGTGGGAATGTCAACTGTACCCGAAGTAATTGTGGCGGTTCACATGGGGTTAAAAGTATTTGGTATTTCCATCGTTACCGACAGCGGTGTGCCGGGAGAGATCGTGGAAATATCGCACGAAGAAGTACAGGAAGTAGCCATGAAAGCCGAGCCTAAAATGACCCTGATTATGCGCGAGCTGATCAAAAGCATTTAGTAGTTTAGAGTTCAATGTTTAGAGTTTAGAGTTCAGGGTATCTGATGGGAAATGGGGAAGGATAATGAATTAAAATACATAAGTATGAGAAGTAAAATCTGCCTTATTTTTTTCGTATCAATCGTTTGGATAAGTTGCTCAACACCAAAATCAGACGTGGTTGAACTGGTGATCGATTCCAAATCAGAACTCGGAGAAGGCGCCATCTGGAATTACCGGACCGGCGAATTAATGTGGGTAAACATAAAGGGGAAAATCCTGAATTTTTATAACCCCTCAACAGGCTTTAACAAAGAGATGTTAACCGGACAAATGATCGGCACGGTTGTTCCCACGGAGTCGGGGCAGGTGTTGGTAGCCTTGCAAAACGGCATTTACACCCTTAACCCGGAAACAGGCAGTAAAAAGCTGCTGGCAGACCCCGAAGCAGACAAACCCGATAACCGTTTTAACGATGGGAAATGCGATCCGGCAGGGAGGTTCTGGGCGGGGACACTGAGCCTGACCGGAGAAAAAAAAGCAGCAGCTTTGTATCGCCTCGATGCAGATACTTCAGTTCATAAAATGATTGACGGAGTAGGAACTTCGAACGGCATTGTGTGGTCGGCTGATAAAACGCATATGTATTACATCGACACTCCTACCCGCAAAGTAATGGGCTATGATTACGACAACGAAACCGGGGACATAAGTAATCCGAAGGTAGCAGTTGAAATTCCTGATGGAGTAGGTTCCCCCGATGGGATGACTATTGATGCCGACAGGAATTTATGGATAGCTTTGTGGGGAGGTTCAGCAGTTGGCTGTTTTAATCCCGAAACCGGAGAACTGGTCCGGAAAATTGAGGTGCCTGCCAAGAATGTTACATCCTGTGCTTTTGGCGATGCCGATCTCGGCACTTTATACATTACAACCGCACGTGAAGCTACCAGCAACGAAGATCTTCAGAAATTTCCACACGCAGGTGGTGTTTTCAAAATACGTCCGGGAGTAAAAGGAGTGAAAGCTTTTTTCTTTAACGATCTTCAATAAACCTGAAATGAACCTGCTGATACTTGCGCTGGCGCCGGTTGTAATTGTGGCTGCCTACATTTATTTCCGTGATAAATACGAAAAAGAACCCATTCGTTTACTGGCTTTTGCACTACTGGCCGGAGCCCTTACGGTTATTCCGATATTATTTGTTGAATCTTTTTTGAGTAGCCTCGGGAAAGGTCTTCCACATTTTTTTGCTGCTGCCTGGAATGCGTTTGTAGTAGCCGCTTTTTCGGAGGAAACATTCAAATACATTGCCTTGTACCTGTTGATTTGGAAAAGCCCCGAGTTTAACGAAAAGTTCGACGGGATTGTTTATGCAACCTATGTGTCGCTGGGCTTTGCAGCAGTCGAAAATATTTTATACGTAACCGGAAACGGCGTAGCTACCGGTATTTCAAGAGCTTTAACAGCTGTGCCGGCACACGCTATTTTTGGTATTACGATGGGCTTTTATTTCGGGATGGCACGTTTTTACGAAAAAGAGAGCCGCAGCCTAAAACAAAAAGCACTCCTTTTCCCGATTCTTTTGCACGGTATTTACGATTTTATACTGTTTACCGGTCTGGCCTGGCTGACGGTGTTTTTTGTCGCATTTGTCATTTTCCTCTATATCTCGGGTTTAAAACGAATGCGCGAGCTCTCGCGGGTTTCAATTTACAATACCGATTATGATTTGCTGAACAAAAAACTTTCAAAACCTGAATAAATGGACTTACCTGTTTACAGTGATGTTGTAAAGGCGCACGAAATCATAAAAAAATATGCGCACCGAACCCCTGTTCTCTCGTCTTCGGGTATTAACAAAATAGTGGGTGCTGAATTATTTTTCAAGTGCGAGAATTTTCAAAAGGTGGGCGCTTTTAAATTCAGGGGAGCCTGCAATGCTGTTTTTTCGCTTTCGGATGAGGAAGCAGCACACGGGGTGGGAACCCACTCTTCAGGAAACCATGCCGCAGCACTGGAGCTGGCGACACGTATGCGCGGAATTGCCGCTCACATTGTTATGCCCATCAATGCACCCGAAATTAAAAAGAAAGCGGTGGCCGGTTACGGGGCAAACATTACTTTTTGCAAGCCAACCCTGGAAGCACGCGAAAGTACACTGGCAGCCATCATCAAAGAAACGGGTGCAAGCGAAATTCACCCATATAATAATTTTAATGTGATTGCCGGACAGGGAACTGCCGCTAAAGAGTTGATCGAAGACAAAGGCGGGTTTGATCTGATTCTGGCGCCTGTTGGCGGCGGAGGATTGCTGAGTGGAACAGCTATTACTGCCAAATACTTGCTTCCTGCCTGCCGGGTAATTGCAGCAGAACCTGCGGGTGCCGATGATGCATTCCGCTCTTTTCAAAGCAAAACCCGTATTCCGTCGGTAGAGCCCAAAACCATTGCCGATGGTTTGTTAACCTCGCTGGGCGAACGGAATTTTGCCATTATTATGGACAAAGTAGATGACATTGTTACGGTTTCAGAAGAAAACATTATTGCTGCCATGCGTTTGATCTGGGAGCGGATGAAAATTATTATTGAGCCCTCGTCGGCAGTTCCGCTGGCGGCAATTCTCGAAAAGAAAATCAAATTGAAAGGCAAAAAAACGGGAATCATTCTTTCGGGTGGAAACCTGGATTTGGGGAGTTTGCCGTTTTAACCTGAATTTGGTTTCCCGTAGTTGGTTTTGTCAAACTTGTTTTGTTACGGCGTCATGCTGAATTCATTTCAGCATCTTTGCTCAACATCCAGATTCCGAAATAAATTCGGAATGATGGTACGTCTATTCAAAATTGACATGACAATAGAAGCTTACAGCTTGTGTATTGCAGTTTGTTGCTGATCTCCTAAAACATAGGAGCAACAAGGTGCGCCAGCGATTCGCGTATCTTGTACAAAACAGGCCGTTGTTGCCATTGCTGCAGGTTGACTTCTTCTGAATTTCGCAGGTCGTTTAAAAAATGTATTTCCAGTTCGGCTGAAAACTCCTTGCTGTACATAAAAGCGTTGGCTTCGAAATTGGTTTCAAAACTGCGAAAATCGAAATTGCTGGTTCCGATGGTTGAAAAACTGTCGTCCACCAGCATGTATTTACTGTGAATAAAGCCGGCTTTGAAAAGGAAAATCCGGACTCCGGCTTCCAGCAATTCCTCGACATACGAAAAAGAGCACCATTTTGACAAGCGGGCATCCGATTTTTCCGGAATAATAATGCGGACATCCACCTGGCTGAGTGCAGCTGTTTTTAATGCCATCAGCATTTCTGCCGGAGGCATTAAATATGGCGTAACCAGATAAACGCATTTCCGGGCATTTACGATGGCGGCAAAAAAGGCCTGTGCAATTCCTTCCCATTCATAATCGGGGCCACCGGCACAAATTTGTATCGGAGTTCCGGGTGCCTCACTAAAAGCAGGAAAATATTTTTGTCCCGACAGGTTTTCCCGGGAAACAAAAAACCAATCGGCAGCAAAAATAATCTGTAAAGTAGCTGCGGCATCACCTTCAATTTTCAGGTGCATGTCGTACCAGTCGCCCAGACCGGGATATCCCTCCAAATAACGATCGGCAATGTTTAATCCACCAATAAAACCTGTTTTTCCGTCAATGATAATAATTTTCCGGTGGTTGCGGTAATTTACCTTTGAGGTTAATCGGGGAAAGCGCACTTCCATAAATGGGTAAATATCAACGCCTTTTTCTTTTAGTTCACGGTAAAATTTCCGTGGAAGCTCCCAACTTCCCACATCATCCACAATTACACGTACTTCAACACCTTCTGCCCGTTTTTTTAGTAACAATTCTTTGATGCGGGTGCCGATTTTATCGTTGGCAAAAATGTAAAATTCAAGATGAATGTGGTGCTTTGCCTTTTCAATGGCTTCAAAAATTGCAGGGAAGGTATTTTCTCCGTTGGGCAGAATGCTTGTTTTATTTCCGGTGGTAAGCAGGGCATTCGAATTGTTTAGCATTAGCCGTACAATATTCTGGTATTCAGAAACTTCATTTTGATGATCGCCTTGCTCAATCCGGCGTAATTGCCGGGCGCTTATTTTACGCAGTTCTTTTAGTCCCTTAAGTCCGCGAAGAGAAAACATTTTTCGTTTTCGGTATTCTTGCCCAAAAACGAGGTAAAACAATACACCTACAATGGGGAGAAGAATAAGCGCAAGTATCCATGCAGCGGTTTTATAAGGGGATCGCTTTTCGAGTATGACCATGATGGCAACGGGTATTGCCGTAATTACGAATGCCAAATAAAACCACCCTGAGAATTGGTTCCAGTCAAACATTTTTTCAAATTTGCATGAACATAAAAGTCCGAATTTTACGTTAAAAAAACAATATTCAGATTAATTTCGTATCAAAGAATTGGTTAAAGATATTAATAATATGAGAAGGCTATTCTTCATTGTGGTAATACTGGTGGGTGCATTGGCCTGTAATACGCAGCGAAAGGCGGTGGAAGTGAACAAAAGTACGGTGGAAGTGGCGTCGCAGGATTCGGTGGAATACGATGTTGAAACCTTTGATCAGAAATTTGAAAGCTGGTATCAACTGCATAATTCGCCGGCAAAGTATCATTCACAGACTTACTACGAAGACTGGAATCAGCAGTATGTGCTGGCTTGGAATGCCAGGTGTGCATCGCCATCCCGAAACTGGCATTTTGAGCCGGTAATTGGTTACGAGCCCGGCGAAGATTATGGCTTTGAGATGAACCACAAGCTTTTCTACTATTTTATGTATGTAGAGCACGTTTTGAAAATCCAGATTATTCCCAACGGGCCACGGGTTTATTAACCCTGGTTTGGATTTCGGATAAGGCGCAACTCATCTTTCCCAATGGTTTCTTTTGTTGCATCGCTTAAGTCAAGAACCGGTGCCGGGACCCCGCTCCCAAATTTTTTGGCCCCGGTATAAACCTGTGCTTCATCCCAAAGATTTTGATCGATAAAAGCTTGCAGCAGTTGCCTGCCTCCTTCCACAATCAGCGATAAAATATTTTTCTGATACAGAATATCCAATATGCGGATGAGCAGGTTTGTATCAAAGTCAACAGAAATGAATTCCGTATTTTCTTCTGTTTTATTCAGAAAAGAATTGATTACCAATGTAGGTGTTGATTGATCGAAAAGTTTTAAGTTTTTGGAGAGCCGGAGCTTGCGGTCGAGTATAATTCGTAAGGGATTCTTCCCTTCGCAATGGCGTACGGTAAGCGAGGGGTTGTCTTTTTCGGCAGTGTTGGTACCTACCATAATGGCATCTTCTTCGGCACGAAGCTGGTGTACACGAATTAGGGCTTCGTTTCCGGTTATCCAGGTTGGCTCGCCAAAGTCAGCAGAATTGCGGTTCACATCAATAAAACCATCCTGTGTTTGCGCCCATTTCAGAATAATATAAGGCCTTTGTTTTTGGTGAAAAGTAAAAAAACGTTTGTTGAGTTCCCTGCATTCGTTTTGCAACACTCCCAGCGTCACTTCTATTCCGGCATTTTTTAATTTTTCAATTCCTTTTCCTGCCACTTCTGCAAACGGGTCGATGGTGCCGATAACCACTTTTGGAATTTTCTTTTCCACAATAAGGTCGGAGCAGGGCGGTGTTTTGCCAAAATGCGCGCAGGGTTCGAGCGTTACATATAAAGTACTTTCAGTTAGCAATTCAGGATTTGTAACCGATCGAACAGCGTTTACCTCGGCATGCGCTTCACCGCAACGTTCGTGATAACCTTCGCCAATAATGGTGTTGTGGTAAACAATTACGCAGCCCACCATTGGGTTTGGTGAAACCGATCCGGTTCCCTTTCGTGCCAGTTCCAGGCAACGCAGCATGTATTTTTCGTCGGTGTTCATTTGGCCGGAAAAATTAACTTTGTAGCGCAAAAATAAACAATGCAGTCCACTATTCAATACATCGAATCGCAATTGAACGGATTCTATCCTTCTTCCGAGATCAATGCTTTTGTCCGGTTAATCATAGAATCGGTATTTGGCCTGTCATATACCGACATGATTTTGCAGAAAGATCGTGTTTTTGACACAAAGGACCGGGAACCCGTAAAACAAATTGTTGAGCGTCTTAAATTGTTTGAACCGGTTCAGTATATTTTGGGTGAAACGGAATTTTATGGACTAAAATTGAAAGTGGGGCCGGCAGTGCTGGTTCCCCGCCCCGAAACCGAAGAGCTGGTAAACTGGATTTTGGAAATTGAAAATGTGAACAACTCCCGGATAATTGATATCGGCACCGGAAGCGGATGTATTTCACTGGCTTTAAAAACCGGTGCCCCAAAAGCAAATATTTTGGGTGTGGATATTTCGGAAGAGGCTTTGCAAGTGGCAAAGCACAATGCCGGCCTAAATAACCTGGATGTATTGTTTCGTAAGGTTGATATTCTGAAATGGGAAGAATATAGCTGGGAGTTGCAGGATATTATTGTCAGTAATCCACCATATGTGCGGGAAAGCGAAAAGGCACTGATGGAAGCCAATGTGTTGAAATACGAGCCCAAAGGCGCTTTGTTTGTGAGCGATGCCGATCCGCTTATTTATTACCGTACAATTGCCGAAATGGCCATGAGGCATCTGAAACCCGGTGGATTTTTGTTTTTCGAAATCAATGAAAACCTGGGAAAAGAAACGGCCGATATGCTTCAGACAATGGGTTTTAAGGAAATTCAGCTAAAAAAAGATATTAACAGCCGAAATCGCATGATGCGGTGTAGCAGGTGAAATTGCCCGAAATGTATTATTTTGGTAGCATCAAAAAGCAAGGTTTTGCGGCCTTGTGCGTTTTGTAGAGTAACAAGCAAAGCCAACTAAAAACAATAGGTGCGAAAGACTGTCAGAAATATAATATTAGTGTTTAACTTCCTGGTTATCCTGGCATTAGTCACGGCATACTTATCGGTTTATATTCCGCCAAATCAATACTGGATACCCGCCTTGTTTGGGCTGGCCTATCCCTTTTTGTTGCTCGGAAACATTGCATTTGCCGTATTTTGGCTGATCTTCAAAAAAAGGTATTCACTTTTCTCTTTGCTTGCAATACTTCTGGGGTTTGGTTTTATCGGTAGTTTCTACCAGTTTGGGGCAAGAAATGCAGAATCCGGGGGTGTAAAGGTTTTGTCGTATAATGTGAGGCATTTTACAGGGGGAGACGATAAAGGTGCCAGGAAATTAAATGCAGAAGATTTTGTAGCTTTTTTTGAAGAACAGAAAGCAGATATTATCTGTCTTCAGGAGTCGCGCTTACGAAAGAACAATATTTTTAACCTGGCAGAAACGGTTGATAAACTGGAGAACATAAAACACTACCAATTTGCCAGTTCGAGTTCCACCTTCGGGTCGGTAACCATGACGCGTTTTCCAATTGTAGATATGGGCGAAATCCGTTTTAAGGACACACGCAATATCAGTATTTTTACTGATGTGAAAATTGAACAGGATACCATTCGCGTTTACAATATTCACTTGCAGTCGTACCACATCGACCGGAACAATTATGCGGTTCTTGAGTCGGTTGATTCCGAAGAAGAAAAACGCAAGGAAGCCGCCAAGGTACTGCTAAAGCAAATGCGCGATGGCTGGAAAATGAGAGCGGTACAGGTAGAAACCATCCGGAAACACATTGACGAGTCGCCTTTTCCCGTTATTGTTTGCGGCGATTTTAACGATACTCCAACTTCTTATTCGTACCACACATTAAGTGAAAATTTGGAAGACGCTTTTGTTGATTCGGGTAAAGGAGTGGGACGAACCTATGTGGGCGAGCTGCCTTCGTTTCGTATCGATTATATTTTACATAGCAAAGTAATGAAGGCTTACAATTTTCAAACCCTGGATTTTCGTTATTCCGACCACTTGCCCGTAAGTTGCGACCTGGTATTTGAGCATTAGTATTCAGCCAGCTTCAAATTACGGGTCTTTATCCCGATTTTTTTCGGAACCTGTACTTTTAATAAAGAACCTGAATTGAATTTAGTAGGAATAATACTAATGGTCTTTTAGTATTTCGATGGCTGCCAGTTTGTCTTTCCGAAGTTGTTCAACCAAAGCCTCAACACCCGGAAATTTCTGTTCTTCACGAATTTTATCGATAAAGCTCAGCGATACTTTTTTCCCGTAAATATCGTCGGTAAAATCAAAAATATTCACCTCGATACTTCGGTTATCCGCATTTTTGTTAAACGTTGGGCGGGTACCAATATTCAGCATTCCTTTGTATTCTATGTCGTCAATTTCAATCATTACGGCATAAACACCATATCCGGGAATGATTTTGTGTTTGTCAGAAGCTTCAATATTCGCGGTTGGGAAACCCAGTTTTCGTCCCAGTTGCTTGCCACCTACAACTGTTCCGTGCAGCGTAAATTCGTGCCCAAAATAATGGTTTGCTTTGCGAATATCCCCGTCCTGTAAAGCCGCTCTTATTTTTGTTGAACTGATGTTGTCGTCGTTTACGGTCAACGCATCCATTCTTTCTACCTTGAAATCATATTTTTCTGCGCATTGCTGCAGGTAATCAAAACTTCCCTGGCGGTCTTTCCCAAATTTATGATCGTAACCAATTACCAAACATTTGGTTCCGATTTGTTGAACCAGGATTTCGCGCACAAAATCAGAATATTCCATCGCGGCAAATTCCTTGTTAAACGGATAAACAATCAGGTGGTCGATTCCATATTTTTCAAAAAGCCTGGTTTTTTCTTCCATTGTTGTTAAAAGCCGAAGGTTGGATTCATCGGGTGATGTAACAACCCGCGGATGCGGAAAGAAAGTAAATACCACGGTTTCTCCGTTTATTTCCGCGGCCAGTTTTTTTAGCCGGTCCAGAATAAGTTGATGCCCTTTATGCAATCCATCGAATGTACCAATGGTAACCACCGGTGTACGGGCAGCAAAGTTTTCAAGAGAATGGTAAATATTCATTTTACAAACCTATTGAAAAATTTTGACGGTTGAGTATTCATCGGCAATTGAGCCTTAAAACTTTGGCAAAAATAAATTTATGATACATATAATCCGCAAGTAATTAGCCCGGTTTTTTACCAAAGTATGGAATGGTTTTTCTTTTGGGCTTGAAAAACAATCAGATAAGTATAAAAATGAATGAGCTTTAAAATATGTTATTTTCGCTTGCAGGCTGTTTTTACTGTATTCAAAATTATTAATTTTACGCCCTTTAAATATTTGGAATGACAAACAGGATTTTGTTTTTATTGATAGCAGTAGTATTTATATTGGGAAGCTGCGCGAAAAAGGAGAACCAGTTCATAATTAAAGGTGTAATTACACATGCTGCAGGAGACACGATTTACCTGGAGGAGGTTCATACCGCTTCGGTAATGCCGGCCAATAAAGTAAAAATAAACAAGAACGGCGAGTTTGAATTTAAAGGAACGGCCAATATGCCAACCTATTATTTGTTAAAACTCAGCGAACGGAATTTTATTACACTTTTGGTTGATTCGGCTGAAAATGTGGTAGTGGAAGCCGATGCTGTCAATTTCTATCGCGAATACAATGTAAGTGGCTCTATTGGGTCGGAACAGGTTAAAATGCTCGACTCGCACCTTAAGAAAACACAGTACCGGCTCGATTCTCTTGAATCGTTGAATAACCTGTATAAAGGGAATCCTGATTATGATGATATTCGTCCGAAATGGGATGAACAATACAAAAAGATTATTCAGGAGCAAATCGATTTTTCTACCAATTTCGTGCGGGAAAATCCTTTCTCCATGGCCAGTGTACTCGCTTTGTATCAGAAATTCAGCACCAACGATCCGTACTATATTGTTCGCGACCTTCAGATGATGAAAACCGCAGCATCAGCATTGAATGCTGTATATCCAAAATCGGAGCAGGTGCAGGCTTTGTACAACAATACTTTGCAATTTCTGCGCGAACAGCAGGCACAGCGCATGCGGCAGCTAATTGAAGAACAGGGAGAGAATAGCCCCGAATTGGTTTTGCCCGATCCGGCCGGAAAAGAAATTGCACTTTCTTCGTTGAGAGGGAAAGTGGTATTGTTGCAATTTTGGGCAGCTGTTGATAGGGGTTCGCGTATTCAAAACCCGGTACTGGTAGAGCTATACGATAAATACAAACGAAAAGGCTTTGAAATTTACCAGGTGAGTATTGATGAAAATCGGGCAGAATGGGTCGATGCCATTGATCAGGACAGGTTAAGCTGGATTAATGTAGGCGATATGAAAGGAAGTATTCTCGCAACACGGATTTTTAATGTTACTTCGGTGCCATTCAATTATTTGCTCGACAAAGAAGGGGCCGTGGTCGGAAAAAATCTTCAGGGGCCGGCACTCGACAAAGCAATCGGCAACCTCTTAAAATAATCTCAAATCATAAAAACCTTGTCTGATAAAGGGCTTATATATTTTGTTTCTGATGTTCATCTGGGTGCTCCGGCCCTGAAAAACAACCGGGAACGTGAGTTGTTATTTGCCCGCTGGCTCGACGAAATAAAAGACAATGTTGCTGAGCTTTACCTGATGGGCGATATCTTTGATTTTTGGTACGAGTATAAAAAAGTGGTCCCGCGGGGGTTTACCCGTATTTTGGGACGGATTGCCGAACTGACAGACAAAGGAATCCCGGTGCATTTTTTTACAGGAAACCACGACGTTTGGGTGTTTGATTACTTGGAAAAGGAAATTGGTGTAGTAGTACACCGCGAACAGTTTATTACCGAAATAAAGGGGAAAACATTTTTCCTGGCACACGGCGATGGCCTCGATGCGTCTGATAAAGGCTACCTGTTTCTGAAAAAGATTTTTACAAATAAAACCATGCAGTGGCTGTTTTCAAGGCTGCACCCAAATTTTGCATTCTGGCTGGCGCATAAGTGGTCAGCATCCAGTAGGTTATCAAAAAATGATTATGAAGATGATTTTATGGTAGTTCAGGATGGAATGTATAAATTTGCCGCAGACTTTTTAAAGGCTAACCCGGTGGATTATTTTGTGATGGGACACCGGCATCGCCTGGTAAACGAAAAAATGGACAGCAACACCCGGTTTATTTTATTGGGCGATTGGATTAAATCGTATTCATACGGGGTGTTCGACGGAGAAAATTTTGAATTGAAAAAATACAAAGGATAGGGCTACGGCTGAGCTGAAGGATTATGGCAAAAGAAAAATACACAAGAATTATTGGAACAGGTAGTTATATTCCGCCAACAATAATCAAAAACAATCATTTTCTGAAAAACGAGTTTTATACTCCCGGAGGTCAGAAAATTACGGATAAAACCAACGAAGAAATCATTCAGAAATTTCAGGAGATTACCAATATTCAGGAGCGTAGGTATGTGGCTGAAGATCAGGTAACATCTGATTTGGCTACCGAAGCAATCAAAAATGCCTGCGAATCTGCGGGAATTTCAAAGGAAAGCCTCGAATTTATTATCGTTGGCCATAACTTTGGCGACATTCTCGAAGGAAATGTACGTACCGATGTTTTGCCGGGCCTGGCCAATAAGGTAAAAGAGAAATTGCACATAAAAAATCCGGCCTGTATTTGTCATGATGTGGTTTCTGGTTGTCCGGGCTGGACCCAGGCGATGATTGTTGCCGACGCATACATTAAAAGTGGTTTTATGAAACGCGGTGTTGTAGTAGGCGCCGATGTCCTTTCCCGGATTTCTGATCCGCATGATCGCGATTCGATGATTTATGCCGATGGCGCCGGGGCAGCCGTTGTGGAGATGATTGAAAGTAACGAGCCAACCGGAATTATTTCACACTCCAGCCGTTCCGATTCTGTTAAATATGCCAGCCTGCTTACACTTGGGCGGTCCAGTAATCCTGATTACGAGGGCGATGAACTGTTTATAAAAATGGCGGGGCACAAGTTGTATGTTTACGCCATTACAACCGTTCCGGGAGTAGTAAAAGATAGTATCGAAAAGGCGGGTATTGAACTGGCAGATGTAAAAAAGGTATTTATCCATCAGGCCAACGAAAAAATGGATGAGGTAATATTGGCTGGCTTATTCAAACTTTACGGGCAAAAAGAAATCCCGGAAGGGGTAATGCCGATGAGTATCCGCAGACTCGGAAATTCTTCTACCGCAACCGTTCCAACGCTTTTGGATTTGGTAATGAAAGGTAAAATGGAAGGCCACGAAGTAAACGATGGCGATTATACCGTTTTCTGTTCGGTAGGCGCCGGAATGAATATTAATTCAATTGTTTACAAGTGGTAAAAGGATCCGATCCCTCAAAGGGATCGGATCCTTTTTCTTATTCAAGAATTATATCCTCTTTTTCCGTATGCCATCCCTTATGGAAATCCACAAAATTTGCTTTTCCCTGAAAGATATCAAACACCAGTGATCTGTTGATTCTTGTTGCTGATTCGGACAACAAAGCTTTATAGGAACTAAATTTATAGTCGGCGAATTGTTGTATTAAGCCATGTTTTTCCGGATTGTAATGCGTATAAAATATCGCATATTCCAGGTATTCATGCTGTGTAATTTCTATACGTTTAAATTTTGAGAGCATTAGAGGGCCATCTCTGTGTTCTTGTTTATTAATGGCTTGAGAGTAACTAATAAACATTTTTCGAAATTGATCAGGAATAAATTTGCTTATTGAATTAGGCATTTTGTCAATAACTAAAAAATCAGTAAATTGGGGGAATCTAACAATAATAATATGGAGCAACAATTTAAAAGCCTAACGATTTTTGATTTTCAGGCCAGGTTTCC
>JBKEDN010000259.1:0-25715 GCA_047975435.1 Draconibacterium sp. | reverse complement strand
GCTATCAACATACCGAGGAAAACTATTTTATCGCTTGATGCAACAAGCCGTAGATACAGCACCAGTTACATTTAATGATATTACAAAAACAACTTGACCCAAGGAGATAAGCAGTCTTTTTTAATTACCGGTTAATGAGTTAATTAAAAATTTGAAACTCATGGAACCGCTCCATCCGTCGCTCTCTCATAAAATTTGTTCATTCTTGTTTTTGTAATTTTTAAATGAAAAATTTCATGTTTGTTTCATACCACAACTTTTAAGGGTTAAAAAATAGAAAAACGGTACAATATGCTACTTCTATTGAAGCTTAATTTTTCTTTTTATTCTGATAGTTTTTCCGGTGTTTTGCCTGGTTTCCACCACCTTGTTTTTTGTACTTGTGAAAATTACCTTTCCCCTTTTTTCTGCCTTTTGAAGGCACTTTCCATTCGGGTCCGGAGCCAAGATGTTCGGGCATCGGAATTTTAAATACTTCGCGCTCAATCAGTGTCTCAATCTGGTGGAACTTGTACATATCGTCCTCGTTCACCAGTGTTAAAGCCACTCCGGTTGAATCGGCACGGGCAGTACGCCCCACACGGTGTACATAGTCTTCGGCATCGCCCGGCACATCATAATTAATAACCAGGTTAATGTCTTTTATGTCAATACCACGGCTCATTACATCGGTAGCTACCAAAATCCGTATTCGTTTGGAACGAAATCCGTTCAGTACATTTTCGCGTTCCGATTGTTCGAGATCTGAAGAAATTGCCTCTGCTGCAAATTTTTTCTTCTGTAAAATGCGGGCCAATTCGGTTGTTGCCCGTTTGGTGGAACAAAAGATAATAATGCTGTTGTAATCGGGGTTTTCGGAAATAAGATGTGCCACCAGATCATTCTTTTGTTTATTGTAAATCAGGTAGGCTGCCTGTAAAACCCCTTCAGCCGGTTTTGAAATTGCTATGTTTATCTCCTTAGGTTCGGACAAAATCTGCGAAGCCAGTTTCCGTATCTTTGGCGCCATGGTGGCACTAAACATTAAGGTTTGCCGGTCTTTTGGCAGATAGGAAATGATTTTCACAATATCGTCGTAAAAACCAATGTCGAGCATGCGGTCGGCTTCATCCAATATCAGAAATTCGATGGTTTCAAACTTCACGTATCCCAGGTTCAGGTGCGAAATCAGTTTCCCGGGCGTAGCAATAATAATATCGGCACCTTTTGTAAGTGCTGTTTTTTGCTGTCCCCATTCATCGCCGTCACCACCACCGTACAGGGCAATGGAATGAATTCCGAGCGTATATCCGATTCCCTGAACCTGCTGATCGATTTGCATGGCCAGCTCGCGCGTGGGTACAATAATAAGCGTTGATGTTTCGCCTCCGGGCATATCGGCCAGTATGTCGAGCACCGGAAGTAGAAATGCGGCGGTTTTACCGGTTCCTGTCTGTGCACAGGCAATCATATCATGCCCGTCCAAAATAATTGGAATCGCTTGTTCCTGTATGGGTGTTGCTTCTTTAAACCCCATGTATTCGATGGCATCCAGTAAGTCATCGTGTATTCCGAGTTCTGAAAATTTCATGTAAAAAATAAATTTCGGCGCTGTAAAGGTAACGAAATAAAAGGCACCAAAACTTTATCAGGCATTTAAGTCTTTACCAAACTGTCAACGATCAGAAAAATCATCATAAACAGATATAGAAAATTGAGCTTGTAAAATGCGGGCCTGACTTTGAATTCCTTTTGCAGAAAAACCGCCAGGGTTAAAGAGAATAGCAGGTAAAAAATATAAAACATCAGTAAAAACATAATCAGCCGATTATTGATTACAAAGAAAATAACCAGCAATGCCGAGCCAATGGTAGTCAATACCCAGGCATAAGTTACACGCTTTATCTGGTCATTGCTAAAAAGCTGATTCAGACTGGGCATGCTCGCTTTTTGGTATTGTTCGCCAAACATGAGCAGTAAGAGCCAGAAATGAGGAATCTGTCCGATAAAAAAGAAAGCTGCTACAATGAGTATTAACTCTGAAGTTATGCTTCCGCCGGCAGCAGCCCAGCCAATCAATGGCGGCAAAGCTCCCACCATCGAACCGGGAATAACCGCAAAAGCTGATATTTTTTTCATGGGTGTATAAACACCGTTGTAAAAAAACAGTGTTAACCAACTCAATACGAGGGCCATCACCGGGCTTGAAATCAATAAAATTACTGAACCGGTAAAAGCAAAAGCCACAGCAAGCAAAAAAGCACCATTGGCACTGATCCTGCCCGAGGGAATGGGGCGGTCTTTTGTGCGGGGCATTTGTGCATCCAGGTTTCGCTCCTGCCAGTGGTTGATTACACTCGAACTGCACGACATCAGGAAAACCCCAAGCGCCAGTAACCAGCCCTGTGCATCCATAACATGCCGAAACAATACATAACCGGTAACTGCAGAAAGAGCAATGGGCAGCGAAATACGGACTTTCCCCAGTTCGTAAACCACTTTTACCTGTTGCTTAAAATCCAGCGTTCTGTTTGTTTTCACCATGCTTATCGACCCGCCCATTCTGTCAGTTTTTGTTACTTAACTGTTTTCAGATATTCAATAATATTCTTCACATCATCCTCCGAAAGCTGTCCTTCGTATGTCAGCATCAATCCTTTCTGATAGCCATCTGCTATGTCGGCATTCGGATCAAAAATCGAACGTTTGATGTATTCTTCATCCACTGTAATTTCGCGTTTTTCGCCCCCGGTTACAACGGTTTGTTTTTCTTCCCAAATTCCTTTAAAACTCGGCCCTACCAGTTTTGTTCCGTCTATGGTGTGACAGGCAAAGCAGCCAATATTCTTCATAATTCTCTGCCCGGTTGCAGCCGGTGATTCAACACTTGCAACCGAAGCTGAAACACTTGTTGTGTCAGTCATCCAGGCCTGGAAAGCCGAATCTTTCATCACCTCAACATAAGTGTACATGTACGAGTGCTGCAAGCCACAATACTCGGCACAAAACAATTCGTAGGTTCCTTCTCTTTGCGGCTCAAACCACATAAAATTGTCTTTCTTCCCCGGAACCATGTCTTGTTTTACTCTGAAAGCAGGGATATATAAGCTATGAATCACATCCATAGCAACAAGGTTTAGTTTAACAGGTTTATCTTTCGGCAGGAACAGCGTATCGGTCCTTCTTCCGTTATCGTATTCAAAACTAAAATTCCACATTCTGCCGTAAACCGTAATTTCCATTGCATCTTTCGGTGGTTTATGCATGGGTTTCCAGGCGGCCCATCCGTAATAAAACATAAACATAGTTAGTAAAAAAGGAATGACGGTCCAGATGATTTCGAGCTTTGTACTTCCTTCAATCTGTGTGGCTTTCGGATTTCTCTTTTTGTTGTATTTATATACAAAATACAACATTACAACAGTTAAACCGATCAGGAATATAAAAGATATCCCGAGAGTCACAAGAAAGGCAGTATCTACACCCTGGACAAAATTCGAGGCTTGAGTCACTTCTGAGTTCATAGCTATCTGTAAAGGTAATCTAAAAAGGTTATCACTATCATTACCAAAAAGATGGCGAACACAAAGCCAACCATAATCTTGATATAGGGTTTATCGTATTTCAGGTGCATAAAATAGGCTAACACCAGGTACGATTTAACCACGGCAAACAATAAGGCAGCAGCCACTGTGTATTCCCGTAGCTCGATGCTTGTAATCCACACCGAGGAAAACGTAAGTATCAGCAGGGCTATCAACACAAAAAAATACAGCCGATAAGGAACTATGTGATGTTTTTCTCCGGACATATTGATTCAGTTTTAGTGTATTAAATAGAATAAAGGGAACAGGAAAATCCAGATCAGGTCAACCAGATGCCAGTACAATCCACAATTATCGAGCAACGAAGGCCTGTCGGGATTTACTTTCCCGTTTAACAGGCCGCGTACTGCAAAAACCATAATGGTCATTCCGATGATAATGTGCAGGGCATGTAAACCGGTCATTACAAAATAAAGCCCGAAAAAGAGGATTTCTCCCTGGCTCATTTCGTTTAACATATATTCTGATCCCGGCCAAATTCCGTGCGAGAATTTCACATTCCATTCAAAGTACTTGTTTACCAGAAAGGCGAAACCGATTAAAAAGGTAAAAACAACCAAAGCAATGGCCATTTTCTTTTGTCCTTTCTGCAACGCGGTGGTTGCCATTGCCATGGTCATACTGCTTATCAAAAGAATAACGGTGTTGAGGGTTCCGATTACCCGGTTTAGCTCTTCTCCTGCCAGGTGAAAGGCATCAGCATTCATATACCGGTAAACCGCATATACCACAAACAGGGCACCGAAAAGCAGTAACTCAGTAAAAATAAACAACCACATGCCGACTTTCGACGACTCGGCATCGTACATATCGGGATGTTCTACATGATGTGCATGTTCCATATCCGTTTAGTTAAGTTTTATTCGTAATTGTAAGGTCCGTCTTTTTCTCCGATCACCGGTTCCTTGTCAAAATTTAACACCGGAGGTGGCGATGGGACTGTCCACTCAAGGGTTTTACCATGCCAGGGATTTGCTTCGGCAGGTGGTCCTTTACGTGCCGAGCGCACCAGGTTAACAACAATGATGATAAAACCGGTTGCCAGCACCCACGAGCCGAAAGTGCTCAGGATGTTACCTCCGTGGAACTCTTCAAGGTAATCGTAATACCGGCGGGGCATTCCCATTAACCCCAAATAAAACATTGGAGTATAAAGGGCCAGAAAGCCGATTAAGAAAACCAACCACCCGGTATTGGCCCAGGCTTTATCATACATTCTTCCAAAAATTTTGGGAAACCAGTAGTGCATTGCGGCAAAAAAGGCAAAACCTGTTCCGCCGAAAACAATGTAGTGGAAATGGGCTACAACAAAAGCAGTATCGTGCACATGAACATCGGCAGCCAGTGCTCCTAAAACAAGTCCGCTTAAGCCCCCGATCATAAAAACAAAAATGAACGATATTGCCCAGTAAAAGGGTGTTTGAATATTAATCGAACCTTTGTACATGGTCGAAATCCAGTTGAACACTTTTATTGCACTTGGGATGGCCACAATGAAGGTTAATAATGAAAAATAATATTGGGCCGTTCCGCTCATACCGGCTGTGTACATGTGGTGCCCCCAAACAAGGTAGCCCACAAATGCAATGGCCATTGTAGAAGCAATAATTGCCTTGTATCCAAAAATATGTTTTTGCGAAAAAGTTGGAATAATCTCTGAAATAGCTCCCATAGCCGGAAGGATCATAATATAAACCGCCGGATGCGAATAAATCCAGAACAAATGCTGGTACAGGATGGGGTCTCCCCCCAGCGCCGGATCAAAAATACCAACACCAAATACACGCTCCAGGGCAACAAGTACGAGCGTAATTCCTACTACCGGAGTTGCGAGTAACTGTATCCACGCCGTTCCATAAAGTGTCCATACAAAAAGCGGAAGCTTGGTCCATTTCATTCCTTTACATCTCAAACGATGAATCGTTACAAGAAAATTCAGCCCGGTAAGAATCGAAGAGAATCCTAAAACAAAAGCCCCAAAAATAGCGGGCAACATATTTGTTCCGGTTTTAAAGCTGTAAGGTGCATAAAAAGTCCAGCCGGTATCAGGCGAACCTTTACCAAAAAGCAAGGCTGCCAACACCAAAAATACTCCCGAAACGTACAACCACCACGATAAAAGGTTTAGCTTTGGGAAAGCCACATCGCGGGCCCCAATCATAATTGGCAACATAAGGTTACCAAAAACCGCCGGAAGGCCGGGTACTACAACCATAAAAATCATGATCACGCCATGAACCGTAAAAACGGAGTTATAAGTCTGAGCTTCCATAATTGTTTTACCGGGGGCCAGTAATTCAAATTTCATGGCCAGCCCAAGTAATACTCCTGTTGAAAACATTACAGCAATTGAATACAGGTACAACAGCCCGATACGTTTATGGTCTGTTGATAAAATCCATCCGAGCAAACCTTTGTATTTTCCCTGATAGGTTAAATAATTTGCTCCGTTAACAGCAGTTGTTTGCATAAGTTTTGTTTAAATTGACTTCTTACGTTTTGGCTTTATTACCAAAACCAGCAGTAACACTACAGCAAAAAACATGATGAGTGTTCCGCCCACTTTTGTGATATTTAATACATATGTTTGACCTTTCGGGTCGTATGAAAAGCAAAATCGTAAAACTTTGTTAAGTGTAGGCCCCGATTGTCCTTTTGAAGCTTCCACTATCGCCATTTTCCATTCGAAAGGAAGAAAATACAAGCCATTCAGATAACGGGTAATTTTACCTTCAGGACTTACCACTGTTAAAGAAGCGGCATGTAGATAATCGTTACCGTTCTTCTTGTATTTAAAACCTGTTGCATTGGTCGCCCTGATAATGCTGGCACTGTCGGAAACAAAAAACTTCCAGCCTGTTTTTGCTGCTTCTATTTTGTCGGCATTGTTCATCAGGTTCAGGTAATTGTTCTTTTTGCGAATTCCCAAATCAATGGTTTCTGTCGGATCAAAACTGATGGTTAAAACCTGGTAGTCTTTGCCCGGAGTCAGTTCCGATTTGTCCATCACCCCCGCAACGGCTTCCATTAAAGGACTGCAAATTCCGGGACAACGGTAATACACAAAGTTGATCACCGTTGGTTTATCAATTACATCAGCCAACCAAACTTTTTCACCGGCCTCGTTCGTCAAAGCAATACTATCGGGTAAAAAATCATCAAGGTGCTCTACAACCCCAATCTCAACATCATCGTTCGTAGCGGAGGGATTAATAACTTCCTGTGAATGGATCGCACCAAACACAAATAGCAGGACTGTGACAATCAGAATTTTTGTGATAAGCTGATTTCTCATTTTTATTAATCCAGTTTTAGCAGGCTCTGTCTTTAATTTATTTTTCTGATATACTTGCTGAAATGTTGCACACACAACCACAATACTCAGCAAAGCTTAAATGACCATCAATTCATTTTAATTCGATATTAAAACCACAAAAGCTTCTGAATGTTTATGCAAATGGGCTGTTTCTTAATGTTTTTCGATTATCTGCCGGCGGCAATGAACTACTAAAAATCATTTGTTCATAATTAAGGAAAACAAAAAGACGGCAAACAATTAACAGAAGAGGAAGAACAAACCGGCAAAAAACGCTATTTTCACGAAATAAAAACCTTCACCATATATTTAAAACATGTTTTACAACATATAAATTCGCTTACTATTTTTATCGAAAACGCACATGCGACAGAACGAAAAAACCCAATGAAACAATTGTGAGTTTTAGTTTGTTCAAACTTTATTTAAAGAAAATTTATATGTTTTTTGCTATTGACGTTCAAATCAACAGTTTATTTGAGAATAAAAGTTGAAAATTTAATCAACTTCATCCGTAACTATCTAAGATTTAGTTATCTGAGACATTTTCATCTTTTATTAAATTGAAGTAAAACAGTATTTGCTACGAACCTCATATTTTATAATTTCGCTTCCTAAGGAATATAATATCCTTGAATTTAGTTGATAAAAATTGTCTGTTTATGGAAAAGAAATCGCGCAGAAGTTTCATGAAAACTCTGGGAGTATCAATTGGTGCAGCAGGAGTTGTTGGAGGCTCTACAATTTTGAATTCATGTACACAGGTTGAAGCAACCAATGGCAACACGATTACCCTACTTACCTCAAGCGGTGAGCTTGTTACGGTAGAGAAATCACAACTCAAACCTGCCGATATGCCAAGTCTTTCGGAAAATCAAAAGCGTGGCCGCGAAGGCTTACCCGGAAGAAAATTTGTAATGGTGATTGACCTTTCGAAATGCCGGAATGCACGCGAGTGTATGAAAGGTTGCCAGCGGCATCACCAGTTAAGGCCGGAACAACATCATATTAACGTGCTGCAAATGCAGGATGCCGAAGATACGGCACCTTATTATATGCCCAAGCCCTGCCAGCATTGCGACAATCCTCCGTGTACCAAAGTTTGCCCGGTAAATGCAACCTTTAAACGTGAAGACGGGATTGTACTGATCGACAATGAACGTTGCATTGGATGTCGTTTTTGTATTGCTGCCTGTCCTTATTCTGCAAGGGTATTCAACTGGCTCGAGCCGCGTGATTCAGAAAAGTACAAGGGCGTAACCTATAATATTGAAGCCAATGTGCCACAGAAAAAAGGCACCATTTCAAAATGCCTGTTTAGCGCCGACCGTTTACGCGATGGCAAACTTCCAACCTGTGTTTCGTCGTGCCCGAATGGTGTTTACTGGTTCGGAGACCAGAACGAAGATGCCGTTACCAACGGAACCACCCACGAAACAACCAGTTTTAGCGGGCTAATCAAAGACAATGCCGGTTATACCTTAATGCCCGAACTGGGAACAAAACCAAGGGTATATTATTTACCACCAAAAGACAGAGCCTTCCCTTTTCAGGGTAAAATAGAAGAACACCATTCATAATCAACTAATTTCAGCATCATGGATAAAACCAAATCGCCGGAAGAATCCCGGAAATTGTTAGATAAAATTACGTTTGATCTTACGCGTTCGATTGTAAAGCGAGACGAACTCACCAATTTTTGGTACTTCATACTAATCATATTCGCACTTGTCGGACTGTGGGGTTGGGGTATTCAGATACGCGATGGCCTTGGAGTTACCGGAATGCGTGATTACGTATCGTGGGGGATGTATATTGCCAACTTTGTATTTTTTGTGGCTGTCAGCTTAATTGGGTTCCTGATTAGTTCGACATTACACCTGCTAAAAATAAAATGGTCGAAAGTAATTTCACGGGTGGCCGAACAGGTTGCCATTGCAGGAGTTGCTCTTGCCGGAATCATTATTATCAATGACATGGGGCGCCCCGACAGGTTTTTAAACGTATTCCTTCATGGCCGATTTGCCTCGCCCATTATTTGGGACGTTACAGTGGTTACCACCTACCTTACGATTTCGGTTTTGCTGTTTTACTTGCCGCTAATTCCGGATTTGGCGCTGCTACGCGACAAAGGATCAGACGACATTCCGAAATGGAAAATGAAGATTTACAGCATATTGGCGCTGGGCTGGAAAGGCAATGCTGCACAATATAAACTGATTGCGCATTCCATGCGTATCCTGATGATTCTTATTATCCCGGTGGGCCTTTCCATTCATACGGTTACATCCTGGTTGTTTGCTGCTACCTTGCGCTCGGGCTGGGATACTACCATTTTTGGCCCTTATTTCGTTGCCGGGGCTTTTGTAGCCGGTGTAGCAGCAGTTATTATTGCAATGTATTCCTACCGGGTGCGGTACGGGTTAAAGGATTATTTTGAAGACTATCATTTTAACATGATGGGAAAACTATTTGTATTGGTGTGCCTGGTTTATCTTTATTTCAACATCAACGAATTTCTGGTTCCGGGTTATAAAATGAAAACTGCTGAAAGTATCCACCTGTCCAATCTTTTTACCGGAAAATACGCAACTATGTTCTGGACTACTCAGCTTTTTGGGCTGATCCTGCCGATCATTTTAATGGTTAACAAATTTTTCAGGAAGCCAGTTCCGATAACAATCATTTCAGTTTTTGTATTAATCGCATCGTGGTTTAAACGATACATTATTGTAATTCCAACCCTGGAACACCCGTTTTTGCCGATTCAGAATGTACCTGCCAACTATCAGCAATACAGTCCTACCAGCATTGAAATAATGATTACCATTTTTTCGTTTGCCGCAGCACTGTTAATTATTACAATATTGGCCAAAATGTTTCCGGTTATAACCATCTGGGAATATGCGGAAGAAAAAGGTATTTCAAGAGAAATTATTTCGGAACCCAAAAACTAAGGAAAGATGAAGAAACAATTCATAATAACATTAGTAATTACCCTGATGGCTGCATATCAGGGAATCGCACAGGAATGGTTGGTTCCGGATGAACAGAAAGGAATGACCAATCCGTCAGAATACAATCTTTCCAATGTAAAAAAAGGGAAAGACCTGTACATGAAAAACTGTAAATCGTGTCATGGTGATCCGGGGAAACACAATGGATTACCGTTGGTACCTCCGCCGCCAGATATGATTTCGGAGCAAATGCAGAAGAATACAGATGGCGAAATGTTTTACAAAATCACCAAAGGCCGTGGCGGTATGCCTCAGTTTGAAACAATGATTTCGGAAGACGATCGCTGGAGACTGATCAATTTTATCCGAAACTTTGATCCCTCACATGAACAACTTTTGGTTGATGCACCACCTCAAAAAGCAAAGCTGCTGGCTTCGGTTAACGAAGTGGGAAAGAAAGTAGAAATTTTTGCCGAAGTAGAAACCAAAGACGGGTCGTATGTGAAATTACCCAACGCAGCGGTAAAAATCTCAGCCAAAAAGGCTTTTGGAAACCTACCGATTGGCGAAATCCTGACCAATGCCGACGGCCGCGCTGAATATTCAATTCCTGAAACACTGATTGGTGATGAAAACGGAATGGTAAACATAGTGGTGCAACTGGATGAAGGTTATGTAACCGACCATGTTATTCTGGATGCCGCAAAAGTGGGGCAACTTAAACCTCAGCCCAAACTGATTAGAAAAGAGATTTTATGGTCAACCAACGAAAATATTCAAACCTGGTTGTTACTCTCGTACCTTGCAGCCGTTGGCGGTGCCTGGCTTGCTATTGGCTATGTAGTTTTCCAGATAACCAGAATCAGACGCCTGGGAAAAGAATAAAAGTATCATGAATATCTTTTACCTGCTGATAGGAGTAAGTTTGCTGGCTGCCCTCATCTTTTTGGGAGCCTTTATATGGGCGGTGCGTAATGGCCAGTTCGATGACAATGAGACGCCTTCTATCAGGGTATTATTCGATGATGATGAACCGGAGATAGAAACGAAAGACGAAAAGAAACAAACGACATAAATCCAGATTATGGAAAATCAAAAATTCTACTACGACAACAAGACTGTTAAGCTATTTATCCTCGCCACCCTGGTATGGGGTGTAGTTGGTATTCTTGTTGGAATTCTTGCGGCAACGCAGCTGGCTTTCCCCGCATTCAATTTCGGGTTGGAGTTTACCACCTTCGGGCGTGTAAGGCCCCTTCATACCAATGCAATTATTTTTGCCTTTGTTGGAAATGCCATTTTTGCAGGCGTATATTATTCAATGCAAAAACTGCTGAAAACCCGCATGTTTAGCGACACCCTGAGTAAGATTCACTTTTGGGGCTGGCAGCTAATTATTGTTCTGGCAGCAGTAACCCTGCTCGCAGGGTTCACTACCAGTAAAGAATATGCCGAGCTGGAATGGCCAATCGACATTCTGATCACCATTATTTGGGTGATTTTTGGGTGGAACATGATTGGGACAATTATTGTTCGGCGTGTACAACACATTTATGCAGCCATTTGGTGGTACCTTGCAACATTTTTGGGTGTTGCCATTTTACATGTGGTAAACTCTTTCGAGTTGCCCATTTCATTGTTTAAAAGCTATTCAATTTATGCCGGTGCCCAGGATGCTGTAGTACAATGGTGGTATGGCCACAATGCAGTGGCTTTCTTCCTCACAACTCCTTTTTTGGGTTTGATGTATTATTATCTTCCCAAAGCTGCCAACCGGCCTATCTATTCCTATAAATTATCGATTATCCACTTCTGGTCGCTCATATTCCTGTATATGTGGGCCGGCCCTCACCATTTGCTGTACCATTCGTTACCTGATTGGGCACAGGCATTGGGCGTAACTTTTTCTATTATGCTGATTGCGCCCAGCTGGGGTGGTATGATTAACGGATTACTGACCTTACGCGGTGCGTGGGACAAAGTGCGTGATAGTGCTGCACTTAAGTTCCTCGCAGTAGGTGTTACCGCTTACGGTATGTCCACCTTCGAAGGCCCGATGATGTCGTTAAAAACCGTCAACCAAATTACACACTTTACCGACTGGACAATTGCACACGTACACATTGGTGGTATGGGCTGGAACGGCGGACTTGTGTTTGGTATGCTCTACTGGCTGGTTCCAAAGCTTTTTAAATCGAAATTGTTTTCTGAAAAGCTTGCCAATATTCACTTCTGGATGTCAACACTGGCCATTCTGCTTTATGCCATTCCGTTGTACTGGGCAGCTGTTACACAGTGGCTGATGTGGCAGGAATATACTCCTGAGGGATTCCTGGCATATCCAAACTTCCTGGAAACTTTAACCCAGATTGTGCCTATGTACGTGGTGCGTATTTTTGCCGGACTCCTCTTCCTTGGTGGTTTCTTAATAATGGTATTTAACCTGGCCAAAACAATGGCTGCCGGAAGCTTTGTAAACGATGAAGCATCAGAAGCACCCGCTCTTGTACTGGCCGGAAAACGCAACCCGCTTACCGAAACTGTTCACAGATGGATGGAACGCAAAGCTGTAAGATTTTCAATCTGGACTTTTATTGCACTATCGATTGGTGGGGCTGTAGAAATTATACCGATGATTTTTATTAAATCAAATGTTCCAAAACTGGAATCGGTTACACCATATACACCACTTGAACTGGAGGGCCGCGACATTTATGTTGCCGAAGGATGTTACCTGTGTCACTCGCAAATGGTACGCCCTTTCCGCTGGGAAACCGATCGCTATGGAGAGTATTCCAAAATCGGGGAATTTGTTTATGATCATCCTTTCCAGTGGGGTTCGCGCCGAACTGGGCCTGATTTGGCCCGTGCCGGTGTAATTGGCGGCCCTATGTATAAAAACGCTGCCTGGCACTACAACCATTTCATGGATCCGCAAAAAATGAACGAGGAATCCATCATGCCAAATTATGCCTGGCTGGCAGTTAAAAATATCGACCTCAGTACCACTCCCAAAAAAATAAGGGCGATGCAAACCCTTGGGGTTCCGTACGAAGAAGGTTACGACGAAAAAGCGGTGGGCGACCTGATGGCTCAGGCTCAAACCATTTCGGATGACCTGAAAGCTTCGGGAATTGAACTTGCCCCGGAGAAACAAATGATTGCCCTTATCGCCTATCTCCACAAACTGGGGCGCGATATTTCGAGTGAAAATGCCGCTGTAACAGAAGAACACCATGAAACAGCCGGACAGCAAGCCAAGGAAATCACGTTATTGGATACACCGGAGGATCTGGAAGCAGGAAAGAAACTGTTTCAGGCCAACTGTGTGGTTTGCCACGGCCCCGAAGGAAAAGGAATACCACCGGCATTTCCAAGCCTGGTTGACGACGAGTGGCTTAAAGGAAACAAACCTTCCGAAGTATTTCATTCGATTGCAGAAGGAAACGTAACAAAAGGAATGGTGCCATACAAAAACATGCTGTCAGAAAAACAAATCGCACAGCTGACAAGTTACGTACTTATCACACTTCAGGAACAGAACAAAGAAAAATAAAACCACATGAAGATTGTTAGTGACCTGTTAACGAGTATCGAAGGAATCCAGATTTTTTACATCATCGGATTACTCATTTTTGTGGCTCTTTTTATTGTTATCACCATTCGTACCATGCGAATTCCAAACAAAGAAATGGAGACCATTAAAAACTCAATACTGGCGGATGGAGAATCCGACGACTTTCCTACTTCAAATTAAATCGTAAAACTATGTCAGACGAAAAAAACAAAAATACAGCACAGGAAGAACATCTTACTGATCATGATTACGACGGGATTAAAGAGCTCGACAATCCTCCGCCACGCTGGATTATGCTTCTTTTTTACGTGACCATTGGATGGGCGATTATTTATGCAGCCTACTTCTTTTGGTTGAAAGAAGGCGATGACCAGGATGCGGAATACGCAAGGAAATCTGCAAAGCACGATCAACAATACCAGATTGCATCCCTATCTGCTGACGATTTGGTAGCCTTTACCGATGAAGCATCATTGGCAGAAGGCAAGCAAATTTATACCGACATGGCTTGTATGGCCTGCCACGGAATAAACGGAGAAGGAAATGCGGTTGGCCCCAACCTGACCGACACACACTGGATTCACGGATGCGATATACAGAGTTTGTTTAATGTGATCAAAAACGGAGTTCCGGCAAAAGGGATGACCTCTTTTAAAAGCCAGATCAGCGACGAGAAAATTCAGAAAGTAGCCAGTTATGTGCTTAGCCTGAAAGGATCGAACCCTCCCAATGCAAAAGCTCCGCAAGGTGTTGAATGTAGTAACTAGAAATTTCAGATATAAAAATGAAAGGGGAAGTTTCTTCCCCCTTTTTTAGCTTCATTTTGAACATATGCCAAATAAGGAAATAACATACCGCGATAAACCGATCAACCTTAACGAACGGGGAGGAAGAAAATGGGTGTATGCCAAAAAGCCCGCAGGCAAATGGTGGAAACGCCGTACTATTGTGGCCTGGTTGTTAGTGGCCTTTTGGGTGGCAGTTCCATTTATCCGCATCAACGGAAATCCACTGATTTTACTCGATATCGCTCACCGAAAGTTTATCATCTTTGGTGCTATTTTCTGGGCTCAGGATACATTTATCCTGGCATTGCTGATGTTGTCGTTTGTACTGTTTATCGTGTTATTTACTGTAACCTACGGGCGCTTATGGTGTGGTTGGGCATGCCCGCAAACCATCTTTCTGGAAATGATTTTCAGGCGGATTGAATACCTGATTGAAGGTGATTACCGCGAACGCCACAAACTGGACAACAGTCCCTGGACAACAAAAAAAATCTTCAAAAAAACACTTAAGCACGGCATATTTATTCTGATTTCGGTTGCAATGACCAACGTTTTTCTGATGTGGTTTATCGGGAGTGAACGATGGCTGCAACTCATATCAGAACCCCTCTTCCAAAACCTGGGAGGCTTTGGAATCATGCTGCTTATTTCAGGAATTTTTTACTGGATCTATTCGTTTTTCCGCGAGCAAATTTGTACAATGGTTTGCCCATACGGAAGGATGCAGGGAGTTTTACTCGATTCAAAATCAATTATGGTTGCCTACGATTATGTGCGGGGGGAGCCACGCGGAGGACGGGGAAGCGGCGATTGTACTGATTGCAAACAATGTGTTTCGGTGTGCCCTACCGGTATCGATATTCGGAACGGCACACAGCTCGAATGCATCAACTGTACTGCGTGTATCGACCAGTGCAATAAAATTATGAAAGTGATCGGGAAACCTCAGGGCTTGATTCGCTATACTTCGGAAGCAGCCATTAAAGGAGGGCACCCTACTGTTTGGAACGCTAGAAACCGGGCTTATACAGCAGTATTGTTCATTATCTTTTCGTTCTTTGTTTTCACGTTGGTTTCCCGCCCCGAAATTGAGACTACGATTTTACGTACTCCTGGACTACTCTACCAGGAACAGGATTCAAGCTATTCAAATGTTTACAACATAAAAATTGTCAACAAAACGCATGAAGAAATGCCGCTGGAACTTCGGCTTTTGTCGCACAAAGGGAAAATTCAGATGGCAGGCAATTCGATGGTGATCAAAGACCAGGACAAGTTTGAATCCACTTTTCTGGTGTATATTCCCAAGCAGGAAATTACCAGAGATAAAACCGAAATTAAATTTGGTATTTTCAGCAATAATAAACTAATGGAAACATATCAAACCACTTTTGTAGGGCCGTAGGAATGAGTTTACAGTAAGCAGTCACAGTTTGCAGTTTAGGAATTAGAAATAGTATAATGAATAAAAAACAACATAAAATTGCAGCTTGAAGCTCGTGGCTCGTAGCTTGGCTCACAACTCATAACCTTTGTGTCGTTGAGTCTTCGTGTTCAGTTACAGTTGGCAGTTATCAGTTTAGAGAAAATTAGAATCAGTTATTATGAAGAAATTTACATGGGGTACAGGCATTTTTCTTTTTTTGGTGTTGTTTTTAGCCGGGTCAGCCGTGTTTATCATTTTTGCATCGCGGCAAACGGTAAACCTTGTTCACAAGGATTATTATGAAAAAGGCGTGGATTATTCCGAAGAGATAAGAGTAAAAGCACGATCGAAAGAATTCCAGGATGCGCTGGATATCCAGTTAACAAACGAGGCCCTTCAGATCGTAATCGATTCTATGGTTGCTGCAAAGATAGACTCCGGGAGCATGTATCTTTATCGACCTTCCGACAGCAGAAGAGATATCAACTTTACAATGGAACCACAAACCAAGCAAGTTGCTTTCCGAAGATCGGACCTGAGCAACGGAAGGTACATCCTTAAATTTACCTGGTACACCAAGGGAATAAAATACCAGGTACAGCAACCGGTAAATGTGCAGTAAATAGTTTATTTCTATATTAATTTGAACCGGAGACAACTTATTATATTTAGAATATCAGCAAAAGTTATTGACGAAGAATGACGCCAAAAGAAAAATATGGTTCCGAATATACCGATTGGCTGGTTAAGCTAAAGGGAAGAATTAAACAAACACAACTAAAGGCAGCGTTATCAGCTAATCGGGAGCTTATTTTTTTGTATTGGGAAATAGGAAAAGAGCTGCATGAAAAACAGGAAACAGAAGGCTGGGGAAATTCGGTTGTTGACAAACTTGAAAAAGACCTGGCAGCAGAATTCCCGGATTTAAAGGGTTTTTCGAGGCGAAACCTGTTTTATATGAAAGGATTCTACTTGTTTTACCATAACAAATTTGAAAAAGTGCAACAGCTTGTTGCACAAATTCCATGGGGACACAATATATTGATTTTCAGCAAATCGGGAACAATTAACGAGGCCTTGTTCTATTTGTCGGAAACAATTGAAAATAACTGGTCCAGAAGTATTCTTGATATGCAAATTGGTACAGATCTTTACAAAAGCCAAGGTAAAGCAATTACTAATTTTTCAAAAGCATTGCCCAAACCTGGCTCCGATTTAGCCCACCAATCCTTAAAAGATCCCTATTTGTTTGATTTTCTGACACTGAAAAAGGATGCAGACGAACAGAATATTGAAGATCAGTTAACAAAACACATCACCCGATTCCTTTTGGAATTGGGGACGGGCTTTGCATTTATCGGACGACAATACAAACTTGAAATTGGCGACAAAGATTTCTATTTAGACTTGCTTTTTTATCATACCAAACTCAGGTGCTACGTTGTTGTTGAATTAAAAGCAAAAAGTTTTAAACCCGAATATGCCGGCAAACTAAGTTTTTACTTATCGGCGGTGGATGATAAATTAAAAACCGGATCAGATAACCCAACCATTGGGATTGTGTTATGTAAAGATAAAAACAAGATAGAAGCCGAGTATGCCCTTCGGGGCATTTCGCAACCCATTGGAATTGCCGGTTATGAACTTAGTAAATCCGTTCCCGACAAAATTAAAAGTAATTTGCCAACTGTTGAAGAGCTTGAGAAAGAACTTAGTTCAACAATTTATACCAAAGGCAACAACTGAAATAAATAAATATTAAGAATATTGCCATGACCATTCTTTTTTCAGCACTCGTACTCGGATTAATGGGTAGCTTCCATTGTGCAGGCATGTGCGGCCCCATTGCCGTTGCGTTGCCTTTACACGGAAATACCATTTTGCAAAAAATATTTGGAGGTGCCCTTTACAATATCGGACGGACCATTACTTACGGAATTATGGGTGCCGTTTTTGGTCTGCTGGGGCAGGGTTTGCACCTGCTTGGTTTTCAGCAAAAAGTATCCGTACTGATGGGCGCTGTAATGATTATCTCCGTCCTGTTTCCAGCACTTTTCAAAAACCAGTATAATCTCAATAAAAGCTGGTTTTCATTTGTCGGGAAGCTCAAAAAAACCATCGCTCAACTATTTGCCATCCGTTCGTTTCAAAGCCTGTTTTTTATCGGGATGCTAAACGGGTTGCTTCCCTGCGGACTGGTTTACATGGCCATTGCCGGAGCGATCGGTACCGGTGGTGTAGTGGAAGGCTCGTTGTACATGATTCTTTTCGGACTGGGTACCATTCCGATGTTACTGGCGATTTCGCTGGCCGGAAATGTAATGAGCCTGGCAGTCCGTAAAAGCATTAACAAGCTGATTCCGGTGCTGGTAGTGGTTGTCGGGGTGCTGTTTATATTGCGTGGACTGAGTTTGGGAATTCCCTACCTGAGCCCGCCAAAACAAAAGATCGAACAAAAATTTGAAAAAAGCCTTCAATCAGAAGCAGCGGAATTGCACGGGGAAACAAAAGGAGATTGTTGTAAGGTAAATGAGTAAACAGGGAGAAAATAGCTGTGTGCATTGCGGGGCCGATTGCGGCAAAGAGCCTGTAATGTGGAACAACCTGCGCTTTTGTTGTAATGGTTGTCTTACCGTTTATCAGTTGCTTAACGAAAACAAACTTTACAACTACTACAAACTGGAGGAAACCCCCGGAATTAAAGTGGAGACCACTGAATTTGGAAACAAATACGCATTTCTCGACAACGACGAAGTAAAGCAGAAACTCATTTCGTTTTCTGAAGGTGGAATTTCAAAAGTACGGTTTTACATTCCCGTTATCCATTGTGCATCGTGCATTTGGTTGCTCGAACACCTTCAAAAATTGCATTCAGGGGTAAAACATTCTTTTGTCAACTTTACAAAAAAAGAGGTGGACATTACTTTCGACGAAAGCAAAATTACCTTGCGTCAATTGGTTGAGTTACTTTCTTCCATTCATTATATTCCCGATTTGTCGCAAAGCCGATCAGACAAAAAAGACGATAAATCCTACAAAAAACTGTTGTACAAAATCGGGGTGGCAGGTTTTGTTTTTGTGAATGTGATGACCTACAGTTTGCCTGCCTATTTTAATGGCGAACCACTGAGCGATAAACTACAGTCGGTGTTTAGTTTCCTGAGTTACATCCTCGTAATCCCGGTAGCTTTTTACAGTGGCAGCGATTATTACATCTCGGCTTTCAAAAATCTGCTAAAGAAAAATATCAGTATTGATCTTCCGATTGCACTTGGAATCATCGTACTTTTTGCAGTTACTTCTTACGAAGTGATTTCAGGTACCGGACCGGGTTATTGCGACAGTTTGGCGGGACTGATTTTCTTCCTGCTGGTGGGCAAATGGTTTCAGGGAAAAACCTACGAAGCGCTTTCGTTTGAACGAAATTACAAGTCGTATTTTCCGATTGCAGTTACAAAAATCAACAAGCAAATGGAGGAAAGTATTCTTCTGGAAAAAATTGTGGTGGATGACGAGCTGCTGATTCGCAACAAAGAACTGATACCTGCCGACTGCGAATTACTGGAAGGAGATGCACGCATCGATTACAGTTTTGTGACAGGAGAATCGACACCTGTGGTAAAAAACACCGGAGATTTTATTTATGCCGGTGGCCGCCAAATGGGCGGGATCATCCGTATAAAAGTAAAAAAGGAGGTCAACCAAAGCCACCTCACTAAACTTTGGAACCAGGATACCACTTACCACAAACCCAGCGACTCGTTGAAAAACCTTTCGGATCGCATCAGTAAATATTTTACACTAATCGTTATTGCCATTGCCGTTGCAGGTTTTTCATATTGGGCGTTTCAAGGCGAGATGCATACGGCGATTTTTGTTTTTACCGCAGTCTTAATTGTAGCCTGTCCCTGTGCGCTGGCGCTTTCCATTCCGTTTACGTTTGGGAATACCATGCGTATTTTTGGCCGAAAAGGCCTCTACATCAAAAACACTGATGTAATTGAAAAGCTTGCCCACATCAATGCCATTGTTTTTGATAAAACCGGAACACTGACACAACCCAACCAGAATGTAGTTGAATATTCGGGCGAATCACTTTCTTCTACCGAATTGGAAGCAGTTTCTTCACTCACCAAACAATCCACCCATCCGTTAAGCGCTGCTTTAAACCAGTTTTTTAATCATCTGAACTATCATGGACCCGAGCATTTTGTAGAAGTAGCCGGACGTGGAATGTTTGGAAAAATAAACAATATGGATATCCGGATTGGTTCGGAAGAATATGTTACCGGACAATCAAACGCAACTTCCCAAAAATCGTCAACCGTTTTTGTTGCCATCAACGAACAGCTCAAAGGCCATTATACCATTAGCAACCGGTACCGAAGCGGATTGGGCGAAGTTTTAAGCTCGTTGAAAAAGCAGTTCAGGCTGTATCTTATTTCGGGTGACAACGATGCGGAAGCTGCTTACCTTTCAACGTATTTTGACCGAAATCATTTGCTTTTCAACCAAAAACCGGGAGATAAGGCTAATTTTATTAAAAACCTGCAAAACAAGGGGAATACGGTTTTGATGACCGGCGACGGGTTAAACGATGCGGGAGCATTAATGCAAAGTGATGTTGCCCTAACGGTTGCTGATAAAGCTTATCATTTTTCACCTGCCAGTGATGCCGTGCTTGAAGCCGTGCAATTTCACCGTCTGGCAAGCTTTATCCGCTTTACCCACACTTCGCTCCGCATAGTAAAAGTAGCTTTCATTATTTCCTTTTTCTATAACATTATAGGAATTTCGTTTGCGATCAGCGGAAATCTTTCGCCGGTTGTAGCAGCCATATTAATGCCTGTCAGCTCCGTTTCGGTGGTAGCATTTGCCACTTTTGTTACCCGGCTGGCCGGACAACTAAAACTAAAGTAAAGGGAGCGCCAAACTATACTCCCTTTAACTATCACTCCTGCCGATACAACAACTTCGTGGAAGCATTCTCCGCCGCTTTAATCAGCGGATAACCAGCCGGAGAGGCAGTTAGTAATGGGTGTGTTCCGATTTGCGCTGTCAACAGCGAGTTAAGTGTCATTTTATTCTGAACAATAATCCCGATCGTATTGGTAAGTTCACCAACCGACAGTCCACCCATCACTTCACCTCCCAGAATAACACCCAATTCTTTTCCAACAATCAGTTTTACATACTGCATGTGCGTATCTTTCAATGTTCCGGGATGCCGATCAATCCCCTGAAAAGTACCCGTTACAATGTTGAAATTCTCCGCTTCTGCCTGCGCTTCCGTAATTCCGGCCACTCCAAAACCGGTCTCACCCAAAGCCGTGGAAAAAATAGAAATGGTACCAATAAAATTTTTGATCGCCGACAGTTTGAACAGGTTCATCCCGGCTACACGCGCCTCTGCACAAGCGGTTGAGGCCAACATCACCTGGCTTGGTTTACGGGTAAAGAAATCTCTTTTCTCGGCACAGTCACCTACGGCAAAAACATCCGGATGTTCTGTTCTCAAATAATCATCAACTTTTATAAAACCTTTGGGAGTAACAGCCAAACCCGACTTTTGTGCCAGCTGCGTGTTGGGTTGATAACCCATGGCAAGAATCACAGCATCAGCTTCCAGCAACTCACCATTTTCAAGTTTTACACCGTCGGCTTTCCCGTTCCCGGTAATTTCTGAAACGCCCTGACCGGTTACAACCTTTACTCCCCTTTCCTGTAACAAAGCTTCGGCAGGCAGCGCAACATCGGCATCAAAAGCCAGGTGCAAAACGTGTGGCAACTTTTCTACCAGCGTAATGTCTTTGCCACTTTTTTTCAATTCATCCGAAATCTCGACACCAATAAAGCCGGCGCCAATAACTACGATTTTTTTGAATTGCTGTAAAGATTCCTGCATCTGATCGAGATAAACCTTGTTTTTTGGAACCGTAAACACATTTGGATAGTCCGTTCCCTTTAACCATTTAGGTTTATTGGGCGTTGAACCTGTTCCAATTACCAGTTTGTCGTAACCGATTACTTTCCCCGATGTGTATTTTACAGTCTTCGCGTCCAGATCAATCAACTCAGCTTCGTCCACAAGCATCTCTATATTATTGGCCTCAAACATTTTATCCGAAGGCAAAATATCCTTTTCTGAACTTTTTACGGTTCCAAAAATATATGGGATACCGCATGGTATCAGCGTTTTCTGCTGTGTTGTTGTTACTGTTATTTTTTTCGCCGGATAAACCCGCCGCGCAGTTAACGCCGTTACCAACCCAGCTGCACTGCTACCAATGACTAAAACATCTGTAGTATTCATTATTATGATTTTAATTTTTAGGACATCTTTTGCTGATGAGAAAACATCATCCGGCAAACAACCACCGGTATTCAACCGGATGACACTCTATTCTTCATAGTACTTTTGGGACAATCAAATGCCTTTAAAACAATTTTCAGAAACAAATATATTGAACTTATGTCAATTTTATTTATGATTTTTTTCACTTTCTGAAATTAAGTTACTAACTCACTACCTATCTTCTAAAAATTAGCAATTATCACCTTCAACCTAATTAATCTTTTGTCGGACTTACCGGATATTATTCTTTATTTATAGCAATTTTGAGAATTAAAATTACAATACATGTTTTTAAAATACATTCATTTTTCAACCATATGTTCTTTTTTGGTTAATTTCAGGATTTTATATTAAAAACCAAATTTGTCAACCGTCCACTAAATGAAATAAGACTTTTTTTTATGAAAGGAGTCCCGAGCACTCGGGACGAGTTCCACGGGTATCGAAGCAGCCGATATTCCAATGTGCCATATTTGACTGAAATACAAAATATTAACTTAATTATATTCAAGTGAAATCGAAGAATCTCTTTCAAAAGATATGGAACTTCTATTCCGGCGGTTTTAAAGAAATGGGCAGCTGGGGCCGTCAGGTGTGGGTCATCATTTTGGTGAAACTGTTCATCATGTTTGTGATCCTCCGGATTTTCTTCTTTCCCAATTTCCTGAAATCAAATTTTGAAACCGACCAGGAAAGAGGGAATCATGTACTGGAAGTATTAACCAACTCAAAATAAAAACGAATGATTGAAATTGCTGATGCATCTTTGGTTGACTGGTCGAGGGCACAATTTGCACTCACGGCCATGTACCACTGGATTTTTGTTCCGCTCACGCTGGGAATCACCTTTATCATTGCCTTTATGGAAACGCTTTATGTGAAAACCGGCAACGAAGAATGGAAAAAGATTACCAAATTCTGGATGACACTTTTTGGGATCAACTTCGCCATTGGCGTGGCCACAGGAATTATCCTCGAGTTTGAGTTCGGGACCAACTGGTCGAATTACTCCTGGTTTGTTGGCGACATTTTCGGAGCGCCGCTGGCCATCGAAGGTATTCTGGCCTTTTTTATGGAATCGACTTTTATTGCCATCATGTTTTTTGGATGGAACAAAGTGGGTAAAAAAACGCACCTGCTGGCCACCTGGTTAACCGCCATCGGCGCCAATCTTTCGGCCCTGTGGATTTTGGTGGCCAACGGCTGGATGCAGCACCCAGTTGGCATGAAATTTAACCCGGAAACAGCCCGAAACGAAATGCAAAATTTCTGGGATATCCTGTTTTCGCAAACAGCAGTTGATAAATGGCTGCATGCAACTTCCTCCGGTTTTGTGCTCGCAGCGGTTTTTGTGATTGGAATTTCTGCCTGGTACCTATTGAAAAAAAGGGAATCAATGCTGGCAAAGAAAAGCATTTTGGTGGCTGCGGTTTTTGGTTTGTTATCGTCGTTGTACCTGGTTATAACCGGCGATAACTCTACCCGAACCATTGCCAACGACCAAACCATGAAATTTGCCGCGCTGGAAGGTTTGTACAATGGAAGTGAAGGCGCCGGACTGGTCGCTGTCGGTTTTTTCTCCGACAATTCCTCCGATCCCAACAACGAAAACCTAAAGGATTTTAACCTGAAACTGGAAATCCCCAACTTTCTGTCGTACATGGCTTTTCTTGACTGGAATGCTTTTGTACCAGGAGTAAACGACCTGGTAAACGGAAACGAAAAATACGGTATCCTATCCTATTACGAGCGTATAAAGCGCGGAAAAGTAGCTATCGGAAAACTAACACAATTTAAGGAAGCTCAGAAAAACAAAGACAGCCAACTTGCCGCTTCACTAAAAGCTGAACTCACAAGCGAGGCCTTTCAGAAAAATTATTTTAAATACTTTGGCTATGGCTATTTTGAAGATCCGCACGATCTGATCCCAAATATCCCCTTAACGTTTTACAGTTTTCACACCATGGTAGGACTCGGGTTCTTTTTCATCCTGCTTTTCTTTTTCTCGCTGGTGTTTATCCTGAAAGATACTTTCGATCAAAAACGATGGTTTATGCGGCTCGCAATCATCTCCATCCCGTTGGCATACACAGCCAGCCAGGCCGGATGGATAGTTGCCGAAGTTGGCCGCCAACCGTGGGTAGTCCAGGATCTGATGCCTACACTTTCTGCGGTTACAAAAATCAGCGCCGGCTCGGTTCAAACTACTTTCTGGCTTTTTGCCATCCTGTTTACCGTTCTGCTAATCGCCGAATTAAAAATCATGTTCCGTCAAATAAAAACCGGGCCTAAACATTAAAAGGAGGAAAAATTATGTTTGAAAATTTATCGCTTTTAGCATTGCAGCAATACTGGTGGGTGCTGGTTTCAATACTGGCGGCACTTTTTGTTTTCCTCACTTTTGTGCAGGGCGGACAAACCCTGCTTTACTCGGTGGGAAAAACCGAAGCTGAAAAAACCATCGTCCTGAATACTTTAGGGCGAAAATGGGAATTTACCTTTACCACGCTTGTAACATTTGGAGGAGCCTTTTTTGCCTCGTTCCCCTTGTTTTACGCAACCAGTTTCGGTGGTGCATACTGGGTGTGGCTCGCCATTTTGGCGGCCTTTGTTATTCAGGCTGTTTCGTACGAATACCGCAAAAAACCTGGCAACTTTCTGGGTGCAAAAACCTTCGAAATATTTTTGGTTTTAAACGGACTGCTCGGAACCGTTCTCGTTGGAACAGCTGTTGGCACTTTTTTTAATGGCGCCATGTTTTCGCTCAACGACCTGAATCAGGTGGACTGGCAAACACCGTATCGCGGCCTGGAAGCTGTACTAACCTTCCACAACGTTGCGCTTGGCCTGTCAGTCTTTTTTCTGGCACGTGTTCTCGGTGCCTTGTATTTTATTTTCACCGTTGACCACGAGGCCATTGTTGCACGGGCAAAGAAACAAGTTCTTTACAATGCCATTCCATTTCTCGTTTTCTTCCTGTATTTTCTTATCTGGCTCTTGCTGAAAGATGGTTTTGCTGTAAATCCTGTAACGGGTGAAGTAAGTATGGAAAAATATAAATACCTGCACAATGTGCTGCAAATGCCACTTAATACGGTTATTCTCCTCGTAGGTATTATGGGTGTTTTGTGGGGAATTGTCTCTACTTTGTTGATGAACAGCGGCAAAGGATTCTGGTTTGCAGGAGCGGGCACAGTCCTCACGGTTTTTGCCTTATTCTTGCTGGCAGGGTTTAACAACACGGCGTTTTATCCTTCCATCTATGATTTGCAATCATCGCTCACCATTCAAAACGCTTCGTCCAGCAAATTTACGCTGGTAGCCATGAGCTATGTTTCGCTGCTGATCCCATTTGTGCTGGCTTACATCGTTTATTTCTGGCGGGCCATGAACCGAACTAAAATCACGGAACAGGAAATGCAGGAAGAATCGCATGTTTATTAGTGTCGTGTCAAACGTGTTTTATCACGACGTCATGCTGAATTTATTTCAGCATCTTTGTTCAAAATGCAGATTCTGAAATAAATCCGGAGTGACGGTACGTCAATTTAAAGTTGACACGACACCAGTTAGCAACCTGGAATAAAAAATGTAAGGAAACCTCTAAAAATTAAAAATCTACCAATCAGCCTATTATAATAGTAAATAGTATCTTAGGAGCATATTCTTATACAATGAGGACAAGATACAAAGCAACAGGGACAAACAGTTT